>JACQFT010000246.1 GCA_016199925.1 Opitutia bacterium | reverse complement strand
TGCGCGACGGCGTCGCGCAGCGCCCACATGAACCAGCCGCCCAGAATCTGGGGCGCGGCGTGGGGGAAGAGTTCGCGGTTCGCCCACGGATGATCCGCGCGTTCGAAGTAGGGCTGCAGCTCGGCGAAAGCCGGGCTGACGCGGTAGAGGGCCGCGCGCATTTCGCGGCTGACGGGCACGTTGCTGTAGGCGGGGCCGGCCCGCACGCGCGTCAGCGCGCCGTAGGCGTCCTGGAAATCGCCGCTGCGGAATTCGACCGTGCCGAACCAGCCGTAGTAGTGGGCGTTCAGCGAGCAGACGAGGAGCAGCGGCAGCGCGAAGCAACCGGCGGCGACGCCGGCCAGTCCGCCCAGCGCCGCGCGCGACCCGGGCGGCCCGCGCCACGCGTGCCAGGCGAGCGCTCCGCCGAGCACGAGCACGATGGAGAAAATCCAGACGGTCTCCTCGCGCGTCAGCCAGACGCCGCCGAGGGCGAAGCCGAGCAGAACGGTCCAGGGGAGGCGGGCGCGGAACGGGGCCGAGCGTCGCAGGAGCAACGCGACGAGGCTCGCGGCGACGAGCAGAACCAAAGGCACGAGCAGGTGTTGGCGGAGGAGACGGGTGAGGCTCTCGCCCTCATACGTCAGCGGGTTCCAGAGCAGGAGCAGGTAGGCCGCGAAGCCGGCGGCGGCGGAGCGCAGCAGCGGCTGCGCGGCGCGGATCACGACCGCGCTCGCGAGGGCGTAGCAGAGTTGCTGGGCCAGGCCCAGGGGCACGCCCAAGAGAAAGGTGCCGGCGATGAACAGGGAGTAGAGCGGACCTTTGGCGAGGGTGAGTTGATCGTAGGGGCCCAGCCACTCGCCGCGGAGCAGGTGGGCCGTCAGTTCCAGGAAGAGCCGGTCGTCGTGCCGGGCGTTGCCGATGGCATAGAGCGGCTGGCCGCGCGTGAGCCAGAGTTTGAACAGCGTCAGGATGACGGCCGCCCAAACCCACGGATTCTTGCGCAGCGTCGACATCGGAGAGGTCCGGCGGGGCGGTGGGCGGCCGGCGGGCTACTTGATCCGGATGTCGGTCCAGGCCGTCCAGTCCCACGCGTGGTCGTTGTAGGGGCCGGGTTTCACCTCGAGGTAAAGTTTGCCGCCGGTGAGGCCGGTGAGCTTCGCCTTGAAGTCGTGGAGGCCGCGGTCCTCGAATTTGCTCACCGGGTTCAGATATTTTTGGAACAGGTCGACGCGGTCGGAGCCGTTGGACCAATAGACGACAAAGACGGCGCCGTTGGTTTTGCCGCCGTTGGTGTAGGTGCCTTCGAGCATGCCGAACTGGCCGCTGATGATGGTGGCGCCGGCGGGGAGATCGAACACCATCTGGCTGGGCGCGTGCATCACGGCGACCTCCTTGCCGTCGATCATGGATTCGGAGAAGCCGGTCGCCGAGTCAAAGGCGACGGGGTAGTTCTTGAACATGTGGAACAGTTTCTCGTTGATGTTGGTGAAGTATTTCAGGCCCGAGTAAGCCGGGGGCAAGCCGGAGATTTCCACCCGGGCCGCCGGGGCGAAAAATTTCCGGTCGGCGGGCGCGACGGAGAGCGTGATGCCGCGCACGGCTTTTTCCGGCCGGTTGCTGGCGAAATGCATGTAGTCGACGGTGTCTTCGACGATGGGGCTGAGGATAAATCCGGTGCGGCCCTGCGGCAGCGGCATGAGGTAGCTGCGGGGATTGCCGGCGACGTCCTGAATCGTGAGCGTCACCTGCGGCGGTTTGTAGAAAAAGCTGCGGAGCCGGCCGAGGAACGACGGCTGCAAGTCCACGCGCAGCCACAGGGGTTGCGCCGAGAGATCTTCGAACAGGAGCTGGGTGCCCAGCTCCACGGTGGCTTGGCGCAGGGGCTTCGGCGTGATGGTGGTGCGGTCGAAGGGGCGGTCGCTCCGTTTCCAGAGCTGGAATCCGCGGTCGGTCTGGAGGTAGTCGTAGCGGTGGGCGAGAATCAGCAGCACTTCGGAGTCGTCCATCGTCGGCAGCCGGCCGTCGATGGTCTGGGTCTTCATCAGCACGAACTCGGGCGCCCGGTCGGAGGCGTAGAAGTCGCCGTTCAGCCGGGCCAGCTTCGGAGTGTAGGCCGAGTAGCTTTGGATCACCGGGCGGGGGCGGTAGTTGAATTTGTTGAAGAGCGCCACGCCCTGCTCGAAGCCGAGGATATCCACCGTCGCGTCGCCGACCAGCTCGCGGGTTTGGGCGAGGTCGGCGGCCTGGCGGGCGACGGTGAGGTGGTCGCGGTAGTTTTGCCGGAAACTTTGCCAGCGGAAAACGGATTCGAGGTTGCCCCAGGCCTTGGCTTGAAAAAGGCCCAGCGACTCGCGCACGACGCCGGGGAGGGCGTTTTCCAATCCCCACAAGCTGAGCAGCAGCGCGCCGAGAAAAGCCCAGCGATGCGCCACGCGCAGGCGCGGCGGATCTTCGAGCAGAGTCGGGTAGGCGATGATCGGAAGGAGCGCGCAGTAGAAAAACCCGATCATGTGGCCGTCGGCGCGCACGAAGCCGTGCTTCCAGTTGAGAAACACGAAGGCGCCGAAGAACAGCGCGTTGGCCGCGGCGCGGGGCTTGTCGGGGTTGAGGAACAGATGCAGGGCGCCGTAGCCGGCCAGGGCGGCGAGGATGACGAGCGCCTTCCAGAGCGGCGCTTCGGGCGAGGGGAAGCCCATGGCCCAGACATAGCCGTCGCTGATCTGCCATGAGCCCGAAAAATAGGCAGGCAGATTGTCGAGATTCTGTCCGCACAGCACCCAGATCGCCAGGTAAGCGCCCAGAAACCAGAGGACGAGCAGGGCCGATTCGCGCCGGCGGCGCCGCCAAATTCCGTAGGCCGCCGCGATCGTGACGGCGATCAGCCCGAGCAGAAAATCCGTGAACTTGATCTGGCCGTAGAACGCGAGCACCACCGCGATGACGGCGGTGCGGTGCTTCCACGGCGCGTGCCCGTTGCGGAGCAGCTCGAACCCGAGGATGCCGATGACCAGCATGTGCAGGGCATCCTCATAGGTCGTGCCGAACAGGAGGAAGAAGGCGAAGTAGATGATGCGGCTGCTGCCGTCGAGACGGCGCCCCTGCCAGAGGATCACGGTGGCGGCGATGACCGCGAGCACGCCTTGCCCGACGAGGAGACTCCAGAATTGCAGGCCGGAAAAAGTCTTGCCCATCAGGAAGCCGAGCGGCCCGTAGGTAAAGATCACGTCGCGCCCGAACTGCATGCCGTGGTTGAAGAAGTAGCCCAGCGCCATGCGCCAGGACGGATCAAGCTCCGCCGACGGCATCAACGGAAAGGTGAAGGAGACGGCGATGAGCAACGCATACAGCGCGCCCCAGCCCAGAGCCTTCGCGAGCGGGGCGGGGATCAAGGGGGGAGTGGGTTCAGCAGCCATAGGAGTTCCCTAATTGGCAAAAGTTGTTCATGTCGTCTAGTGGGAACTGATCAGCAGGAGGTCCGCCCAGTAAGTCCAGTCGCTGGCGGCGCTGCCCGCCGGGCCCGGGGTGATGTTGAACTCCAGCCGACCACGGGCGCCGGCGGGGAGGGTGAGGTTGAATTCCTGTTCGGCCCGGTCGGCGGGTTGCTCGACCGGACGAAGTGCGCGATGATGCAACAGCAGAGGGGTGCCGCCGGGGCGAATTAGCGAGATCGAAAAATCCGCGCCGTCGGTGCGGCCGGGGTTGGTCGCGGCCCACGCTCCGGGGCGGAAACCGTAGCGGCCGCGGATCGCGGTCGCGCCGGCGGGCAATTCGTAGGCGAGCATCGACGGCGCGTGGGCGAAGTAAACCATCCGCCCTTCCTCCATCCGGGCCTGGGCGCCGTTCGGCGCGCGCACTTTGAGCGGCGGGACGGTCGCGGCCAGGTGCGGCAAGGCGAATTCGGCGGCCTGTGCGGCGCCAAGGGCCGCGGCGCCGCACTCCACGGCGAGGGCGTCGCCGACGCGCGATTCGCCATTCGCAGCGACGGCGCGCACGGCCAGCCGATATTTGCCCGCACCGAGGCGATCAAAGGGCACGCGCATCCGCACCGACATGGTCTGCGTCGGCTGAAAACTCACGGCGTCGAACGGCGTGCCGTTGATGAGCAACTCCAGCCGCTGGAGCCGACCGCCGGTTTCCGCGCCGACCAGCGCGAATTCGGTCGGCACGGGATCGACCTGCGGCGGACCTGAAACACCGGCCGCAGTCAGGTTGCTGCCGGCCGGCCCGCCCGCGAGCCGCACGGGAGCGCGGCGGGCTGAATCGTTGACCAAGAAGAGCCGGAAGCCCTGCGGCACAAACTGCTCGGGCTCGGCGACCGAGTAGTGTGCTTCGACCCAAGCGTTCAGCCGCGGAAACATCGCGAGCGGATATTTGTCGAACCGCCGGTGCGGACCGGCGCTGCAGTCGACCAGAAAGGTCGGCCGCCGTTCCTCCAGCTCGGCGAGCAGGGTTTCCATCGTGCCGGGCACGATGGCGTAGCGGGTGTCCACTCCCGGCGCGAAGTTGGTCCAGGGGATCAGGCCCGTCAGGAACGAACAGTAGAGAAAACGCGAAGCCGGTTTGCGGTCGGCGAAAAGATAGATGTCGGGGTTGTAGCCCCAAACGAAAATGCGTTCGTCGGGCGCGGTGAGTCGCCGGACAAAATCCGCCGACCGCAACGCCGGGTCCGGCGCGAGCCCGGCGGGCGAACGCCCCCGCACGGGCGACACGAGCACGCTCCACCCGGCCGCGAGCAGCAGGAGTCCGGCGCCATATTTTTGCCAGCGACCCAGGTGCGAGCGCCAGCCTTCGCCGGCGCGCGCGAGGCCGGCGGCGGCCAGCAGCGAAAGGGCCGGCAAGCACTGGATGTAATAGTGGTCGTAGTCGCGGCCGCTCGCCGCCGCGCCGGCGAGCGAGAGCGCGACCCACAAAAGCAAAAACAGGGTGGGTGGATTCTCCAGCTCCTCCGCGGGCGTCGGACGTTGTTGCACCAGTTGCACCAGCGCCGAACCGGCCGCCAGCAGCAGGGCCGCCAGGATCGCCGGATAGTGGGTCCACAATTTGGGGACGATCGCGGCGAACGCGAAAACACGGTCGCCGAACGTGATCTCCGGCCCGTAGTAAACGAGGTTGTAGGTCCAGGCGTATTGGTAGAAATCGCAGAGCGTGCCGTGCGCGGCGAAGTAGGCGAACGTGGCCACGGTCACCGTCCCGAATCCGGCGACGAGGCCGCCCAGCAGCGTGCCCGCCGCCGCACCGCTCAAGCGACGCTGGCGCCAGAGACAGACGACCACGGCGAGCGGCGCGCCGAAGTCGAGCATCCCGGGCTGCTTCGCGAGAAAGGCGCAGCCGAAGCCCGCGCCGGCGCCGAAAGCCGGCCAGAACTTCGCGCCTTCCCAGTTGCGCCAGAACCACCAGACCGACCAAGTCGTGAAAAACGCGACCGCCCACTCGGTGTTGGCCGCAAAAGCGTCGCCGGCAAAAAAGAGATTCGTCGACAGGGCGCAGAAAACCGCCGCGGCCCACCCCCCGGACATCGACCCGGGCCAGCGCCGGCCGATCAGAAAAAGTCCCGCCGCGGTCAGCGCGATCAGTCCCGCGGTGGCCGCGTGCAGGGCCCAGGCATTGTTCTCGCCGAAAACCCGAAACAGGCCGGCCACGGCGTAATAGGTCAGGGGCGTGCGTTGGTCGATGGCGTCGCGATAGAGCACGCCGCCGTCGAGAATCGTCCGGGCGGCGGCGGCATGGATGGCTTCGTCGACATTCCAGACGGAAAACGCCAAGCCCGGCCAGCGCAGCCAGAACACCCATGCGCCGAGCAAGAGCACGAGTCCGAGTAGCACCAATCGTTGGGAGTCGCGTCGGGGCATCAGGGTTTGGCGTGGAAATCCGGAACGCTCCAATGCGTCCAGTCCTTGGTGGTGGTGTTGCCGGGCAGGGTAAGAAAAGTCAGGGCAGAGTCGGCCTCTCGATCAGCCGGGAGCGCCAAATGGTAGTGCTGCACTTTGCGATGTTCGGGAAGCGTCGCAGGGTCGACGGCTTCGTTCAACAGCGTGACGCTGCGATCGCGTGATCTCAGTTCGATGCGGAAAACAGCCCCGTCGGTGCGAGGTTCCCCTTCGTCGGCACCGGGCGAAAACCCATAGTGCCCGTCCACGAATTTGGCGTCTGGAGGAATTCTGACCACCATCACGCCCGGCGCATGCACCATGAGCATTTCAAAGCCTTCGATGTTCTGCATCGGCGACGGATAGAGGCTGGAGATTTCGGCGTAAGGCGCGTCGTGACGGAGTTGCCGGTTGCGGTGGTAGACGGTGAACCGAGAGTCGAGTTCAAGATATCGCTTGCCATAGGTCTCAAGTTTTTCCACGTCAGCCAACCGATTGAATTCCTGCGCCATTTGGTAAGCGTCGCGCAGGAGTCCGGGGGTCTCGCGGTTTATTCGCTCTACTTCCGACGGGCGCAGCACGAGCCAGATTGGTTGAAGGTATTGGATAAGCACGCTCCACTCGTTGCCGACCAGCTTGCGCGCACGGACCATCTCGCTGGAGGACATGCCTGGAAAATCGTAGGTCTTCAGGCCAGAGTAAAAACCGATATAGCCGAGCGGCTCCATGAAAACGGTGTCACCGCGCGCGGCGTGTTCATGCAACCACTCACCGATGCGGCGTCGATTACCCTCCTCAACGATTGTCTGCTGGGCTTTCACCTGCCGGGCAACCTGGACGGTCGACCACAGACTAAGCGCCAGAAAGAGAGACGCCAAGCTGATCGCCACCCCTCGCGCGAAATTTGCGCGCGCCACGGTGCCCACGGCTTGCGCCAATACCCCACCAAGACAAATGAAACCGAGAATGGTCGTGCTGGGCAGATACCATGGAAACGGAAAATAGGGGAAATAGGTCAGATAAACATGGGCTCCGAAGAACGCGAATGAAGCCACGCGTGTTTCCAACCGCGCTTTGGGCACCAGCCAGAGCAAGGCGCAGATAGTCGCCAGCACGCGCGAAGCTATGATGGTCGTGTTGGGCCAATCTCCAATCATATAGTAGGACGGCAGAAAGGCCAGTTCGAGCGACGCAGATTGAGTCCACGCCAAGTAGGGAAGTCTGACGGCCGTTAGGAGAAGTCCCGTGAGCGTGTGCGGATCGCCGATCCCTCCCTTCGCGATGATCGTGTGCGGCACCGGCGTGCCGTAATACCACGCGGCCCACGCGAGCCACGGCGCATAGAGCAGCGTGGTGAGCAGTCCCGCTTTCAGATAAACCGCGAGCAATTCACTCCGGCTGCGTTTGGAACCCGCCGGCTCGTTGAAAAACCAAAAACCGGCCGCGAGCAGGCCCACATAAACGAAACTGTCAGGCCGCGTCCACATGAGGCCGGACCAAGCCAAACCGAGATGACGCCATTGCCGTGGTTCGGGAGACAGATGCGCCCAGAATGCATAGGCGAGAAAAAGCATCATGAACGCCGTCTCCATGCCGTTGCTGGAGAAATCGAGGATCTTCGCATCCGTGCCAAACCAAGTGACGACGAAAAGAGCCACGAGGCCGCTGTAGCGCAGTATGGTCGCCGTTTGCAGCAAAAACACGGCGGCTCCACCCAAGGCCAGCGCGCACATGATCCGAAATAGCCAAAGCGCCCCGACATCGGAACGGTTCGCGGTGAGCAAGCTGCAGACGGCCGGGAGCAAGACACCTAGAGGCGACGTGAACGTATGGAGCTTCTCACCGTGGTTGAAAACCAAGCCGTGACCGGTCGCCAGATTCTTACTGGACCGGTAGGTGATGAAATAGTCTTCCCAGATATGGTTGGTAAAGGCGGAAAACAACAAGGTGACGAAAAAAACGCCGAAGAAGACCAACAGCGCGGGAGACGTTTTGCTGAACAATTTCATACCCGAGGGAAAATCTTTCCGGTGCCGGACTGGTTCAAGCGCCAGACTTCTGGCCGACAGAGCGCGCCACCGATGGCGGGGAACCCAACGGAATATTTCTTATAATTAGCCATGGGCGCAATGCGGTAGGCAACGCGGCATTTTGCGCATGGCGATGGTAAAATATCTTGGTCGGCTTCGGCTCACTTGCTTGGATTCACCCGCATCGAGCGGCTTGGACCTCACAGGGACAACCGAGCGCCGAACGCCCGCTATCGGGTTTTGATATATAATAGTGGCGTTCCGTAATTTAATCTTTGTTCGGAGAGGCCGGCTCACTTTCGGCCAGCACGGCCTCGCGGGCGAGCGCCACATGGCGCGGCAGCACCTTGTGATAATCGTAATACCGCAGCGCCTTCGAGTAGGCGGTTGGGGTCAGGGATTTTCCGCTGCGTTCCTTCGCGAGGCAGGTGCGCATCATGCGCGAGAGACCTTCGACGTCGCCGGCGGCGACCAGATACGCCTCGGCGCGCTGCCGCACCATGTCGGCGATGCCGTGCACGTCGGTCGTCACGATCGGCGTGCGGAACGCCATCGCCTCCATCACGACGCGCGGGAACGACTCCTCGTAGCTCGTGCAGACGAACAGGTCCGCCAGCACAAAGAAGTCGAACACCTCGTTCGTCTCGGGGACGAGGGTGAGGTTTTCCAAGCCGAGCTTGGCGATGTCGCCCTGGAGCAGGTCGAGGTAGATGCCCGGCCGGGCGCCGACGAGCACGAACTTGACCGGCCCGCGGCCGCGATTGTGGTGGTTGAAGTGATCGACGGCCCGAATGAAAATGTGCTGTCCCTTCCGCTCGCAGACGGTGCCGATGTTCGCGATGACGACGTCGTGGTCGGCGAATCCGTGTTTCCGCCGCAGTTCGGCGCGCGCGTGCGTGCGGCGAAACTCCTCCATCGTTTCGATCCGGATCCAGCTCGGCACGAGGCGGAAATTGCCGTGGAGATTGTGATCCTCGTAGTAGGCGCGGGTGGCCTGGCAGAGAAACAGCGCGGCGGTGGTCTGTTCGAACGCCTGCCCGACGAGCCGGTGCATTTCCAGCCGCAGTTTTTGCTCGAAGAACCGGAAGATCGACGAGCTTTCGTGAATGTAGAACATCGAGGGCTTGCCCGCGCGCCGGGCGAGATGCACGCCCCAGAAGCTCACGAGCGTGTTGCAGACCACGAGGTCGATGTGCTCCCAGTCGAGCTGATGCGCGATGTCGGCGATGCGTCCGTGGAAAATTTCCTCGTCCGCCGCGGCGTAGAGCGGGGCGGCGTCGACCAGAGTGATGTGCGCGCCGAGCGCCTCGTAGGCGGCGCGCAACGGGCCGTCCTGCGCCGCCAGCACTTCCAGGTGGAAACCCGCTTCGCGCGCCAGGTAGGTCGCATATTCGAGGAGGAACAGCGGCGCGCCTTCGAGGTTGAGGTTGTGCGTGAGCAGCAGCAGACGGAGTTGGCCGGCGCGATCCGGGCGGGCATGCACGGCGCCGCGGCAGGCGAGCTTGCCGTCGCGCAGCTCGAGGTGCGGGCTGCAATACGGGTCGCGACACGACGGATAGCGGCGGACGAACGCGATGTGCTCGGCCTCGTCGAATGTCACGCCGCGCGTCGCGCTGCCCCAGTGCATGAGCTTGGCCTGCGGCGTGTAGATGACGCGATGGCCGGCGGCGCGCACGCGCAGGCAGTAGTCCACGTCGTTGTAGGAAACGCCGAAGTCGGCTTCGTCAAAGCCGCCGAGTGCGCGGTAGATTTCCGTGCGCGTCAGCAGGCAGGCGCCGGTGACCGCCGACACTTCGCGAGCAAGCGAGTGCCATTCGATCTCCGGCACGTCGCGCTCGAAGACCTTGGCATATGGCGTGTCGGCGAGCCCGCCGTGCGGGCCGACGATTATGCCGGTGTGGTTGAGTGATTTTTCGGGATAAACGAGCTTCGCGCCGACGACGCCGACATCGGGCTGGGTGAACCAGCCGACCATCTCCTCGAGCCAGCCGCGTTCGAGGGCGTTGACGTCGTTGTTGAGGTGCAGCACGAGCGGCGTGTCGATGTGCGGCAGCGCGGCATTGACGAGCCGCGAGTAATTGAACGGCGCTCCGGGATCCGGCGGGCGGACGACCGTGCAAAGCAGATCGTTGCGCCGCTGGATGGCGCCGAGGTAGTTCACCGCGTCGGCGTCGCGCGAGTGGTCGTCGACGATCACCAGTTTCACGAAGCGCCAGTCGACGGTCTCGTCCAAAAGCTCGATGCACTCTTGCAGGAGATGGAGCTTGTCGCGCGTGGGGATGACGATGGTCACCTGCAGGCGCGTGAGAATCTTTTCGTCCCAGCGCAATTGGTGGCAGCGCAGCCGACGGTGGTGCGCGATCTCCGGCAGAAACGCCGTCGCCGCCCAGCCGCGCCGCCGGGCTGCCTCGGCCAGCGCCTGCCGGGTCTGCTCGACGGACGGGTCGGCGAGGTCGACCTCGGGCGCCACCGAGGCACGACCGTGATGGCAAACCAAGGGCAGATGCGCGACCTGCGCGGTCGTCAACTGATCACCGACGCGCAGGAGCAAGTCGAACCACGGCACGAACGAAAAGGTGTCGCGGAAAGAACCGGCTGCGACGAAGCGATTCATGCGCACGACGCAGAGATTGCCGGGAAACAAGCCGGACAGTGCCAGCGTCGGGCTCCACTCGGGTTTGAACTTTGGGGCCGAGCGCGCGCCGCGGTCGTCCATCAAATCTTCGTCGGTATAGACGAGCTCGAGGTCCGGCTGAGCCGCGAGTTGCCGCGCGATCTCGGCGAAGGCGTCGGGCGACAGGCGCGAATGGCCGGGCAACAAGGCGAGATGGGTTGCCTGGGCTTGGTGGGCGGCGGAGTTGAGCGCGCGCGCCAGATCCTTTGGACCGGCGCTGCGTTCGAAGTGGCAGCGGGCGTTCGCCAGCGGCGGGCAATGCTCACCGACAAACCACGCCTCCCAGTTGGGAAAAAGCTGCGCGTCCAGCGACGCGGCGAGTTCGCGCAGTTGCGGGTCGCTGCAACCGGCGGTGTCGACCAGCACGGCGAAGCGCGGCCCGCCGGCCGCGGCGGTTTGCTGGACTGCGTCGGCGAGCGTTTGTGCGAGACGCGGGGTCAGCCGGTTGGTGCGGGCCCACGCGGCGTAGGGAGTCTCGGTGTGCGGAATGATGACCGGCGGTGCATCGCGCCGGAATTCGCGGTAGGCTTGCCACCCGGCGCGCCAGAGCGGACCGGGCGCGCCGAGGCGAATGTGCCGGCGGCGGCAGGCGGCGAAGAAAATCAGCGCGATTTCGGCAAACGTGGCGCGGCTGAAGGCCGGGCGCGGTTTCTCCAACTGGGTGCAGCTGCGTTGCTGGAACCGGCGGACGAAGACGAGGTGCCGCGTGCCGTCTTCGAGGTCGGCAAAGATTTTCAGGCAAACCGGGTCGGGCACATGCTCGTCGATGTCGACCATGCCGAAGAACTGCGAGCGGGCGGCGGAGGGATGGTCGGGGAAAAGCCGGCCGGCCTCGGCGCGTTCGCGGTGGCCGTAATCCATCGCGTTTTCGACGAGCGGATGCGTGCTCGCGAGCAGGCGCGTGATGCGCTGCTCCTGGTGGATGATCCAGCCGTTGACGCGAAGCTTGCCGAATTGCGAGCCGCCGAAGGCGAGAGGATCTTCAAGGGCGCCGAAGAACGGCGGATTGGGCAGCGTGTCGAGCGGCACCGTCGCGATGTCGGCGGCGAGTTGCTCCGCGATCGCGCGCAAATCGCCGGTGGGGTCGGCGCGGCGCGCCTGCAGCAGGCGTTCGAGCTGGGCCGGGAGCAACTCCAGTTGCAGCCGCGCTCCGGGGCGCGGGCCGCGGCGAACCTTGAGTTTGGTCCGCCAGATCTCGACCCAGTGCTGCCCGGCGTCGAGCAGTTCAAGGCGCAGCAGTTTCGCGCCGCGCGGCGGGCGCACGCGCAGGGAGAATCCGCAGTGCGGGAGACCGAAATAGCCGCGGTGCTGGCGCTCGATGTTTTCGCGGGGCAGCCCGAAGATGCCCAGGTGCGGCACGCCGTCGATCACGGCGCGGATGTCGGAGAAGACCGCGCCGGTCTTCGAAACGAACCAGCCGCTGATCCACACGGGTTCGCCGTCAAAGGTCCATCGGCAGGGTTCCTCGATGTCGAAGATGTAGGCGGAATTTTCGTTCACGGTGGCAGACGAAACTAAGGCGGGGCGCGGTGTCGAGGGCAAGCCCGGGCAAGTCAGCGGTTGGCCGCGAGGGCCGACTCGAGCGTCGCCTGCCAGAGCGGAAGCAGGCGCTGCGGGTTGTGCTGTTCGCGAATGCGTCTTTGGGCCGCGCGGGCGCGCCGGGCCGCGGCGTCAGGGTTGGCCGCGTGAGCGATCAGCGCGTGCGCGAGTGCGAGAGGATTGTTGGGCGACACCAGATCGATTTCGGCGCCTGAGTTCAGAAGTGCAGCAATGCCGTGGCCGGTTCCGGCGACGAGCGGCGTGCCCAACGCCGCAGCATCAAGCAACGGGCGCAGAGTCGTCGGCCCGTCGCCGGCGTGGCACACGAGATCGGCTGCGGCCAGCCAGTTCGGGGTGATGCTGTCGTGCACGGCGAAGTTGGGGACTTGGTTCAAGGCGGTGTCAGACCGGAGTGCGCGGGCTGTGGTGGAATCGCGTCCGTCGAGGAAGTCAAAGCGCCAGCGCGCGGCACGGGCCGGCGCGAGCAGTCGCAGCCATGCGGCCGCTTGCAACATTTGAGGACCGCCGTGGCCGGGCGACGACGCGGACGGCGACACCGCCATCAGGGTTCCGGCCATGATTCCGAGCCCTTGGCGAATTTCGTCGCGAGCAGCGCCGAGTAGTCCGGTGCTGTGCCACGGGGAAACGGCGCCGGAGAAATTCGGGACACTATCGCCTTGGGGGTCGGCCGCGGACTGCGGCCAGTCGGCGAAGGCCGGCACGAGGTGTTGCCGGGAGAGGGTGAGCAACCAATCGCAGAGCGAGTCGAACGCAACCGTTGCGTCGAGGTGTCTCCACCAGATTTGCCGGGCCAGCGTGGCCAAGGCTGTCTCGGTGTCGGCTGGGGTTTGGGCGGCGAAGAAATGCCGCGGGTCCACGATTTGCACCGGGATTCCGGCCGCCTCGAAACTGGCGCGAAAGGGACCGTCGACGGTCGTGACGAGTCGCACGGCCCAGCGCCGTGACGAGACCAAGAACCCACCGACATCGAGCGCGCGCAGGGTGGCGTCGTCGCGGTGGAGATTGCGCGTCGCGAGCAAAAGCCGGCGGGGCCGGCCCGAGGGGAATGGCGGCAGGCTCACCGGCGGAGTGCGCGGAATTTGCTGACCGAGTTGGAGCGGAGCCGCCGGTTGCTGCGCCGGGGTGAACCGTCGGGCGAAGCACAGGTGCACGGAGTCGTCCGCCAGTTGTGCGTAGACGCGCAGGCAAGCCGGAGCGAGGAGCGTGGCCGGTGCGTCCACGGTGCCGCGCAGTCGGGCGGTGCGCGCTTGCGGCAGCGCAGGCACTTTGGCCGCGAGCGAGTCGTCGGTGAGCCCGTGTTCGAGCTGGTTGAAAACGAGCAGGTCGGTCGAGGCGAACACCGTTTTGATCGGCTGCTCCGCGTGCAGCAACCAGCCGAAGACGGTCGCGCGGCCGTGATTCAATTCGGCTGCTGGGTCGTCGAGATGTCCGTGGAAAGGCGCGTGCGGGCTCCGGCCAAGCCAGCCGTGCGCCGCGTCAAATTCTCCGGCGATGCGCGGGTCGCTCTCGCCGTCGGGCGACACCGTGCACGAGAACTCCCGCAGCAGTTGCCACTGGCCGTGCACATCCATAAACTCGAGCACAACGCTCACGGTGCCGTCGGCGACCGGAAGCACGACGACGAATTCGGCCGGCAACCAGCTCTGCTTGCTTTGGAAATGCGCGGCGAGGTCGGTGCGCGGCAGTCCGTAGAGACCCAAGGCGGTGTGCGCCGGCGTGCGGGCGCGAATGTCGGCGATCGCGCCGCCCGGTTTGCCTACGGCCCAGCCGCGCAGCGTGAGCAGCGGACCCCGCACCCGGGCGCCGGGCGCGGGCCATTCGAGATGATGGAAACTGGCGACGGATTCTTGCACGATTCAGGAACGGTGCGCCGCGACGACGGTGCGGGCGAGCGCGACGTGGAGCGGGAGCGAGCGCTCTTCGTGAAAGCGTTGCACAATCGCGGCGCGTGCGCGCTCCGCCCGAGAGGTGTCGCCGGTGAAATGAGCGGCGAGGGCTTGCTTGAGCGCTTCGCCGAGCTGGTAGCGGTCGCCGGGCGGAACGAGCCACGCTTCGTCGGCGCCGAGCATTTCCGCGATGCCGTTCACGTTGGTGGACACGATCGGCAGGCGGAACGCGGCGGATTCCAGCAGCACGCGCGGGAAGGATTCCTCGAAGCTGGTGCAGACGAAAATGTCGGCGAGCCGGTAGAAGTCGAAAATTTCGCCGGTCTCAGGGAGGAACAGAACGTTGGCGAGTCCGCCGAGGTCGGCCTCCTGTTGCAGCGAGTCCAAGTAAAGACCCGGTCTCGCGCCGACCATGACGAACTGGATTTTCTTCCCGGGGTAGGTGAAGCGGAGTTCCTCTTTCAGCAGCGCAGCGGTGCGCAGGTAGATGTGCTGGCCCTTGCGTTCGCAGAGCGAGCCGATGTTGACGAGCAGCACGGCGTCGGGGTCGAGGCCGTGCTTGCGGCGTAGCGAGGACTGGTCGTGCGCGACGACGAAGGCGTCGATGCGCGCGACGTCGACCCAACTCGGCAGCAGTTCAAAGTTTCCCTTGCTGTCGAGGTAGTCGAAGACCGTGCGCGTGGACGCGGCGGTGAAGACGACGCGCGACGCGACCTGAAACGCCGACTCGACGACGGGAAACAATCCGGGGGCCAGCATCCTGCCGAAGAAGCGTCGGATGGCCGAACTCTCGTGGACGTAGAGCAGCGACGGTTTGCGCGCGGCGCGTGCGAGGTGCACGGCCCAGAATGAAACCATGGTGTTCGCGACCAGCAGGTCGATGTTCGCCCAGTCGAGGGTGACCGCGTGGCGCAGGCTTTGCTCGAATTCGGCTGCGCTGGTTGCGGCAAACGCTTGCGAGAGGTCGGCGACTTCCACCGGCATCCCGGCTTCCGCGAACACGCGGCGCATCGGTCCTTCCGCGGGTGAGAGCACGCGCACGCTGAGGCCGGGTTCGCGGCTGAGCGCCCGGGCCAGCTCGAAGACAAACCACGGCGCGCCCTCGAAATTCAGGTTGTGCGTGACGACCAGAATGCGCAGCGGCGTGCCGGGCACGCCCGGAGGCTTCGCGGATTTTCGCGGAGCATGCCGCTTGGGTCGGTGCGGCGCCTCGGCGCGGTAAATCGCCCACGCTTCGCGGGCCCGGTCGATCAGGTCGCTCGCGGCGCCGAGCGGCAGGCCGTGGCGGCGGGCGGAACCGCGCAGCGCCCACAACGCCCGGGCGAATGTCGGTCGCGAAAGCGGCGGCAGTTGAATGTCGCCGCCGGCGAGGATGTGCGCGGTGAAACGCTGGGCGAAGGCGAGGTGCTTTTCGCCGTTCTCTAGTTCGGCAAAAACCTTGAGCAGTGCGGGCGTGCTCTGGTTCGCGGGCAAGTCGACATGGCCGACGAACTGCGCGTGGTCGTTGCCGGAGAGCTCGGTGAAGACATGCGCAATATCGGGGCGCGCCAACCCGAGCCGGAGAGGAGACTCCTGCACGGCGTCGGCGAGCGCGGTGAGGTGTTTGATCTTTTCGGTGCGGTGGGCGAGCCAGCCGGTCACGGACAACCGGCCGTAGCGGAGCCAACCCGACTCGCGCGGCTCCTCCAGCGCGCCGTGAAACGGCGGATTCGGGAGCGAGTTCAGCGGTTCGGCCAGCGACGACGACACGACCTCGTCGGCGAGCGCGGCGAGCGGTTGACCGGGGCGCTGCGCGTGTAGTTTCAGCAGGCTGAGGGTCGCTTCGGTCAGTCGTTCGCTTAACGGAGCGGGCGGAGGATAGTCGGCCGCTTCGGGCGCGACCGTGATGGCGGTGCGGAAGAATTCCGTCCAGCGTCCGGCGGGGTCGCGGGCTTCAAGGCGCAGCATCGTGGCGCCGCGGTGCGGGTTCAGCTGAATGACAAAGCCGGAATACGGCGGGCCGGGCCGGCCGAGAAATTTTTCGTCGAAACCCTGCTTGGGCAAACCGTGCAATCCAAGGAACGGCCGGCCATCGACCCACGCGCGCAGGTCGGTGACGAAGCGGTTTTCGCCGGCGAAAATCCAGCCGGCGACCCAGCTTTTCCCGGCGGGAAAAGCCCACTGGGGTGGGTGGACTTCCACGGCGAATTGCCAGCCGGCGTTTTCAGACATGGGTCACGAGTATGCGGCCACCGCCTCGCTGGCGAGCGCGAGATGCCGCGGCAGTGAGACGCGCTCGTCGAAGCGGCGTGCGGCCGAGCGACGGGCCCGCTCCGGACGGGAGGTGTCATCGGCGACGAATGCCGCGAGGGCGTGCCGAATGGCCGCGGCGAGATGATAGGGATCGCCGGGCGCGACGAGCCAGGCGTCGCTTCCGGCGACGAGTTCCGGGATGCCGTTGACATCGGTGCTCACGATCGGCGTGCCGAAGGCGGCGGCCTCGATCAGCACGCGCGGGGAAGATTCCTCGAAGCTGGTGCAGACGAGAATGTCGGCCAGGCGGTGCCAGGCAAAGTTTTCCCGGGTCTCCGGCACGAAGCGGACATTTTGCAAGGCGGCGGCGGCGACCTGGGCGCGCAGCGAAACTAGAAATTCGTCTTCGCGCGCACCGACCATAAGAAAAATGACCGGCCGGCCGGGGTAGGTCGTCGCCAACTCCGCTGCCAGAAATTCGGCCGCACGAAGGAAGACATGCTGCCCCTTGCGCTCGCAGACCGTGCCGAGATTCAGCAGCAGAATCGAGTCAGGCGCGAAGCCGTGTCGCGCCTGGAGCGTGGCCTTTGGGTGCGAGGAGACGAAGGCGTCGACCGCCGCAAAATCGAGCCAACTGGGGAGCACGCGGAAATGACCGTGGTCGAGCCGCGCGAAAATCTGCCGCGAGGCGTCGGCGGTGAAAGCGACGCGGGTCGCGGTGCGAAAAGCCTCCTCGATGACCGGAAACAGAACCGGACTCACCAGCGGAGTGAAGAGGCGTTCGATCGGTGCGCTTTCGTGGACGTAGAGCAAAGAGGGTTTGCCGGCGGCGCGGGCGAGAGGCACCGCCCAGAACGAAACCATGGTGTTTGCCAACACGAGATCGGTGGCGTGCCAGTCGATGGCGCGGCCGACCGGCTCGAGGGTTGCGTGGAAATCGGCTGCGGACATGGCGCCAAAGGTCGGCGCCAAATCGAGCACGGTCACCGGTATGCCGGCGGCTTCGAAGAGGGCGCGCAGCGATCCATCGTGCGGTGAGATGACGCGAACTTCGATTCCGGGTTGGCGGGAGAGGAAGGTCGCGAGTTCCAGCACGAGGCGGGGTGCGCCCTCGAAGTTAAGATTGTGCGTGACGACGAGAATCCGGAGCTGACGCTGACGGTATTTCGCGGGCGGCGCCCGGCCGGCTGTCGCGCGCAGTCGGGCGGGGTAATTTGCCCAAGCTTCGCGGGCCGCGCGGCAGGTGCCGACCGTGGGCACGGAATGTTGACGGGCCGAGCAGGTCAGCGCGCACACGGCCTGAGCGAAGCGCCAGCCCGAGACGGGCGGAGACGGGCGGTCGGCGCCGGCGAGGATTTCCGGTCGGAAGCGCTGGGCGAAGGCGAGGTGTTTTTCGCCGTTGTCGAGTTCGGCAAATATTTTCAGCAGCACCGGCGAAGAGAGCCCCGCGGGCAGATCGATTTGGCCGACGAAGGCGCCGGCTCCGCTGCCGGGCGGATATTTCCCGGCGAGTTCGGGGCGGGCGAGTCCGTGAGGCAGCGCGGTTTCGCGGAGCGGGTCGAGCACGGCGGTGAGGCGAGTGATCCGTGCGGCCGGATGCGCGAGCCAGCCGGTGACGGAGAGGCGGCCGTGCCGCACCCGGCCGGTGAGTGCGGGTTCTTCGAGGGCACCGACGAAGGGCAGATTCGGCAGAGCGTTGAGCGGCTCGGCGAGAACGGCGGCGAGAGTTTCGGCGGCGAGTGCCGAGAGACTGCGTTCCGGCTGGCGAATGGCGCGTTGCAGCAACGCGGGAATCAGTTGCTGCAGTTGCGGTGCGAGCGCGGAGGGAGACGGCAGCGGACCCGCGTCTGGGGCGATCGAAATATCGGTGCGGAAAAACTCCGTCCACCGCCCGGCGAGATCGCACGCCTCGAGCCGCAGACGGGTGGAGCCGCGTTGCGGAGCGAGGAGAAAGGAGAAGCCGCCGTAAGGCGGGCCGGCACGCCCGTTGAATTTCTCGTCGAATCCGGGGCGGGGCAATCCGTGCAGACCGAGAAAGGGGCGTTCGTCGAGCCACGCCCGGACGTCGGTGACGGCGTCGCCCGCGGGCGCATGGATCCAGCCGGCCAGCCAGCTGGCCGCCGCAGGGAACTGCCACGCGGGTGGGAAAATTTCCACGGCGGATTGCCGGCGACTGGATTCGCTCATGCGGAAAATTTCCCGGCGGCAACCGCGCCGGCGAGGGCCGCATGCCGGGGCAGCAAGAGGCGCGAATCGAATTCGGCGGCGACCCGAAGGGCGGCTTGCGCGGCGAGCTTTTGCGCGCGGTCGGGTTGCGAGAGCATCTCCGCCATGGCTGTGGCGAGCGCGACCGGATCGCCGGGCGGCACGAGCAACGCCTCCTGACCGGCGCGGGCCATTTCCGGCACGCCGTGCACGCCGGTGCTGACGATCGGCAGGCGGAACGCCATCGCTTCGAGGATGACGCGGGGAAAAGATTCTTCATAGCTGCTGCAGACGAACAAATCCGCGGCGCCGTAGTAGCGGAACGGCGAGGCCGTCTCGGGGACCGCGCGGAGATTCGGCCGGTCGAGGTGAACGAGCAACTCGTCGAGCGTCTGGTCGAAGGGCGTGTGCCGGCCGCCGATCATCAGGAACTCGCAGCCGGCGGCCAGGGCGGGCTCGCGGCACCACAGGAGATCGACCGCGCGGGCGAAGATGTGCTGCCCCTTGCGGTCGCAGATCGTGCCAAGGTTCACGACGAGGCGTTGGCCCGGCGACAAACCGAGGGCCTCGCGAAGCTGGGGACGCGGATGGTCGGCTTGGAGTTGAGTGAGACGGGCCACGTCGATCCAGCCGGGATTGATGCTGTGGTTCGCGCGCGGCAGACTGGGTTCGTAGTAGCGCCGCGTCGCCTGGGTCAGAAATGAAAGGTGGGTCGCGAGCGAGAACGTGCGTTTGACCAGCGGCAAAGTCTCGGACGCCATCTGCCCGTGATAGAAGGCCTCGGGCGTCGTGCTCTCGTGAATGTAGAGCAACGAGGGTTTGCCGGCCGCGTGGGCAAGGTGCACGGCCCAGTAGGCGGAGAGCGTGTTGGCGACGACCAGGTCGGCGCTCGCCAAGTCCACGGTCGCCGCCAACCCGCGCAGGGCGGCGCGGAGTTCGCCGGCGTCGCGGGATTGTTGCAGCGGCTTGACGTCGACGATCCGCACGCCGGCGTGCAGCGCTTCGAAGCGGGCCCGCAGCGGACCCTCGCCGGCGCTCACCACGTGCAACCGGCTGCCGTGGCTCGCGAGGTATTCGGCATACTCGGCGAGGAAGAGCGGCGCGCCTTCAAAATTGAGATTGTGGGTGGCCAGCACGACGTGCTTGGGCGGCGGCTGCGAACCGGGCGGCGGAAGCGAACGAGTCGGCCGCGAGGTTTGTGCCGCGCGGGCACGGTATTCCGTCCACACTTCGCGCAAGGCGCGGAGGAACCACTTGTCTGTGGGAACCTGAAACCCGCGGCGAAGACTCGCGGCGCGCAACGCGAAGACTGCTTGGGCGAAGCGCACCGGACTGAAGCGGCCGTAGGGCGCTTTGTTCGATTCGCCGTCGTAGACAAAAGTGCGCTGCACGTGACAGAGGTGCCAACTGCCGTCGGCCAACTCGGCGTAAACGCGCACGCTCACCGGTTGGGTGAGTTGCGCCGGCACGTCGACGTAGCCTTCGATGCGGCAGCCGTGGGCGTTTGGGAATTGCGGGAAAAGTCCGGCGACATACGGGAGATCGCCCCCGAGTTCGAGGATCGACCAGGCTTGCAGATCGACGGTGGCGGCGACGCGGCGGATTTTTTCGGTTTCGTGAAACAACCAGCCTTCCACGATCAAGCGGCCGAAGTCGGCGCGCTGGAGCAACGGCGGCTGGTGCAGGTGGCCGTGAAACGGGAGGGCCGCATAGCGCGTGATGAACGGGATGGGCAGCGGCGCCACGACGGCGGCGGCGGCTTCGCGGAGAGGTTCGGTGACGGCGCGCTGCAATACCAGGCGCAGGGCCCGGGCAAACTCGTGAGGCTTGACGACCGCGGATTGCGCCGGGATTTCGACGGGCTGGGCCGGCGTGGCGACGAGCACCGACACCGCAAGCGGCAGCCAGCAACCGGCGAGGGTGCACATCTCGAACTCGACGCGGTTTTCTCCCGCAGCGAGCAGCAGCTCGACTTCGAATCCAGCGAGCAGAAACGGTTCGCGGCGTTGAAAATATCGGGCGAGGTCGGGCCGGGGATTGCCGTAGACGACCGGGTAGATTTTGGTCCCCAAGCGCACCCGCAGGTCGGTGATCATGTCTCCGCCCGAGCCCACTGCCCAGCCTTTCAGCATGACCGGCCCGGCGTAGAGGATGACGCCCTCGGGCCTGGGTGGATCCAAGTAGAATTGGGCGGAGCTGGGTTCCGGCATGATCGGGTTGGGGGAAAGGAGGGGCGGTTACCGTTGAGGGACGGCCGCCGCTTGTAAAGCGAAGCAAACGGCGGGTGCAACCGTGCCGCGGCGCGCCAACCCGACCGGGGTCTTTCGCCTGGGAACCCTGGAGCCGCGCCGCCTCGGGCGCGAAGCCCCGGTGAAGCGCGGCGAGCGCGCCGGGCCTCCCGTGAAGCGGCTGCAGGACCTCCCCCCGACCCGGCCGCGTCCGCCAGTATTTATTTGCGTCCTGGATTTCCCGCCGTTTCCTCCGGCCTCATGTCTGGACGCGATACATCGGGGAGGGAGAGCTGGATTCTCTACGGCGTGTTCGGTTTGGCCCTGGCGGCCCATTTTTGGTTCACGACCTACCATTGGACGATGGGCTTCATGGCGGGGCACGAATTTCGCCAGTCGCAGACGGCGATCATCTCTTACTACATCGACCGGCAGAACAATTTCTCCCTGCTCTACGAAACGCCGATTCTCGGCAAGCCGTGGGTCTCGATCCTGCTGGAGGTTCCTCTCTACGAGTGGGCCGTCGTGGGGCTGAGCCGGCTGACGGGATGGCCGCACTTGCTCGCCGCGCGCACGATCTCGCTGGCGTGTTTCTATCTGTCGCTGCCGGCGCTCTTCCTGCTGCTCGAGGCGGCCGTCGCCTCGCGCCCGCGCCGGCTCCTGGTCTTGGCGCTGACACTGTGCTGTCCGGTGTATATTTTCTATTCGCGCGCCTTCCTGATGGATTCGATGGCGTTCATGGGCAGCGCGTGGTTTCTGCTCGGATTCTGGCGGACGATGGCGAAGCGGAGTTGGGGCTGGCTGGCGTTCACCACGGTCGCCGGCACGGTCGCGGCTCTGGTGAAGAGCGCCACCTTCGCGATCTGGCTGATACCGGCGGCGGCGGCCGGCGCGTGGCTGCTGGGGCGGGACCTCCGGGCGCGCCGGGGTTGGGTCGTGCCGCTCAAGACGCTGGCGTGGGGGCTCGCGACGGTCGCCGTGGCGCTGGGAGCGCTGCGCTGGTGGATCAAGTTCACCGATCCGATCAAGGCCGCCCATGCGTCTGCGTATATTTTCACCTCGGAGAATCTGACGCTGGGGAACTGGGGGCTGTTCAAGTTCTCCTCGATGTTCTCGTCGGTAGTGTGGAAGGACCTGTTGCTGGGCTGGGGCCTGGCGATCATGCCGCCCTGGTTGATCGGCTTTTGCCTGCTGGCGGGTCTGGCGGCCTTTCCCCGGGCGCGCGGGTGGCCGCTGGCCTTGGCGGCGGTTTTTTTCGGGGCGCAAATCCTCTTCCCCTACGCCTACGCCTATCAGGACTATTATTTCTACTCGTGTGCGGTCTTTCTGACGGCGGCGATCGGGCTTCTGCTGCTGGCGGTGCTTGATTCGAAATTGGCGCGGTGGGCGGCGTGGGCGGTGGTGGTGGTGCCGTTCGCCGGCCTGGTCGGGACCTACTGGGCCGGCGGGTATCGGACCCAGCAGTCGGCCGTCGCCTACGGCGACTGGCCCTTCATGCGGGCGATCCGCGAGTTGACTCCTCCGGGCTCGGTGATCGTGGTGGCCGGAGCGGACTGGGCGGCGATGACTCCGTATTATTCGCAGCGCCGCGCCCTGATGATCCGCAACGGCCTCGAATACGACAACGCGTATCTGGATCGTGCCTTCAACGACCTCGCGGACGAGGATGTGTCGGCCGTCGTCGTGTTTTGGAACGTGAGGAAATATCGTCCGTTCGTCGACAAGGTGACGAAGCGGTTCGACATGACTCCGGACAAGCCGACGTTCTCCCATCCTGTCGCGGACATCTACATCCGGCGCCTCTACCTCAAAGGAGTGCAGACCCGGTTGCGGGACAGCCGGCGCTACGGCGAGATCACGGTTTACCCGCGCCCCAAGAACGACCCGTCGGCGCAGGCTGTTTTTGACGTTCCGCCGGCCGTGGCGCGCACGGCGTTCGCCTTGGTGCATCCCGGCCCGTTCCGGGCCGGTTTTGAATTTGGCTTTGATCTGTCGGAGATTGACGGGGCCGCCGCGCTTTCCATGCACCCGGACAGCGATCTTTGGATTCGGCCGCCGGCGGGGGCCACGCAGATCAAATGGGATTTTGGTTTTATCCCGCTGGCCTACGAGCGCGCCGGAGACCGCACCGACGGGGTGGACTTTTTCATCACCGGCGAAGCGCCCGGCGGCCGGACGCGGGAGGTATTCCACCGCCGCCTGGAACCGGTGAAGAGGCCGGCCGACCGGGGCGTCCAGCGCGCGGCGGTTTCCTATCGGGCCGTGCCCGGGGAGGTGTTGCATTTTTCCACCCGGTCCCCGCAGTCCAAGGCCTACGATTGGGTCTATTGCCGGCGGATCGAGATCAAGTGACCGGCGTCAGAGCCGGCCCGCCGCGACGGCCGAGGCGAGCGCCAGATGGTGGGGCAGCACGCGGTCCGCGCTGAACTGCTCGACCACCCGGGCACGGGCCCGCGCGGCGAGGCTGCACCCGATCTCCGGCGCGAACAGCAGCCTCGCCATCCCTTCGGCCAAGGCCGCCGTGTCGCCCGCCGGCACGAGGGTCGCCTCCAGATCGGGTCGGACCAGTTCCGAGACCCCGTCGACCGCCGAACTCAACAGCGGGGTCAGGCACGCCATCGTCTCGAGGATGACTCGCGGCGACGATTCTTCATAGCTGGAACAAACGAACAAGTCGGCGGCGGCGTAGTAGGGCAGGTAGTCGGCGGTCTCGTCGTGCAAATGCAGATTGGTCCGCCCGAGTTGGGCCAGCAAATCCCGGAGCATCGTGTCGAAGGCCGACGCGCGCGCCCCGAGCGTCACGAAGCGACACCGCCGCGCCAGTTCCGGGTAGCGGCGCCAAAGCAGCTCGACGGCCCGAGCGAAGACGTGCTGTCCCTTCCGGCTCGAGACCGTGCCAACATTGGTCACGAGCAGTTCCTCCGGCCGCAGACCGAAACGGTCGCGCAGCGCGGCGCGCGGGTGCTCCGTCCGCCAACGGTCGATCGCCGCGACATCAATCCAGCCCGGGGTGAGCCGGTGATTCTCCGGCTGCCCGTCGCGCCGGTGGCGGCGCCGGGTCGCCGCGGAGGTGAACGAAACGCAATCGGCCATCGCGAGCGATTTTTCGACGGCCGCGATGGCGCGCGGCGGCAGCCGCCCCTGATAGAAAACCGCCGGCGAGGTGCTCTCGTGCACATAGAGCAGCGAACGCACACCCGCCGTCGCCGCCGCGTGGACGGCCCAGAACGCCGTGAAGGTATTCGCGACCACCAGGTCGAACCGTGTCAGCTCCACGGTGCGCGCGAGGATTTCCGCCGCGGCCAGCGTCGCGTCGTCGTCGGTCGCCGCGGTGAACGCGCGGGTGTCCACGAGGTGCGTGCGCTCCGCGATCCGGGCAAACTCCGCGCGCAGCGGCCCGTCCTCCGGACTGACGATCTCCAGTTGCACGCCTTGGCCCGCGAGGCCCCGGGCCAGGGAGAGCAGGAAAAGCGGCGCGCCTTCGCGCCCGAGACTGTGCGTGGCCAGAAGAACCCGGCGGGGCAACGGAGCGCCGGACGGACCCGAGAAACGCACGAGTGCGACCGAGGATGGTGCACGGCGCGGGGCCTGCAGTTCGTATTCTTCGCGCAGATGCGCGACCGCACCCGTGAAGTCGGCGTCCTGAATCAAGGCGAAGTGGTTCTCCGCAAATGCACGGCGGAGCGCCGCCTCGCACTCGGCGAAAGCGTCGGCGCGATACGGCGCGAAAGGCCTTTTCTCGTCGTCGTCGGTCTGGCGCTGAGTGCCGGCGCCGAAGCACAGGTGCGAGCTGCCGTCTTCGAGTTCGGCGCAAACGCGCAAGCAGACGGGGTTCGGTAACTGGGCCGGCACATCCACGAGACCGCTGAAGCCGCACGCGGCGGCGTTGGCGAACGCCGGGTGGTGCGCCGCGGCGCCGGCGGAGGCGCGGCCGGAATCGAGCGTTTGCCACGCCAGCAGGTCGGTCGTGGCCGACACCCGGGTCACGCGGAGGCTCTCGTGAAACAAGTGGCCGCCCACGACCATGCGGCCAAAGCGCACCCCGCTCGTCGCCGCCGGCTCGTCAAGATAGCCGTGAAAGGGGGCCGGCGGTCGCAGCCGGTCGCGCGGCGTCGGCAGGCCGGCCACGAAGGCGCGGGCGCGCGCCTCGGTATCGCCGCCCCCGTCCCGCAACAGCTCGCGCAGGGCCCGGGTGTATTCCAGCCAGCGAACTTCGCCGCCGGGCGCGACCGGCGGCGGAACGGCTGCGGCGCGGACCTCGAAGACCACAGACTGAAACGGCGCCCAGTAGCCGTCGATCTCCAGCGCTTCCAAGACGACCTCGGCTCGGCCCGGCGCGAGTTCAACGGCGACCGAAAATTCGGCGAACGCAATCGGCCGGCCGGTTTGAAAATGCCCGGCCACATCCGTCCGCGGGAATCCGTGCACGCCGTCGAACCGTCGCTCGCCGATCCTCGCCCGCACCCCGACAAAGTGACCGCCGCTCTTGGGCAAGACCCAGCCGCGAATCACGTGCGGCCCCTGCGGCAGAGCGGCGCCCGGGACCGGAGTTTCGATCCGACTAAAACTGAAGCGGGTTTCGTGCATCCGAAGACGCTCAGCCGAGCCACGCTTCGCGGACTGCTTGGAGGTGCTGCGGCAGGGCGCGGGCGTGGTGGTAGTTGCGGGCGGCGCGGGCGTAGGCCATCGAGATCATCTTCTGGTTGCCGGCGAAGTGATCGGCGAGCGCCAATTTGAGCGCCGCGGCGAGCTTGAACGGGTCGCCCGCCGGCACGAGGTAGGCCTCGTCAGTGCTTGTCAGCATTTCGGTGATGCCGTTGACGTCGGTGCTGACGATGCGCGGGCCGAACACCATCGCCTCGAGCAGCACGCGCGGAAAAGATTCCTCGAAGCTCGTGCAGACGAGGATGTCCGCGAGCTGATAAAAGTCGTAGATGTCGGGCGTCTCGGGGAAAATTTTCACGTCGTGGAGACCCATCAACTGGATGTCCTCCCTCAGCGTCTCCATGTAGAGGCCTTCGCGCGCGCCGACCATCACCCATTGGATTTTCTTGCCGGGAAAAAGCGCGGCCTGCTCCTTGCCGAAGAGGTCGATGCCGCGGATGTAGATGTGCTGGCCCTTGCGCTCGCACACTGAGCCGATGTTGACGACGAGCACGGCGTCGGGATCGAGCCCGTGCTTGCGGCGGAGCGCGGCTTTGTCGTGGGCCTGCTTGAATTCCTCAATGCGGCCGAAATCGACCCAACTGCGCAGCGTCCGGAAGTTGTCGTTGGCATTCAGCTCCTCGTGGATGTCGCGCGTGGCCTTGGCGGTGAACACCACGCGCGTGGCGAGACGGAAGGCGTCCTCGACTGTCGCGTGCATGAGCGGCGGCAGCAGCGGGGCGAAGAAGCGTTTCACGGTGTTGCTCTCGTGAAGGTAGAGCGCCGACGGCTTGCCGAGACGCGCGGCGAGATGCACGGCCCAGAACGTGAGCATGGTGTTGGTCACGAAAAGTTCGACGTCGTCCCAACTGCGCTTTGCCGCGAACTTCTCGAGGGCGGCGGCAAACTCGGCCGGGGACTTGGCGTTGGTCATGGCGGCGGCGTCCCAGATTTCGACCTTGAGACCGAGTTGCTCGAAGCGGGCGCGCAGCGGACCGTCGTGCGGCGACGCGACGGTGGGCTGCACCCCTGGCTGCTCAGCGAGGAAGCGGGCGAGTTCGAAGATGAAAATCGGTGCGCCTTCGAAGTTGAGGTTGTGCGTGAGCACGACGGCGCGGAACGGCCGGTCGGTTTGGGCGTAGCGCTGATGGTAGGGATTGAGCGGGAGATTGCGCGGCGGGAATTCGAGCGCCTCGCTGTGGAACGGGTCGCGGTAGCCGCCGTGGCGCGCGAGGTATTCGACGTGCTCGCGCTCGGCGTAGGTGTTGCCGCGCGACGCGCTGCCGACATGGCGGAGCACGGCTTGCGGCGTGAGGACGACGCGCTGGCCGGCCTGCTGCGCGCGCAGGCAGTAGTCGACGTCGTTGTAGGCGACGGCGAGATTCGCTTCGTCGAAGCCGCCGAGTTCGCGGTAGAGATCGGTGCGCGTCAGCAGGCACGCGCCGGTGACGGCGGCGACGTTGCGCGCGGCGTGCGGCAGGAAAAGATAACCGAGGTCCGCAGCGGGCTCGCGCTCGAAGAGCACGTGCGCGAGTCCGTCCTCGCGACTGAAGCTGATGCCGGCGTGGTTGATCGTGCCGTCGGGATAGAGGAGCTTGGCGCCGACGACGCCGACGCCGGGCACGCTGAGCCAGCCGGCCATGTCTTCGAGCCAACCGGGGGCGAGGGCCTCGACGTCGTTGTTGAGGTGGAGCACGAGCGGCGTGTCGGCGCGCGCCGTGCCGAGATTGACGAGGCGCGAGTAGTTGAACGAGGTGGCGCCGTGGCCGGCGGGCGCGCCGGGTTGGGCGCGAGCAAGCTCGCTGGCCCACACGACTTCGCAGCGGAGGTCGCTGCGGGCGGAGAGCGTGGCGAGGTAGGCGAGGGTGTCGGCGTCGTCGGAATTGTCGTCGACGATGATAACCTTCACGGACTCGCGCGGCGTCGTGCGCGCGAGCGAGTCGAGGCAGGTGCGGAGGAGATCGGCGCGATTCTTCGTCGGAATGACAATGGTGACGGGATTGTCGCGGAGGAGAACCGGATCCCATTTTAGTTGGTGCAAGCAGAGCGCGTAGCTTTTGGCGAACTCGGGCAGCATCGGCTCGGCGCGGAGGCCGCGACGTTGCACGGCTTCGGCAATGCCCCGGCGCGCGGCTTTGAAGAGGTAACCTTTCTGGTCGCCGCGCGTCGCAGTGCTCTCGGCATGCGCGCGCCAGTGGTAACCGATGAACGGCACGTGGACCACGTCCTCGGCTTTGATCAGCTCCCAGCAGCGGAGGAAAAGGTCGATGTCCTGCGCGCCGTTGAATTCGGGGCGGAGCCGGCCGGCCTGCTCGACGACGGTGCGGTGGATCACCGTGAGGTGGTGCGTGTAGTTGTGCGTGATCGCCATCTCGGGCGACCAGCCGCCTTTGAACTGCGGGTCGAAGCGGCGACCGGTGTCGTCGATCTTGTCTTCGTCGGTGTAGAGATAACTCGCCGTCGGGTGGCGCACGATGGCGGCGGCGACATGGAGGAGCGCGTCGTGCGGCAGCAGGTCGTCGTGGTCGAGCAGCGCGACGAACTCGCCGGTGGCGGCGTCGAGAGCGGAGTTGGTCGCGCGGGCGATGTGGCCGTTCTGCGGGCGAAAGACGGGCTTGATGCGCGGGTCGGATTTCGCGGCCTCCTCGAGCATGCGGCGGACGTGCGGCTGCGGGGAGGCGTCGTCGGCGATGCAGAGTTCCCAGCGCGGATAGAGTTGGCTGCGCAGGCAGGCGAGCAGCTCGCGGAGGTATTTCTCGGGCGTGTTGTAGGCGGGCACGACAACACTGAGGAGCGGACCGCCGGCGTGCACCAGAGTGGCAGCGTCTTTTTGCAGCACGGCGCGCAGGCGGGGCGTGAGCCGATTGTGCCAGCACCAGCGCGTGTAGGGATCTTGGTCGCGGCGGCGGATGATCGCCGCGGGAATTTTCGGCGCAACGCCGCGGGTGAGCGTGGCGGCGAGATGTGCGTGCAGGCGGGCGATCTCCGAGCGCGTCTCGCTCCAACTGTCGAACTCGAACCGCCCGAGCAGCCGGCCGCGGAGAAAGGCGGCGACGACTTTGTAGAAAAGAAACGGCCGGTAGATGGTGACGGGGCCGTTGTATTCGTCGCGGCGGTCGAGCTGCATGCGCCGCGAGAACGCCAGGGCGCGGCCGCCTTCGCCGGTCTCGGCGAAGATTTTCAGGTTCGCCGGGCTCGGAGTTTCCTGGCGGATGTCGACCAGCCCGTAGTAGCCCGACTTGAGGGCGTTGGCGTGGTCCGGGCGGTGGCTGGCGACGTCGGGCCGGTCTTTGGGATAGACGAGGCGGTTCTCCGTCAGCACGCCGGTCGTCGCGCTGAGCTGAAAGATTTCGCGACCGACGCCAAAGATCCAACCCGTGATGCGAAACTTGTCGTAGCCGGCGTAGATCCAGAAACCGGGGTTCTCGATGAAACCGAGGAAGCGGTCGCCGATGCCCACGTCGCTGTTCGGCATCAGCACGTCGCGGAGCACGGCGTCCGTCTCGCGGCAAAGGGCCGGCCACGGTTCGCGGTGAAAATGGCGGTAGAGGTAGTGCAGGGTCTGGTAAACGGTGACGGCGCGCAGCACGAGCGGCGGCTTCGTTGCCGTCGCGGGCAAAGCGGAAGTGTCGAGCGGGGTGCGGAAGAATTCCACCCACGCGGTGCCGTCGTGGTAGTCGAGCGCGATCTGCCTGGCGCCGCGCCAGACCTGCACGCGCTGAATGAAGCCCGTGCGCGCCGCCACCAGGCCGCCGCCGAAAAGTCTTTCGGTATCCGGGCGCTCGAGCCCGTAGATGCCCAGAGACGCGCGCTGGTCGACGCGGGCGCGGATGTCGACACAGGCGGCGTTCGCCCCCGGGTAGAGCCAGCCGACAATCTCCACGTTTGCGGTTTCCGGGCGCCAGTTCGCGGGACGGTCGAGGTGGAAACTCGGTTGGGTGACTTCGCTCATGAAAAGGGGCCGGAACTTAGCCGGAGGCTCCGGCGCCAGTAAAGCAAGTTTCCGCTCGCGCGTGCGCGGTGCGGCGGGAGCGGGCGCTACTTGATCTGGATGCGGCCCCAGTAGGCCCAGTCGCTGTTGAGGTTGTTCTTCGGGCCGGGAGTAATTTTGAAGATCACCTGGCCGGTGAACGGTCCGGCGTCGGGGACGGTGATGGTCTGAGGACCGCGGTCGGCGGGCTCGCGCACCGGATCGAGGTCGCGGCGGTAGAGCACTCGGCGCAGGCCGTCGGCCCGGATTTCGAAAATCTCCACCGTCACGCCGTCGGTGAGCGAGGGATTGCTCGGCGAGTAGGCGCCGGCGCCGAGGCCGACGATGGCCTCGATGCGCGACGCACCGGGCGGGGGCTTGAACCAGAGCTCGGAGTCGGGGTGGGACAGCACGATGGGCTGGCCGGCTTCGAGGCCCGGGGTGAAACCGAACATGCTGCGGGCGCGAACCGGGGCGGGGCGGAAAATCGGCACGGCCAGCGGTCGCACGTCGGCCTCCTGGAGTTTGCCTTCGTTCGGGTCGAACGGCGTGGCCGTGCTGAGGGTCACCCCGGCAAACTCGCGGCCGCGCAATCTGGCGACCGCGGCGGGGATCGCTTCCTCGGGGAGATAGAGGTCGCCCGCCTCGCTCGTGGCGACCGGGGTGTTGAAAAACTTGAAGTGGTTCAGGCGCGCGCGAATCCACGCGGGCGTGGCGCGCAGGGTGTCGTCGTTATGGATGATCAAGGCCGAGACCCGGAGCGGCCCGAGGCGCTTGATGATGCCGTCGAGCACGGCGAACTCCTGTTCGCGGCCGCGGGGGATCATGATGGCGCGGCGCTGCGAGTAGTAGGGCAGGAGGGCGTTCCAGTCCCAGCCGTAGATCAGGACGACGTCGCGCGCGGGCACGAGTTCGCGGACGACCGCGGTGATCGCGGGCGGCGCCGGCAACTCGCGGCGCTGATATTCGGCGTAGCCGGTGTAGAAAATCCCAAACTGCCCGCCGAGCACGAGGAGCAGCGCCAGCCATTTTCCGGCCGGCGGCAGCCGGGGCGAGTCCCACACGCCGGCGAGGAGAAAGCCGGCGCCGGCGAGGAGGAAAACGGCGTTGGCGGAATAGTAGTAATCGTGCCGGTAGTAGAGGTTGATGAAGAGCAACGGGCCGAGGAGAAAAAGGCGGCGCACCAGGCCGCGACGCGCCGGTAGAACGGCTCGACGAGGGCGGCGCAAAACAGCAGCACCGCGAGCGGCGCCGCCCCGAGCACGAATTGCGAGAGGTTCGTCCAGTTCTCGCGCCAGACTTCGCCCGACGTGCGCTGGGCCCAGGTGCCCCAGTTCCAACTCGTCAGCTCGGACGACATGAGGAAACCGGAGAAGGGGTTGGAGTTCTTCACCTGGTCGCCGTGCCGGACCCACCAGGCCGAGACGATCGTGCCGACCAGCACGGGAGCGATTGCGCAGAGCGAGGCGCGCCAGAAGGCGCCCGGGTGGTCCCGCCGGCAGGTCCACCGGTGCCGCCAGTGCAACCAGGCGAGCAGGCCCGCGGGAGCGAGGAACACGATCAGCGTCGTGACTTTCGCGAGACCGGCGAGCACGGCGCAGACCGTGGCCAGGGCGGTGAAGCGCCAGCTCAGGTCGCGCACGGCGCGGGTGACGGCGTAGAGGAACCACGCCGAGAAACACAACGCGGTGGTCTCGATCATGAAACTGCGTCCGTAGAAAAGGTAGGTGGGGGAGGCGAGCACGGCGCTGACCACGAGCAGCCGGCGCGCGGGCGCGAGCTTGAGCAGTCCGGCCAGGGCATAGACCGCAGGCAAAGTGCCGAAAAAGCCGAGCAGGCTGATCGCGCGCGCGGTCGGTTCGAGTTCCGTGCCGAGCAGGCGGCTCGTGCCGGCTACGATCCACTGGTAAACGGGGAACTCCATCGGGATCGACCACGGCGGTCCGAAGAGCGGGGTTTCGTAGTCGAGGCGGAAACCGGCTTCCCTCGCCCAGTAGGTCGAGATCGCCGTCTGCAATTGCCGGAATTCGTGGCGGTCCAGAATCGTCGCGTGCCACGAGCGGGTGGTGAACCACAGGGTCAGCACCAGCGTGAGCGCAAAGACGATGAGCAACGGGCGGTCGGCGGACTTGGAGTTTGCGGACGAGGAATTCACGATGATGTCACCGGGTTTGAAATTCGCGGACGGCGCGGCTGATGCCTTCGGTGAGCGGCACCTGTGGCTGCCAGCCCGTGGTGGCGCTGAAGCGGCGGTGGTCGAGGAGGCTGTCGTGCACGTCCCAAGTGCGGGCGGGGCGGCGATCGAGAAGAATCTCGCAGCCCGTTTGTTTTTCCACCAGCGCCAGGATTTCGCTGATGGAGTGCGATGCGCCCGCGGCGACGTTGAAGGTGCCGGTGAGGCGGCGGTCGACGACGAGTTCCACTGCGGCGAGAAAGTCGGTGTAGTAGAGAAAATCTTTCCGCGCCGAGCCGTCGCCCCAGAGGGTGAGCTGCTGCCGGGTGAGGGCGCAGCGCACGGCGTGCGGGATGATGCCCTGCGCCCGGTCGCTCGGCACCGGATAGCCGTAGGGATTCGAGACGCGGAGCACGGCGCACTCGACGCCGGCGCGGACGCCGTGCTCGGCGATGAGCTGTTCCGCCGCGGCCTTGGCGCGGCCATACCAGCCGATCGGGTGCAGCGGATCGTCCTCGACGCTGGGCCGGCCGGGAGCGTTGCCGTAAGCGGTGCCGCCCGAAGAGAAGAAGACGAACAACGGTCGCTGCTGCGCCGGCACCGTCGCGAGCGCCGCGAGCAGGCGCTCGAGCTGCGGCAAATCCACCTGCGCCTCGAGTCCGCCGCCGGCTTCGGAGGTGGCGGGCAGCGTGCTCCAGGCGAAGTGCAAAACAGCCGCCGCTCCGGCGAGGCGCGCGGGATTGCCCAGGCCGGCGAGATCGTGGAATCCAGGGCCGGCCTGCCGCGAGTAGAGTTCGACCGCGCGGGCCGGCGGGCGAAAATGCTCCGCCACCAAGGAGGCGAGCCGGCCGCGGCCGCCGGTGACGATGATGCGTTGCGCTGGAGAAACCGACATGGAGCTACGACGTTGCCAGCGACCGGTAGAACTTGGCAAGCGCCGCGGCGCTGCGGTGCCAGTTGAAGTGCGCGGCCGCAAAGGCGACGGCGCCCGCGCTCAACGCCGCCACCAACGCCGGGTCGGCGCGCAGCTCGCGCACGGCGTCCGCGATGCCCTCGGCATCGGCTTGCTCCAGCACATAGGCGTCGTGGCGATGGCGGACCAGACGGCCGAGGTTCGTGCGCGGGAGCACGACCGGCCGGCCGAGCGCGAAGAATTCGGGCAGCTTGGAAGGGAAGCGGTAGTCGTTGAACTCGTCGGCCGCGCCCGGTTGCACAAAAATATCCGCCAGCGCCATGAGCGGCGCGAGGTGCCGATGGTGCAGGATCTGGCCGAGGGAGAGGACGTGCGGTGCGAGCTCGGCCGCCAGCGGCCCGAGAAAATCGACGGTGTCGAGGCCGGTGCGTAGCAGGGTGACCGGATGGCCGCTGCGGTTGAGCAGCAACACCGCGCGATAGAGCTCGCGGACCTCGGCGGCGTTGGCCGGATGCACGTTGCCCGGATAGAACAGCACGGTCTCGCCGGGCCCGCGGTCGAGCGTCCCGCGGAAGGCGGCGGGCCGGGGGCGCGGGAAGAAATACCGCGCGTCGGCCGCCGGCCAGAGCTGATGGCACGGCCGGCCGGCCGGCACGAATTCGCGCAGGCGGTCGGTGATCACCGTGGCGCCGTCGGCCTGGGCGAGGAACGCGCGGCTGTGCCGCGGATGCGAGAGGTCGGGCGGGACCACGCGGTCGAGCTCGGCGGCGGAAAGGTTTTCGAGTTCGCCGCCGGACCGGCCGAGCGTCAGGGCGAGCAACTGCGGCTCGTTGTCTTCCAGATGGACGACGATGCGACAGCCGTGCCTGGCGCGCAGTTGCACGGCGAGGCGGCGGACGTTTTCGCGCGAGGTCCAGGCGTGCAGGAGATCGGGTCCGCGCCCGTCGGCAAAGGTCACGCCGCCCTCGGCCTCGGCGAAGAGCAGGCCCCGGAAGGCCGGCGCCGAATGATGGGCGAGGGTGGCGAGATCGTGCGGCACGGCGACGGCGCAGCGGTGGCCGGCGAGGGAAAGTTCGTTGGCAAGAGCGGCGACGTGCAGGGCGCTGTTCGACGCGAAGCTGCCGGGGAGGACAAAGAGCAGGTTGAGCGGCGGCTCGGCCGGCGCGACGGCGGGCCGCGCGCCGACCGCCGCCGGGTGCGGCAACGCAATCCGTTCGGCGCCGAAGTCCACTTCGGGGCCGTGGTTTTCGTCGGTGGGCACGTCGATCACGAGCGGAGTGCGCGCGATGGCGGACTGGCCGGTGGCGAGGCGGGCCTTGACGCGCAGCGCTCCGCGGCCCGCCGAGAGGTTGGTTGCGCTGGTGAACCCGGACCGGGCCGCCTGCGGCGTGGAGGGGAACTGGCGGGCCAGATCCGGGCGCGCTTCGCCGAGGCGGCAGGCGATTTCCTGATGACCGTAGCGGAGAGACAAGCCGGTGATTTCCCCGGAAGGGTCCAGCGCCCAGCCTTCGAGGTGCACCCGCTCGCGCACGGTGCCTTGCGAGCCTGGCTTCTCGAGGCCCGCGGCGAAAGGCCGGGGCTCCACCGCGAGCGTGTATTCCTTGAAGAGTTGCCACGAGCCGTCGGGCAATTGCGCTTCGAATCGCGCGAGGTGAACTCCGGCTGGCAGCGGGCCTTCGATCTCAAAGCCGCCCCGCGCGGCGTCGGGGTTGGCGGGGAAACGCGCGGACAAATCCGCGCGGTCGGTGCGCCGGCTGAGCGGCAGCTCGCCCGCGGCGGTAAGCACGCGGACCGGAGGAGGCGCGGCGGGCTCCGCGAAGAGGCACCAGCCGGTGAGGCGCACGAGACCGTCGGGCGCGCGCAGCGGCCGCGGAGTATCGACTTCGCCGTGCAGCCGGAGCGGGGCGGAGACTTGCATGGCTATCGGCCGGAAAAGGTGCGCTCGAGGGCGCGCAGCCATTTCGTCCAGCGCCAACTGCGGGACGCTTTCGTGGCGCGCAGCTCGGCGTCGAGTTCGCCGAGGCGGGTGAGACGGGAGGCGGAGGTGGCGTTGGCGGCTTCGAGTTCGCGCTCGAGTCGCGCCGCGACCTCGGCGAGGCGGGCGGCCACGGACTGGGAGGCGGCCACGCTGTTGGCGAGACCTTCGATGCGATTTTCCGCGGCGGCGAGTTGGGCGCGGGTGGCGACGAGCGCCTCGTTGGTGACGTGCTGCATGTGGCGCAGGTGCTCGAACTGCAGTTGCAGGGCTGCGCGGACGTTTTCGAGATGGGCGGCCTCCTCGACTTTGGCGTCGGCCAGGGTTTGGGCTTGGGCGAGCAGGTGCTCCGCGGTGGCGAGCTTCGGGTGGAGTTCGTCGCGGGCATCCTCCAGCTCCATGATGCGCACTTGGGCCAGGATCAGTTGCTGGCGGACGCGTTGGAGGAGCTCGGCCGTCTCCGGAGGGGCGGACTTCATGGCTGCGCCTATCAAGTCGCGCCGCCGGGGGATGTGAAGCCAATTGTCGGCGGGAGCGGCAGGGCGCACGGCTTTCCGGTTTGGTTCGGTAAGTGTGGGCCAGCGCGCTGACCCACCGGGGAACTGTTTGCGCGAGCAAACCGGAACGCCCTGCGGCGGAGCGGGAGCGATCCGTTTTGTGCCAAGGCGGGGCCGGCCGAAGAATCGGGCCGGGTGCCCTGGGCGCGGCCAGCGCGCGTGTCGGCGACGGACGCGGAAGCCGCCGCGGCAAAGGCAAGGCCCGCTCAGTCGAGGCGGAAGCGGCCGTAGTTGCCGTCGGGGAACGGCGGAATTTCCGTGGCGCGGCCGTTGACCTCCAGGCGGAGCTTCGTGCGGTCTTCGACGGTGATGAGGAGGCTGCCGGTCTTGCGAAAGGTCTTCGACTCGCCGCGGGCGAGGGTGGCGGTGTTGAGCAGCACGGCGCCGGTGGTCTCGTCGACGACTTTGACGCGCGTGGCGTCGGTGGCGATGAGGGTGACGGTCTGCGCCGCATCGACGGGTGCGGGCGTCGCGGGCGCAGCGGCGGCGGTCTTGGCCGGTGCGGCGGGTTTGCCGGAGCCGGAGGAGAGCGCGTTGACCAGGATGGAAACGACGACGAGCACGACGACGGCGCCGCCGAGGAAGAGGCCGTATTTCAGCATCACGGCCTGGCTCAGGCCGCCGCTGGCGGCGCCGGCTTCTCCGGAATCGCCGAAGTCGACGCGGCCGTAAACTTCGCGGGTTTCGCGGCGGACGCTCTTGCCCTCGTTGGCGAGCACGGCGTCGTAGTCCTGCAGGAATCGCTCGGCGTCGAGGTCGAGGTAGCGCGCGTAGGAGCGCACGAAGCCGCGGATGTAGAGCGGGGGCAGCGAGAGGTCGAACGAGTTGGCCTCGAATTTCTGGAGGTAGTCGCCGCGGATCTTGGTGTGCTCCGCCGCCTCGCGGATCGAGAGCCCCTTGCGCTTGC
>JACQFT010000014.1 GCA_016199925.1 Opitutia bacterium | reverse complement strand
ACCAACTGGCGGATAACCGTAGCCTGCGGCCGGCTCGGTAGTTTGGGTTTTCTTTTTTTCATCCCTGCCCTCTGGCAGGTAATCGGAACTCACGCAACCGAGCCGCTCTCTTTCCGCCCTAAATCACCACCCGCTGTGGGATGGCTGTGTGTCATTTAATAAGTGACACTTTCCGCGGGGCGTGCGCCGCTGCGAGTTCACTTCGCCGCGCGGACCATCGCCTCCAGCCGGTCGAGGCCGAGCCTCACGTTGCCCATCGGCGGGCCGAAGCTGAAACGCATCCACTGCGAATACGGCGAGGCGCCCTTGCGGCGTTTGCCGGGATTCACGTCGAAGAACTGGCCGGGCACCGTCATCACCTTGTGGTCGAGCGCGCGCCAGAAAAACGTCATGGCGTCGTTGAGCGGAGCGGGCAGATTTTCGAGCGAGCCCCAGAGGTAAAACGTGCTCTCGCTGGGGCGCGGAAACCTCACGCCGAGGGCGCGCAGGCGTTTGAGCATGAGGTTGCGCTTCTTCGCGAACTCGACGCGCACCGCGGCGGTTTCCTCGTCGGCGCGGGCGGGCTCGAGCGCGGCGAGCGCGGCGCGTTGGGCGAGGCGCGAGGGACCGCCGTCGATCGACGACGCCGTGCGCGAGAGGGTTTCCATCATCGCCGACGGGCCGAGCACCCAGCCGATGCGGAATCCGGGATAACGGTGATTCTTCGTCAGGCCGTCGACGAGGAGGACGTTGTCGCGCTCGATGTCGGCCAGAAAAGGCGCGGCGCTGACCGGGCCGCGTCCGGGTTTGCCGGCGCGCGTATAGATGTAGTGGCTGTAGAACTCGTCGAGGATGAGCGTCGTGCCGCGCGCGCGACAACCGTCGACGAGGCGCTTGAGCTCGGCGCCTTGGATGACGCCACCCGTCGGGTTGCAGGGATTGGAGAGCAACAGCGCGGTGAGCCCGTGCGCGTCGATGGCGGCGAGCAGCATCTTCGCCGTGAACGTGAATCCATCAGCCGGGTTGCCACGGATCGGCACGGGGTGAAGGCGCGAGTGGTGCAGGTCGAACATGTCCTCGTAGGCCGTGTAGTCGGGAAGAATGTAGCCGATGTTGACGTGACCGAGCGCGGCCATGACGCGCGTGAGCGCCAAGCGCCCGCCCTGCGCGCCACAGACGTTGGCCGCGGTGAACTGCGATTTTTTGCCCGCGCGGTAGAGGCGGTTGTAGTAACCGGCGACGGTCGCGCGAAACTCGTCGGTGCCGCCGAGCGGCCCGTAGGCGCAGTCCTCGGGTTTGATCTCGACGGAGGCGAGGCGCTTCGGCGCGCCGGCCATCGGGCCGATCTCGGGCTGGCCTTGGCCGAGATTGCACCAGTCGGGGTGGCCGTTGCTGAAACCGCGCTTCGCCGCTTCGTGCACGACAAAAATGACGCCCATGAAGGGCACTTCGCGAAACGCGCCGAGCGGCGCGGGAGGGGAGAGCGGAGCGGAAGGGGACATAGGGAGAAAGAGTGCGGCAGTGTTGCAGGCTCGCGGCGTTCGTCAAAGTCGCTTTCGGATTTTTCGTTGCCTTGCCGGCGGCGGACGGCTGCCTTGACGTTTCAATTTCCATGTTTTCCCTGCGCCAACTCGCTCTCGTCACCGTCCTCCTCGCGGCCGCCGCTTCCCTCTCCGCCGCCCGCAAGTCCGCCCCGCACAAGCCCGCCGCCCCGACCGGCGCCGCCTACCTCGGCGCCATCGTGACCGACGCCGAGACCGGCCACGTGCTCTTCGAGGACAACGCCGACGTCGTCAGCCCGCCCGCGAGCATGACCAAGCTCATGACCTTCGCCGTGCTGCACGACCAGCTCGCGAGCGGCGCGCTGAAACTCGATACGCCCGTCACCGTCACCGCGGCCGACTCGAAGATCGGCGGCACGCAGGTGTGGTTGAAGGAAAAGGAAGTCTTCCCCGTCGAGGAACTCCTCTACGCGATGATGATCCAGTCGGCCAACGACGCCGCCTACGCGCTCGCGCGCACCGCCGCCGGCTCGGCCGAAGCCTTTGTCGAGCTGATGAACGCCAAGGCCCGCGCGCTCGGGCTGGCGCACACCGAGTTCCGCACGCCGCACGGCCTGCCGCCGGCCAACCGCCACCGCGCCGACGGCGACCTCACCACGCCGCGCGACTTCGCCGTGCTTTGCCGCTACCTCCTGCGCGAGACCGACGTCACCAAATACACCTCGATCCGCACGCGCCCGTTCGGCGCCGGCGTGCGCGCCGCCCCGGTGGAAATGCGCAACCACAACCACCTCCTCGGCAAAGTCGCCGGGCTCGACGGCCTCAAGACCGGCTTCACCAACGGCGCGGGCTTCTGCCTCGCCGCCACCGTCGAGCGCCACGGCCGCCGCCTCATCGTCGTCACGATGGGCAGCGCCGCCTCGAAGACGCGCGACTTCAAAGTCGCCGAGCTGATCGAACGCGGTTTCGCGGCCCTGCCCGCCATGCCGACGATCACGACCGCGGGTCCGGGCGTCGCGCCGGCGTCGGTCCAGAACGCGGCCCGCCGCGCGCTCGCCCCCGTCGCGCCGGACCTCATCCCCACCGTCAAGACCGACAAATCCGCCGCGGCGCCCGCCGCCGCCGATCCGGCCTCGACGGCCAAGGAGCCCGTCGTTACCTTCCGCGTCATCCTCCCCGAGAAAAAATCATGAGCCCCTTCGTCCGCCGCTGCGTATTTCTTTTCCTCTGTGTCCTCGGCGCCGCGCCGCTGCACGCCCAGCGCGAGCGCCTGCCGCCCGAAGACCGCGAAATCGTCGAGAAAAAGTGGCCGACCGCCCGGCGCACCAGCACCAGCCTGCGCTACGTCGTGCTCAAGGAGGGCGACAAAAAGGGCGCCACGCCCGAGCCCGGCGACATGGTGTCCGTGCTCTACGTCGGCGCGCTGCTCAACGGCCAGGTCTTCGACCAAACCACCGACCCCGCGAAACCCTTCAGGACCCGCGTCGGCCGCGACGAACTCATCGCCGCCTGGGATCAGGCGCTGCAGCTCATGCACCGCGGCGACAAATGGATTCTCATCGTCCCCTACGAGCTCGGCTACGGCACGCGCGGCAAACCGCCGCACATCCCGCAGCGCGCCACGCTCGTGTTCGAGATGGAGCTGCTCGACTTCGGCCCGAAGTGACCGCGAGTTTGTCGTCCCTGTAGGGCCGGCCCTTGCGGCCGTGCCGTGCGCGAGCGAACAACGGCGCGTCGTCAAGCGGCGGCCCGACACCGCTCACGCCGCCGCGGGTTTGCGCAGCCGGTGCCGTTGCGCCCAAAAGCTGTCGGCCGTGTAGAGGATCAGGCCGCACCAGATCAGCGCGTAGGCGCGGAAACGGCCCGCATCAAACACCTCGTGATAGACGAGCAGCCCGATGAAAAACTGCACCGTGGGCGACAGGTATTGCAGCAGCCCGAGCGTCGCCAGCCGGATGCGCTGGGCGCCATACGCGAAAAGCAGCAGCGGAATCGCCGTCACCACGCCGACGCTCAGCACGAGCACGTGGTGCCACGCATCGACGCGACCGAGCGCCCCTTCGCCGGTGTGGTGCCACCAGAGCAGCGCCGCCGCCGCGACGGGAAACAGCAGCAGCGTCTCCACCGTCAAGCCGGCGAGCGGGCCGAGCGCGGATAGTTTCTTGAAAAACCCGTAGCCCGACCACGTAACCGCGAGCGACAGCGCGATCCACGGCACGTGCCCGACACCGAAGAGCAGGGAGAGCACGCCGGCCGCCGCAAACGCGATGGCCGTCCACTGCAACGGCCGCAACCGCTCGTGCAGCAGCACGGAGCCGAGCGCGACGTTGACGAGCGGCACGAGGAAATAGCCGAGGCTCGCCTCGATCACGTGCCCGCTGTTCACCGCCCAGATATAAACGGTCCAGTTGGCCGCAAGCAGCAGGCTGCTGAGGAGATTTCGCCCGACCGCGCGGGCCTCGGCAAACGCCGGCCGCAGCGTCGCCAGATTCTTCTGCCACCACAGCAGGCCGAGCAGAAACAGCAGCGACCAGACGATCCGGTGCGCGATCAGCTCGATCGCCGCGATGCCTTGCATCTGTTTCCAGTAAACCGGCACGACGCCCCAGAAAAAGAAACTCCCCGCCGCGGCGATGACCCCGCGCGTGCGCTCGTTGTGTGTTTCGTCAGGCAAGCCGTGAGAGTTCACCCGGCGCCGCGCCGATGTCAAACGACCGCCGCCCGCGACGCGTTACAGTGCCCGCGATTCACCGGCGCGCAGCGCGGCGACGCCAACCGACGAGGCCCAGCGTGGCCAGACCGCCCGCGAACATCGCCCACGTCGAAGGCTCCGGCACCGGGCTGGTGCTGAACGTCGCGGTGAACCGGGCGTCCAATCCAGGCTGGATACTCCCATCGTGAAAAAGGGCGCCGCCGGAATAGACGTCTCCGTCAAACAAAATGCCGCGCCCGATGCGCGCGCCGTTGTGGACAAACGCCGTTTGGGAATCAGAGAAGATCGCGAAGTAGGTCGTGTTGATGTCCAAAGCCACATCGCCCGCGAAATTGAACGTCGCGGTATTGTTCGCCCCGATGGCCGACCACGTTTGCGAGTTGATCGAGGCCTGCAGTAAGCCGGTGGCCGTGCCACCACTGAAATTAGAAAAGATCAGCAAGAACGCGGGCGGTGTTGAGATCGACGCGTTGGGCGAAACCACAAACGTGAACTGCGTCAGAAACGCGCTGGAGCCGGTGAAGGAGCCGCTGGTGTTGATGCTCGGCGTGAAACTCTGGCCGGTGTTGCCGTCATCGCCGGTGTTGGCGCCTGTCGGCACCGAAATAACAACCTGCGCCTGCAGCGAGGCGCAGAACAATACCGAGGCGGCGGTGATACCGAGGAATCTCATGGGGCACCCGCAAAATGACGGTGCACCGGGAGCTGTAAAGTCCGATTTTGCTGGAGCGCGCGGCTCACTTCGCCGCGACGGTGGATTGGTAGGAGGCGAGTTTCCACTCGGCGTCGACGACGGTGTAGACCGCCGTGTAGAGCACGTCGAACTTCGCTTCGCCCGCCGCCTTCGACGCCACCTCGAGGTGGGCCTTGCCCGCCAGGATCGCGAAGTCTCCGCCGTAGAGCCGCACCGTGGGCGGCTCGGTCCACCGGAAAACCTGGTAGCTCAGCGCACCGGTGCCGAGCGCCGCGAAAAACTGCTTCTTCGACTGCACCAGGCCGTTCGAATGCACGTAGGTGCAGTCGGCGGTCATCATCTCTTCGAGCGCGGGCGTGTTCGCGGTGGTCAGCGCGTAGAGCCGCGTCTCCTCGATCCGGATGACCGACGCCTTCAGGCGGTCGGCCATCGACGTTGGCTGGGCCCGTCCGGCGGGTAGCGCGAGGGCGAACAGTCCGAGGACCAGCGCAGAAAAGAAAATGCGGCGTGGTTTCATAAGCGATGGGTCCGACCCCCCGAAATTTTTCCCGACATGGATGGAGAGTGTGGGAGCGAGCTTGCTCGCGACGCTAGGCGAACGAGTCGCGAGCAAGCTCGCTACCACAAGCCGGCACCGCTTGCCGTGAATACCCCGGGGGCTTACTTCGGGAAATTCTAGAAAAGTTTCTTGGCCACGAATTTCCCGGACGAGCCCGGTTGAACCGAAAGCCAATCCGTCGTCCGCCGCGAAGTCTGTGGTCGCTGCGATCACCGTTTGACGGGTTGCGGCCGGCCGTGTTCGTCGATGGCGACGTAGGTGAAGACGCCCTCGGTCACGCGCAGCAACGTGCCGTCGCGGCCCCGCTGCACCCAGGCCTCGACGTCGATCTTCATCGAGGTGCGGCCGACTTTCACGAGCGTCGCGTGGCAGTTCACAACGTCGCCGACAAAGACGGGATTGAGGAACACCATGCCGTCCACCGCGACGGTCGTCACGCGGCTGCGCGCGAGATTCTTCGCGACGATGGCCGCGCCGAGATCCATCTGCGACATCATCCAGCCGCCGAAGATGTCGCCGTTGGCATTGGTGTCGGCCGGCATCGCGATGGTGCGGATGACGAGTTCGCCGTGCGGCGCGGTCGGGGTGGCGGGCGTGAGATCGCTCATGCCGGCAAACTATTCGCACGGGCCGGCAGGTGGCAAGCGCCGGCCGCCGTCGCCGCGCGGCGGGCGGAAGCCGCGAGCGGACACAAGCAAACATCTCCGGAGCAAGCTCCCGAGCGTTCGACCAAACCTCAGCAACTCACGACCTCATTTTGTCTCGGGGGGCGCATTCTGCTGGCCAGCAGAACGTGCTGGTGCCGGCGTCCCGCCGGCGCCTCCGGAAATCCCCGGCGAGACGCCGCGGACGGCCCGCGAGACGCGGGCGCTCCCTGAGAATCTACCGGTCCCAACCCAGCCGCCATTTGGGGCTTCGTTCGTGTTTCTGCGTGTTCATTCGTGGTTCGCTGCGCCGGAGCCCGCCCGGGAGGCGCGCCGGTCGTAGCGGAGCAGCTTCATCGTTTTCTCCGAACACACAAAGATCGAGCGGCCGTCGCGCGAGAAGCACGCGCCCTCCGCCTGCGGCAGACGATGCCCGGCGAGCCGCACCGGTTCCTTCGCCAGCGCGGCCGCCCAGCTCTCGCCGGCCGCGCGCGGGAACAGCAGCACGTCCCCGTAGGTGAGCACAACCGCGAGCCGGCCATCGGGCGAGAAATCTAGCGCGCAGGGCAGGCGCCGGAATTTGCCGGTGGGCGCGCTGATTTGCCGCTGGAGGAAATTCGGCTCGGGCAGGTGCGTGACGGTGCCGACGATTCTCGCCACCGCCGGCTGGGCCGCGCCCGCCGCCGCGAGCGGGAGCCGGTAGAGGCGCGGCGGCCCGTCGCGCTTGCTGAGCAGATAGACCGCGCGCTCGACCGGATCGACGGCCACCGCCTCGCAGTCGCGCGGCCCATCCTCGTAACGAAAATGGATCGAGTAGTCCGGCCGCAACGCCGTCTCGCGGCCGGGGGCGAGCGTCGCGGGGTCGGGTTCGCGCACGAGATGCAGGGCGAGGTCGCGGCGCACGGCGGCGTTGTCGCCCACGTCGGCGGCGAGCAGCCACGGCCGGCCCTCGAGCACGAACGACGCCATGTCCTCCCAGTCGGTGTTCGCTCCGCCGAGCAGCCGCACCGCGCCGCGCGACGAACCATCGGCGGAGTTGAGCGCGAACAGCACCGGGTCGCCGCCGCTGTCGTGGTGCGTCCACACCACGCCGTCGGGGCGGTGCGACGCTGCGAGTCCGCTCGCCTCGCGTTTGCGCGGCTCGGCCATCAGCCCGGCGTCGAAGGGCCCGGCGAAACGCGGCGGGGCCGGGGGATCGTCGGCGGTTGCGGCGAGCCGGCCGACCAGCAGGAGAAAAGCGACCAGCCATGCGCCCGACTTTGGCGTTGTTTTCGAGGGGGCGAGGCCGGATAGTGCGCAAGACATGTCACCGCCAGCTCATGCCTCATTCCGGCGTTTGTTCAACGAAATCGGCACCGTGGACCAGATCGGCATCGAGGAACGCGTCGCCAAGTTCACCACCCGCAGCATCAAGAAAGGCTCCAAGGTCTTCGGCCTGAAGCTCGCCGTCTCGATGGTCGATCTCACGACGCTCGAGGGCAAGGATACCCCCGGCAAGGTCGAGTCGCTCTGCCAAAAGGCCCTCAGCCCGCACGACGATCCGTCGATCCCCACCGTCGCCGCCGTCTGCGTCTATCCGGCGATGGTGAAACACGCGCGCCGCGCGCTGGGCGAAGACACCGCCGTGCGCATCGCGTCCGTCGCCACCGCCTTCCCCTCCGGCCAGGCCCCGCTCCGCACCCGCCTCGCCGAGGTCAAGGCCGCCGTCGCCGACGGGGCCGACGAGATCGACATGGTCATCAACCGCGGCGCGTTTCTCTCGGGCGAATTTCAGCTCGTGCAGGACGAGATCGTCGCCGTGCGCGACGCCTGCGGTGCCGCGACGCTCAAGGTCATCCTCGAAGTCAGCGAACTCGAAACCTTCGACCACATCCGCGCCGCGTCCTTCCTCGCGATGCGCGTGCTTCGCCCGGGCGATTTCATCAAGACCAGCACTGGCAAGACCACGCTCAACGCCACCCTCGGCAACAACCAGGTGATGCTCGAGGCCATCCGCGATTTCTACCTCGACACCGGCACGCCCGTCGCGATGAAGCCCGCCGGCGGCATCCGCACCGCGAAGCAGGCGCTCCAGTTCCTCATCGCCGTGAAAGAAACCCTCGGCGACGAGTGGCTCAACAACACCCGCTACCGCTTCGGCGCCTCCTCGCTGCTCAACGACCTCCTCCGTCAGCTCGAGAAGGAGCGCACCGGCGCCTACCAGGCCCCGTATTATTTCAGCGAAGCCGCCGAGAGCTACTGAACAATCCAACCACGAATCGACACGAACGAACACGAAACTGAATCGGATCAATGCCACGGCTTCGTGTTCATTCGTGTCCATTCGTGGTTAAATTTTCCCTGCCCATGCCCACCCTGACCGAGAAAAAATCCGCGCGCCCGACCGCGCGCGCCCAAGGCCGTCCCCTCCCCGAGCTGATCTTCGGCGACCTCTGGGAATTCGATCCCGCGCCCGAGACCGCCGACCCGCGCCTCCGGGCCCGCTACGATCTCTTCATCGGCGGCCAGTTCGTCGCCCCCGCCTCCGGCAAGTATTTCGACTCCATCAATCCGGCCAACGAATCCAAGCTCGCCGAGATCGCGTGGGCCGGCGCCGCCGATGTCGATGCCGCCTACGCCGCCGCGCAGAAAGCCTACGACACCGTCTGGGGCAAAATGCCCGGCCGCGAACGCGCGAAATACATCTACCGCATCGCCCGCCTGCTGCAGGACCGCGCCCGCGAGTTCGCCGTCGCCGAGACGATGGACGGCGGCAAGCCCATCAAGGAATCGCGCGACTTCGACGTGCCGATGGCCGCCGCGCACTTTTTCTACCACGCCGGCTGGGCCGACAAGCTCGACTACGTGGCGCCCGGCCGCCGGGTCGCGCCGCTCGGCGTCGTCGGCCAGGTCATCCCGTGGAATTTCCCGCTGCTCATGCTCGCGTGGAAACTCGCGCCGGCCCTCGCCATGGGCAACTGCATCGTCATCAAACCGGCCGAGACGACCAGCATCACCGCGCTGAAGCTCGCCGAGATTTTCCAGGACGCCGGCCTGCCCGCGGGCGTCGTCAACATCGTCACGGGTTTCGGCGACACCGGCGCCGCCGTCATGGGCCACGCCACGGCGGCGAAGGTGGCGTTCACCGGCTCGACCGAGGTCGGCAAGATCATCATGCGCTCGCTCGCCGGCACCGACAAAAGGATGACGATGGAACTCGGCGGCAAGGCGGCGAACATCGTGTTCGACGACGCGCCGATCGACCAGGCCGTCGAGGGCGTCGTCAACGGCATCTTTTTCAACCAGGGCCACGTCTGCTGCGCCGGCTCGCGCCTGCTCGTCCACGAGCCCATCGCGAAAACTTTCCTCGCCAAGCTCAAGACCCGCCTGCGCGTGCTGCGCATCGGCGACCCGCTCGACAAGAACACCGATGTCGGCGCGATCAACTCGAAGGAGCAGCTCGGCACCATCGAGCGCCTCGTCGGCATCGGGATCAAGGAGGGCGCGGAGATGTTCCAGCATCCGTGCAAGCTGTCGGCGAAGGGTTACTATTTCCGCCCGACGATTTTCTCGAACGTCTCGATGAGCCACCGCATCGCGCGCGAGGAGATCTTCGGCCCCGTGCTCAGCGTGATCACCTTCCGCACCCTCGACGAGGCGGTCGAGAAAGCCAACAACACCGCCTACGGCCTCAGCGCCGGCGTGTGGACCGACAAGGGCTCGCGCATCCTGAAGATGTCCACCGAGCTCAAAGCGGGCGTCGTCTGGGCGAACACCTACAACAAGTTTGACCCCACTTCGCCCTTTGGCGGCTACAAGGAGAGCGGCTTCGGCCGCGAAGGCGGCCGCCAAGGCCTGCTCGATTACTGCCGGCTGGTTTGAACCGTGCACAACCACGAATGGACACGAATGAACACGAAGATGGCCAGCTCCTGCACCGAGAGCTGGTTTACTCGGTCGTGGGATGTGCCATCGAAGTGCTCAATACGCTGGGCCATGGGCTCCATGAAAAGCCCTACGAGAACGCCCTCGTGGTGGAGTTCAATCTTCGCGGCATCCCGTGCGAGCAGCAGCGGCGCTTTGCTATTCTCTACAAAAGCGTCCAAGTCGGTGAGTTCATTCCCGACCTCATCGCTGGCCACGCGGTGGTGGTCGATACCAAGGTCATCGACCACATCACCGACTTGGAGCGCGGCAAAATGTTGAACTACCTCCAGATCACCAAACTCCGTGTCGGCCTCATCATCAATTTCTCAAAACCCAAACTCGAATGGGAGCGCTTGGTTCTTTGAATCCATTCGTGTGTCTTCGTGTTCATTCGTGGTTCGCTCCTGTTTCTAATTACTCTCATGGCTGAAAACAAATATCTCACCGCCCCGCAGAAAATGACCACGATGCCGCCCGGCATCCCCTACATCGTCGGCAACGAGGCGGCCGAGCGGTTCAACTTCTACGGCCTCAAGGCGATTCTCGTCATCTTCATGACACAGTATTTGCGCGACCGCAGCGGCGCCCTCGCGCCGATGAGCGAGAACGACGCCAACTTCTGGTTTCATCTCTTTGTCGGCTCAAATTACTTTTTCCCAATGATGGGAGCAATTCTTGCCGATGTCTTTTGGGGGAAATACCGGACCGTATTCTGGATTTCCATGGTCTACTGCGCAGGTTGCTTGGTTCTCACCGCGGACAACACGCGGCTGGGACTCGCGGTTGGACTTGGCTTGATCGCTCTCGGGGCCGGCGGAATCAAACCCTGCGTAGCATCCAACGTCGGCGATCAGTTCGGCGCGACCAACCAACATCTCGTGTCGCGCGCATTCGGCTGGTTCTATTTCGCGGTGAATATCGGCTCAGCTTTCTCCATTTGGTTTATCCCGAGGTTTCTTCAAGACTACGGACCGCGAATTGCGTTTGGCGTGCCTGCTGTGTTGATGTTGCTCGCCACCTTTATTTTCTGGTCCGGCCGCTACAAGTTCGTCCACGTTCCACCGAAAGGGAAGGCGTTCATCAGTGAGACGTTCAACCGGAAGAGCCTGGCCATCCTAGGCCGCCTTGCTCTGATCTTCGCGTTCTTGATTCCTTTTTGGGCCCTCTGGGATCAAAGCGGCGGCGAGTGGGTTTTGCAGGCCCAGAAGATGGATCGGATCATCTCCTTCTTTGGTTGGAAGTTTGAACTTCTCGCCGCCCAGCTCCAAGTTGTGAACGCGATCATGATCCTGTCGTTCATCCCGCTGTTCCAATACATCATCTACCCTGCGATCGACAAAATATGGAAGCTCACCGCCCTTCGCAAGATTGGCTTGGGCATTTTCACGATCGGCGTCTCATTCCTCGTCAGCGCGTGGATTGAGTCGAAGATCCAGGCGGGCCTGAAGCCCAACATCGCGTGGCAACTCCCCGCCTTTGCTCTGCTCTCTGCCGGCGAGGTCATGGCATCGATCACGGCGTTGGAATTTGCCTACACGCAGGCACCGAAGCATCTGAAGGCTGTGGTTCAGGCCATCTTTTATTTGTCGATCTGGCGCCGCGGTGGTCTTCAGTTTCGTCGCCCTCCGCTACAAGGAAGTTAGCTACCATGATGACGACGCCCCCGCCGCCACCTGAGTTTTCCCCTCCCAACCGAACCACGAATGGACACGAAGAGACACGAATCATCAAACCACCCGCTGCGCGACAGCCCGAAAATCTGGGCGGCGTCGGCCCGCCGGGATGAAGATTTCCACTCCGCCGTGATTTTCTTCGTGTGAATTCGTGTCCCTTCGTGGTTTCCCAAATCCTCCCATGACTCGTCTGCCCATCACCAAAACGCCCAAGGTCTACGTCGGCGGAGCGTTCATCCGCTCCGAGAGCGTGCGCACCTACCCGGTCAAGGATGCCACCGGCAATTTCTTCGCCAACATCCCGCAGTGCACCCGCAAGGATGTCCGCAACGCCGTCGAGGCCGCCGCCAAGGCCGGCCCCGGTTGGGCCAGGCGCACCGCCTACAACCGCGGCCAGATCATCTACCGCCTCGCTGAGATGATCGAGGCCCGCCAGGCCGAAATGCTGGATGCCTTGACGGTAGGAGCGGCTTTGCGCCGCGATTCAAAAACCAGCGCCGCGAAGGAAATCGCCGCCACCATCGACCGCCTCATCTACTACGCCGGCTGGACCGACAAATACGAACAGGTGCTCGGCAACGTGAACCCCGTCGCGTCGCCGCACTTCAACTTCACCGTCACCGAGCCGATGGGCATCATCGGTCTGCTCGCGCCGGAGGAAGCTCCGCTGCTCGCGCTCGTGTCGCTCTTTGCTCCCGCCATCGCGTGCGGCAACACCGTCGTCGCCCTCGCCTCCACCGCGCAGCCGTATCCCGCCATCGTGCTCGGCGAGATGCTCGCCACGAGCGACCTGCCCGGCGGCGTGGTCAACCTGCTCACCGGATTCCGCAAGGAGATGGTGCCCACCTTCGCCACGCACACGCACCTGCGCGCCGTGCAAGGCGTCGCCAACGCCGACGAGCGCAAAGCCATCAAGCTCGCCGCCGCCGACAGCGTGAAACGCGTCAAACTCTCGAAAGCCGAGGAGTCCACCGACTGGTTCTCCGACCGCGCGCAGAGCCTCTACGCCATCCGCGACCTCGTAGAGTTCAAGACCACCTGGCACCCGATCGGCGCGTGACCCAAACAGCCACGGATTTCACGGATGGGCACGAAGGCACAGGGTGGCATACAGGAAGAGCCACCCAAACTTCTCTATCGATACCTCGACCGTTATGGACTCAACGCGATCCATAACTTGGAACTGAAGATCACGCCACCGAATGAGTTCGACGACCCCATTGAATTTACTCCCCGGCTTGCGGATTCTGCACGAGAACAAGCGGCGGTTTGCCGGAGAATTCATCGGTGCGGGGTTTCATTGTCCGAAGCTACTATTGCCGAAGCGAAGCTTCAGTTGATTGCCGGCGCGCCAAAGGCTGCCAGGGAAATCTGGAGCAAGTATCTTGTAGTGCTTTGTCTGTCTGAGAAACCCGACATTCCAACCCAGTGGTCACTTTACGCCGACAAACACACCGGCCTTGCGTTGGAACTGGATACAGCCATGCCACCGTTCAGTGCCTTTCGGCTACCCAATCCCTCTGGGGACCGACTGTTTTTCCGAGTGCGGTATTGTCTCCCCGAGGAAAAAATGGCGCAGGAATTGTTCGCGGCGATGGAAGAAAATGAAAACGGTAACCCGGACCCATTCACAAGAATACTTTTCCAATCAGCAGCTGAAAAATCACGCCAATGGTGTCTGGAGCAAGAATCCCGCCTAGTGCGTCCGATTTTGAATACTGACGGTGAGCTACCTGCCGAGATCAAGCGGCGCTTGGTCAACGGCAAGGTGATGTATTTTCTCCAAATTACGGCCGAGACCATCAGCCGCGTGATTCTCGGGGCCAATGCGTCGGAAGAATTCGAACGCGAGGTGAGAAAAGCGGCGGCCCATCGCGGAATTGCCGCTGATAGGATCATTCGAGCCCGGCTGGATCATCAGCATCTGGCTGCCAAAATTCCCTGACCCAGCTTGCCGTCACGAAGACTGCCAGCATCCGCCAGCTTCGCGCGGAGTTTCCCGTGGTGCGCGCCGCCATCGCACGCGACGGCGAGATCGTGGTCACCGAGCGCGGACGGGCCGCCCACATCATCAAGCCCTACTTGGCACCGAAGAAAAGGAAAGCGAAGCCCGAGCCGTTCGACTACGACGCACGCCTGATCAAACGCATACCCAAGCCGATTTCGGCAGCGGCATCCAAAGCGATCGAAGACTTGAACCGTGGCGAACGTTGAGGCGGTTTACGCCAACCGCTGCGCGTTGCGGGCCAAGTTGGGTTCGGTTTTTAGCCTGACAGCGGTCGACTCCGATTCCCTGGGAGCACGATCTGATGGACAGCAGAACGTGCCGGAGCTGGCGTCCCGCCGGCTCCTCCGGAAGTCCTCGGCGGGCCGCCGAGGACAGCCCGCGAGACGCGGGCGCTCCTCGAGAAAAAGAAGTCCTGATCCACACGGTCACAGCCGGAGTCGTTTCGTCTCCGGGCCCGATCGGTCTTTATCCGGGCAATCCGTGGTCAAACTCCGCGTTCGCTTCCGTCTGTTTTAGCTCGGATAAAACTTCGCGTTGGTTTTGGCCATGTCGCGGAGTTTGGCGCTGGGCTCGAAATACGGGGCGACCTCCGCCGCGAGTTGCTGGAGGCGCTTCACGATCTCCGCTGTGCCAAGCGTGTCGGCGTAGCGCAGCGGGCCGCCGCGGAACGGCGCCCAACCCGTGCCGAAGATCATCCCGAAATCCACGTCCTCCGGCGCGGCCACCACGCCTTCCTCAAGCACCCGGGCGGCTTCGTTCACCATCACCAGCACGAGGCGGTCGAGTCGCGTCGCGTCGTCCTGACGCGAGCCTTTGCCGGTCGTCTGCAGAAACGCGACCTCGGCGTTGGCGGTTTCCTTCGCGCCTTTCTCCTTCGGGAAAACGTAGAAACCGGTGCCGGATTTTTTCCCGAGCCAGCCCTTGGCGATCATCTTCTCCAAGGTGTCGTCGATCGGCACGGGCTTGGGCAGACGGGTCTGCAAGTCAGTCGCCACGTGCTGCGAGACGTCGAGGCCGACCTCGTCGGTCAGCCGCAGCGGCCCCATCGGCATGCCGAAATCGAGCATGAGCCGGTCGAGCTGCGGCGCGCTGCAACCCTCGGTGAAGAGGCGCACGGCCTCGACCATGTAGGGGAGCAAAATGCGGTTCACGAGGAAGCCGGGGCTGTCCTTCACGAGCACGGGCAGCTTGCCGATGGCCTTCACGAACTGGAGCGCAGTGTCGAGGGCGGCGGGCGAGGTGCGCGGCCCCTGCACGATCTCGACAAGCTGCATCCGATGCACGGGATTGAAAAAATGGATGCCCACGACGCGGCCCGGATCGGCGAGGCCGGCGGCGATGGCGTCGATCGACAGCGCCGAGGTGTTCGTGGCCAGCACGGTGTGCGCGGCGGCGCGCGCTTCGAGCTGGCGGAAAATCTTTTGCTTCAGCTCCAGCTTCTCGACGGCGGCTTCGATCACGAGATCGACGTCCGTCAACGGCACATCCGCCGCGACCGGCGTGATGCGGTCGAGCCCGGCGGTCGCCTCGGCCTCGGTGAACACGCGGCGCTTGGCGGCGTCGCGGAAAAGTTTCTCCGCCGCCTGCAGGCCCTTGGCGAGCAGCGCGGGGGCGATGTCTTTCAGGATGACCGGAAGACCGCGCGCGGCGCTCCACTGCGCGATGCCCGCGCCCATCGTGCCCGCGCCGACGACGGCGACCGACCGGACCTTGCGGCCCGCGCCGTCGGCGCCGGGGGCTTTGAGTTTCTTCGCCCGCTCCTGGAGAAAGAAAATCCCCATCAGGCTGCGGCACTCCGGCGTGGCCACCAGCTCGAGCAACGCGGCCCGCTCCAGCGCGAGGCCCTGCTCCAGCGGCCGGCCGAAGGCGGCGAGGCAGACTTCGAGCGCCTTGAGCGGCGCGGGATAGTGCCCGCGCGTCTTCGCGAGCACGCCCTGCTTCGCCCGGTGCGCGACGACGCGGCGGCCGAGTGCGGAGTTGGCGAAGCCCGTCGGGGCCGGCGCGGGCCGCTTGCCCCGGGCCAAGAGTTTCTTGGCCGCCGCGAGCAGGTATTCGGGATGCGCGACGTCATCGGCGAGCCCGGCCTTCTGCGCAGGGATCGCCGCGAGCTGCTTGCCGGCGAGGATGACGTTCAAGGCCGCCGGCAGCCCGATCAGGCGCGGCAGGCGCACCGAGCCGCCCCACGCGGGCAGGATGCCGAGCTGCACCTCGGGCAGGCCGATCTTGGTGGACTTGTCGAGCGAGGCGACGCGCCAGTCGCACGCCAGCGCGAGTTCGCAGCCGCCGCCGAGGCAGATGCCGTTGATCGCCGCCACCGTGGGCAGGGGCAGCCGCTCGAGGCGCGTGAAAATCCGGTGGCCGAGGTCGATGGTGTGGCCGCGGCTTTCGACGGTAAGATTTTTCGAAAACGCGTTCAGGTCGGCGCCGGCCAGGAAAATTTTCGCCTTCGCGCTGAGGAGCACGACGCCCTTGAGGTCGCGGCGGGTTTCGAGGGTGGCGAGATGGGCGTCGAGCTCTTCGAGCGTGGCGACGTCAAAGACGTTGGCGGAGGAGTTGGGCCGGTCGAACGTGAGCAGGGCGATACCGTCGGCGCCGAAGGTGAGGGAGAGGTTCATGGGGAGAGGGGGCGGGTCAGACGGTTTCGAGCCAGAGCGCGCCGCCCTGGCCGCCGCCGATGCAGAGGGAGACGAGCGCGCGTTTGCCGCCGCGGCGGCGGAGTTCGCGCAGCGCCGTGAGCACGAGGCGCGCGCCGGAGGAGCCGACCGGATGGCCGAGCGCGATGGCGCCGCCGTTGACGTTGAGTTTTTCGAGGGGAATCTCGCCGAGCGCGGTGTCGCGACCGAGGTGCTGGCGGCAAAATTCCGGCGAGGAGGCGGCGGCGCGGCAGGCGAGGACCTGCGCGGCAAAGGCCTCGTTGATCTCGATGAGGTCGGCGTCGGCGAGCTTGAGGCCGGTGAGTTTTTCCGCCTTGGCCATGGCGTAAACCGGGCCGAGGCCCATGCGCGCCGGTTCGCACCCGGCGTAGGCGAAGCCGACGAGTTTGCCGATGGGTTTCAGGCCGGTGCGCTGGAGGCCGGCCTCGGTCATCACGATGAGCGCCACGGCGCCGTCGGTGATCTGCGAGGCGTTGCCGGCGGTGACGGTGCCGCCGCGTTTGTCGAAGACGGCTTTGAGTTTGCCGAGCGCTTCCATCGTCTGGCCGTCGCGCACGCCGTTGTCGGCGTCGATGGCCTGGGCCTCGCGGCCGCCGCGCGGATAGACGGGCGTGATCTCTTCCTGGAATTTTTCCCGCGCCGCCTCGGCCCGCTGGTGGGAGCGCACGGCGAACTCGTCCTGCATGGCGCGGGTGAGCCGCCAGTCGCGCGCGAGCAACTCGGCGGTCTGGCCCATGCCGAGGCCGCAGACCGGATCGGTGAGGCCGAGCATGAGCGCGACGCGGGGCGAGAAGTCGGACGGGCGGAAGGCGAGCAGCGCGCCGAGCTTCTGCCCGGCGGTCTTGGCCTTGCCGAGTGCGGCGTATTTCTTCACGGCGCTCGCGTTGTAGAGGAGCGGATAGCTGCTCATGCTCTCGGCGCCGCCGACGAGGAAGATGTCGCCGCGGCCGTTGGCGGCTTTGTCGGAGGCCTGGGTGATGGCCTCGAAGCCGGAGGCGCAGTTGCGCGAGACGGTGATGGCGGGGACCGACTCGGGCACGCCGGCGCGGAGCGCGATGACGCGGCCGACATTGGCGGCCTCGACGGGATTGCCGACGCACCCGAAGACGACTTCGTCGATCAGCGCGGGGTCGAGGGCGGTGCGCGCGAGCACGGCGGCGGCGGCGGTGCGGCCGAGTTCGTCGGCGCCGCAGGCGGCGAGAGTCGTGCCCATTTTGGCGAAAGGCGTGCGCACGCCGTCAACGATGTAGAGCGGTTCTTTCATGGTTTTGATTCCTGCAAACGGGGGCCGGCGGACGCGGACTGGGGCGGAGGGGGCGGGGCAGCTTTGGCGGCGGCGCGGTTGTCCACAAGTTTTTGTTCCTTGAGCAGCACGCCGACTTTCTGGAGTCCGCGCATCTCCTCCTCGGTGTGGAAGGCGATTTTGTTGGGGCGGATCTCGAAATGCGCCTGGAGCAGGCTGGTGATCGCGGCGGTGAGCGCAGCCTCGGTGCCGTCGCCGGTGCGGGAGAGGTGGAGGACGAGTTCGTCGATCTCGAGCGGGTCGTTGTTGGCTTTGCGCAGCTCGATCTGCCACGAGCCGACGCCGCGGACGTCGTCGAGGATGTGCTCGAGTTCGTTGAAGTCGATGATGGTGCCCTTGACCTTCTGGAAGCGCAGCGAGCGGAAGTCGGAGACGCGGGAGATTTTCCCCATGAGGCGCGGCATCCGGCGGCCGCAGCAATCGCAGGGCGCGTAGGTGAGGCCGTGCTCGATGAAATCGCCCGTGCGGTAGCGGAGCACGACGGTGCCGCGCTGCTCGAGCGGGGTCCACACGATCTCGCCGCCCTGGCCGTCGGGGCGCACGGTGCCGTTCTCGGGGTCGATGACCTCGAAGATGCCCAAGTCGGGATAGAGGTGGTAGCCGGTGGGCTGGTGGCCGGGCGGGAAGGGGCATTCGCCAAAGGCGAGCTTGGCCTCGGTGAAGCCGTAGGACGCCACGACTTGCACGCCGGGCGAACCGAGCCGGGTGCAAAGTTCGGCGAGTTTGCGGCGAGTGCCGTCGGCGACTTTTTCCCCGCCGAGCAGGATGTAGCTGATGCCTTCGAGCCGGAGATTCTCCTCCACGGCCTGCGTGAGCACATGGTAGATGAACGTCGGCATCGCGGCCAGGACGTTGGGCCGGACTTTCTGGATCGCGCGGAGGTTGCCCTCGGTGCCCATGACTTTGCCGCCGCCGGTGGCGAGGGCGAAGATATTTTTCTCCACGCCCGAATAATACATATACCAGAACGCCAGGTGCGGGGCGAAGGGGAACATGTTCAGCATCCGGTCCTCGGTCGTGCGCCGGCCGAGGTCCACGATCCGCCCGCTGCCGAGGCCGAGGTTACGGACGTCGTGCTGCGAATAGAGAAACGCCACCGGCTCGGTGGAGCGGCCGGTGGTGCTCGTCATGAACGTGGGCCGCCACTCGCGTTCGAGCCGGTCCTTCTCGCGAGCGCGCCCGAGGAGTATCGAGCGCAGGATGACGCCGGGGCGCTTCGCGAGGACGGCGGGGTCGGCCTTGAGCAGGAAATCGAGCGCTTTGCGCGGCGCCTCCGGGGTCGAGAGGAGGTCCTCTTTGCGCGTGAAAGGCAGCTTCGCCAAGTCGTCCACCGTGCGGAAGTCGGCCGCCGCCAGCCCGTGCTCGGCGAAGAGCTTCCGGTAGTGCGCGGAGAACGGCAGGACGCAGTCCCGCAGGTAGGTGTGGAGCTTGCGGCCTTGGAGTTTGAGAAGGGTTCCCTTGTCCAAGTTGTCCCATTTCTTGGTCAGTTGAGTGTGCGACATGGCGGCGAGCGCCGGGCGACGCGGCGAGGAGGGCGCGCGAAATCCGGCGGATCTGAAGGTGTGTAACTGAAAGAGGGGGAGAAGATTAGTTATTTCAAGCGAATATTCGCCCAGAACGAATAATCTCCTCGCCATTTCGCTGGCGGCGCATTCGATGGCCCTAAATCGCCCATGGCCGAGTCGTGGAAAATCAAACTCCTGCGCTGGCGCTTCAATTGGTATCCGGCCTTTCGGAACACCGGAGCGCGCGTCGTTTACATCTCGGAAGACATGATGGAGGCGAAACTCCGCCTGCCGCTTTGCCGGACGACCCGCAACGTCCACGGCACGATCTATGGCGGCTCGATGTATGCCGCGGTCGATCCGCTCCACGCCGTGATGGTGGCGATCCAACTCGGCCCGGACTACCATGTGTGGATGAAATCGGCGAAGATCGAGTTCCGCCGGCCCGGCCGCGGCGATCTGCACGCCCATGCCCGGCTGCACCAGCAGGATCTCGACGCCATTCGCGCGGCGCTGGCCTCCGAGCAAAAGGTCGACCGCGATTTCGCGGTCGCGCTCGCCGATCCGGACGGCGAGATCGCCGCTCACTTCACCCTCACCCTCCACATCCGCCGGCGGCTGCCGCACGAACCGCCCATGCACGGCGCCGTCTTTCCATGAAACGCCTCCACGACCAAACCGTTCTCGTCACCGGCGCCAGCCGCGGCATCGGCCGCGCCATCGCGCTCGCCGCCGCCCGCGCCGGCGCCACCCTCGTCATCGCCGCCAAGACCGCCGAGCCGCACCCCAAGCTCCCCGGCACCATCCACACCGTCGCCGAAGAAGTCCGCGCCCTCGGCGTCCGCGCCCTGCCCCTCCAGGTCGACGTCCGCGACGAATCCCAGATCGCCGCCATGCTGGCCGCCGTCGAGAAAGAATTCGGCCGGCTCGACGCCCTCATCAACAACGCCGGCGCCATCCAGTTGACCGACGTGGCCAACACCCCCGTCAAACGCTACGACCTCATGCAGCAGGTGAACGCCCGCGCCGTCTTCGTCTGCGCCAAGGCCGCGCTCCCGCTCCTCCGGCGCGCCGGCGGCGGCCACCTCATCAGCCTGTCCCCCCCGCTCAACCTTCAGGCCAAGTGGCTGGCGCCCCACGCACCCTACACGCTCTCCAAATACGGCATGACCCTGCTCTCGCTCGGGATGGCCGGCGAGTTCGCCCCCGACAAAATCTCCGTCACCACCCTCTGGCCGCGCACCATCATCGCCACCGCCGCCATCGAGTTCGCCGTCGGCGCCCGGCTCCTCCCGCACTGCCGCACGCCCGACATCATGGCCGACGCCGCCCTCGAAATCCTCGCCACCACCGACCAGTCCCTCACCGGCCAGTCCCTCCTCGACGAGGACTTTCTCCGCACCCGCGGCTGGACGGATTTCCACCGTTACGCCCACGACCCCGCCGGCGCCGACCGCCTTTTCCCCGACCTCTTCGTCGATCACTGACCTGCCGCCCGCCAAAAGTGTCACCTATTATATGACACTTTTCCGGCCGCCCCCACCGCCATGCCGCCCACCGCCCTCTCGCCCAAACTGCCCGCGCCCGCCTCGCCCCTGCCACCGGGCGGGCAGAACCTCCGGTTCATCCTCGGCTTGAAACTCAACCAGCTCCGCAAGCAGCAGGCGCTCTCGCTCAAGGAGCTCGCCGGCCGCGCCGGCATCGCCATCTCCTATCTCAACGAAATCGAGAAGGGGAAAAAATATCCCAAGCCCGAAAAAATCCTCGCCCTCGCCAAAGCCCTCGGCGTGAGCTTCGACGACCTCGTCTCGCTCCACCTCGGCGAGAAGCTCCACCCGCTCTCCGGCGTGCTCAAATCCGGCATCCTCCAGGAAATCCCCCTGGAAGTCTTCGGCCTCACGCCCACCGGGCTGCTCGCGATGATGGCCGGCGAACCGCAGAAAATCAGCGCGCTCTTCGACACCTTCGTCAAGATCGCCCGCCGCTTCGACGTGAAAGTCGAGCACTTGCTGCTCGCGGCCATGCGCTCCCACGTCGAGCAAAGCAAAAACTATTTCGAAGACCTCGAGCAGGTCGCCGAGTCCTTCCGCACAGCCAAGGACTGGGAGCGCCGGCCCGTGCCCGACTTCGCCCGGCTGCGCGACCATCTCGTCCGGACCTGCGGCTACACCATCGACGAGCACTCCCTCGGCGCGCACGCCGAGCTGCACGACTTGCGCGCCGTCACCCTGCACGGCGACTCCGGCCACCCCCGCCTGCTCCTCAACCCCCGGCTCGGCGAATGGCAGCGCGCGTTCCTGCTCGCCCGCGAGATCGGCCACCGCCAGCTCGGGCAGCACGAGGCCGTCACCACCTCCCCGCTCGTCAAAGTCGATTCCTTCGACCAACTGCTGGCGAATTTCCGCGCCTCCTACTTCGCCGGGGCCCTGCTGCTCGACCGCCAGTTGCTCGTCGCCGACCTCCGCCAGTTCTTCGCCCGCCCGACCTGGGACGGCGACGCCCTCATCGCGATCAAACGAAAATACCAGGCGACGCCCGAGATGTTCTTCCACCGGCTCTCCCAGATCGTGCCGCGCTTCTTCGGCCTCGAGCAGATGTATTTCGTGCGCTTCGACCACCGCCGCGGCACCCCGCAAGTGCGCATCGGCAAGGAGCTCCATTACCAGCGCATGCACGCCTCGCACAGCATCGGCGTCAACGAACACTACTGCCGCCGCTGGGTGTCCCTCGAGGCCCTCCGCCGGTTCGAGCAACAGCAGGCCGCCCGCGGCTCGGACGCCACCGTCGCCAGCGCGCAACGGTCCACCTTCTGCGTGACCAACGACGACTATTTTTCCATCGCCCTCGCCCATCCGCAGAATCTCGACGCCGGCATGAACTCGTGCGTCACCATCGGCTTTCAGGTGAACGACGCCTTCAAGCGCGCGGTGCGCTTCTGGGACGATCCCGCGCTCCCGCTGCGCATCGTCGGCGACACCTGCGAGCGGTGCGGCATCACCGACTGCGCCGAGCGCGCCGTGCCCGCGACCCTGCGCGACCGCGAGCTGCAGCACACCCGGCAACTCGCCGCCCTCGACCGCCTCGCCGGCGGCGGCTGAAGCCCGCGGCTCACCGCGCGTCGGGCGGGGCCGGGGTGAAAAACGCCTGCACCGCGAAGAGCGAATGGGTGCCGCTCAGATTCCGCACCGAGCGGGCGCTGCACCCGAGATAGCGCAGCGCGCGGTTGGCGATGTTCGCCCGGTGCCCCGGCGAGTTCATCCACTGCCCCAGCACGCGCGCCGCGAACGACGCGTAGGTGTGCGGCTCCAGTTCCCGCCCGGTGTCGGCGTTGAGGAATTTTCGCTCCGCGCCCGCCCCATGCACCACGAATGGAGTCTCCTCCCCCGTGTCGAAGACCGGCGTGAGCGCGACATTCTCCGCCACGCGCCCCGGCCGCAGCCCGGTCGCCACGACCCGGTCCATCGGACGGGCCTGCGCGGGCAGTAGGTTCGAGTGGCTGAGCTCCGGCATCAGCGAACCATAGGTCACCTGCACATCCGCCGCGTCGTCCAGCTTCGGCAGGTGCCGGAACGCCGGCAGCCCCAGTTTCGCGCGCCAGCGGTTCGTTTCGTGGAAAATCGCCGCCGCGAGCAGGTCGCGGTCATAGTGCTCCAGGTCGATCGGCGCATTGACCTCCGGCAGGCGCGCGAACTCCGCCGGGCGCAGGCGCGTCAGATCGCGTTTTTCCGCCGCGTGGACCGCGGCCACCATCGCCAGCAGCAAGCACAGCCTGGGACGAAAAAAGGACACGGCCACTACCAGTAACGCCCGCCCGTCCCTGCGCAAGCCAAAGGACTGCTGCGCCTACACGATCCCGCGCTCGACCCACCGGTGCTCGCCGTTGATGACCTGCTGCGCGAGCTGGTAGCCGTGTTCGTCGGCATTGTCGGAAATGCCGGCAAAGTTTTGCTTGATGCGCACCAGCGCCTGCGCGCGAAAGTCGTCGACCAGCATGAAGACCTTCGCCTCCGGCTCGCCGTCGCCGAGCAGCTTTTGCGCGAAGACGCACGCCGCCGCGATGGCGAAGAGGTCGGTGCCGATGTCGGCGATGCGGCCCAGCAACACCTGGCGTTTCTCCAGTTTCACACCGTGCCGCACCATCTGGTGAAACAACGTGCGCGCCATCCGCCGGCCGAGGCCGGCGACGCCGTCCAGATGGTCCGCCAGATGCGGATGCATCCCCGCGGGCGCGCCGCCGCCGGCCGGCAGCCACTGCCGCGGATACCAGAACGCGTAGAACGCGGCGGCGTTGAGCAGGCTCTTCAGGCGCTCGCCCCACGGCCGCTCGGAGTTGAGCGCGATGCCGGCGACCTTGAGGTGCGGGTCCAGCGCCTCGCGCATGATGAACAGGCGCATGATCTCGGAGGAGCCCTCGAAAATCGTCGTCACCCGGTTGTCGCGCATCAGGCGCTCGACCGGATACGGTTGCTCGCCGCGCGCGAGGAGCGACTGCTCGGTCTCGTAGCCGCGCCCGCCGCGAATCTGCATGACATCGTCGAGGCACAGCCACGCTTTCTCCGTGCCCCAGAGTTTGCACATGGCGGCCTCGAGGCGGATGTCGGCCTGCTTCGAGCGGTCGACGATGCGCGAAGTGGTCACCAGCATGGCCTCCATCGCGAACGCGTGCGCGGCGATCCGGCGGATTTTTTCCGCCACCGCGGCGTGTTCGCCGACCGGCACGCCCCACTGGATGCGCGTCTTGCCCCACTCGCGCGCGATTTGCAGCGCGCGCTTGGCGACGCCGATGCTGGCGGCGGGAATCGAAAGGCGGCCGGCGTTGAGCGTGGTCAGCGCGACTTTCAGCCCGCGGCCCTCGCCGCCGACGATGTTGGCGCGCGGCACGCGGACGTCGGTGAAGCGCAGCACGCCGTTGTAGATCGCCCGGTGGCCCATGAACTGGCTGCGGCACACCACCTCGACCCCGGGCGCCTTGGCCTCGACGACGAACGTCGTGATCTGCGTGCGCGGCCGGCCGTCGACCATCTTCGGCGGCGTCTGCGCCGCGACGATCAGCAGGCCCGCGCGGGTGCCGTTCGAGCACCAGAGTTTCTCGCCGTTGAGGAGGAACGCCTCCCCGTCCGCGGTCGGCTCGGCCCGGGTCGTCATGCGCGCGGGATCGGAGCCGACGCCCGCCTCGGTCAGCGCGAACGCCGAGATCTCGCCGCCGGCGACGCGCGGCAAAAACTTCTGTTTCTGCTCCTCGGTGCCGAAGAGCATCAGCGGCTGCGGCACGCCGACGGACTGGTGGATCGAGAGGTGCGCGAAGGTGTTCGTGCAGTGGCTGGCGATGAGCTGGCAGGCGCGACAATAGCTCGTCTGCGAGAAGCCGAGCCCGCCGTATTGCTGCGGCACTTTGATGCCGTAGCAGCCGAGCCGCGCGAGCCCGGCCATCACGTCGTCGGGGATCTCGCCCGTGCGGTCGATCTGTTCGCCGTCGACCTTCGCTCTGAGAAACGCTCCGAGCTCGGCGAGAAACTTGTCAGCGCGCACCTTTTCGCCGGCCTCGACGTCCGTGACGGGATAGAGTTTCTCCGGCTTCCACCGCCCCATGAACAGATGCGCCACGAAGCTGAGGTCGTCGTGCGACTCACGGGCCGCCTCGGTCGCCTGCAGCGCCGCGCGCTGGCCCTCGTTCATCTTCGACATGTCGATGACGGACTTGGGTTCGTCGTCGCTCGGTTTGGCGGGGGGCGGTTGGGTGGCGGTGGGCATGGGGGCGGGGCGCGGAGGCAGAAACAGTGGCGCGACTAAACCGCCCCGGCGGTTCCGCGTCAATGGGCGTGCAGCCGCCGGGTCACCTAGCACTCCGACCGTAG
>JACQFT010000013.1 GCA_016199925.1 Opitutia bacterium | reverse complement strand
CCGGATCGAGCCGGGCTGCTTTTCGCGCCGGCCAGTAGCCGAAGAAGATTCCGACTCCCGCAGAGAAAAAGACCGCAATGCCGATCGAAAAGGCGGAGAGCAGCGTAGACCACTGGAAGATGCGGGAGATCACGTAAGAGGAAGCCATCCCGATGAGAATGCCGAGGATTCCACCAATCATGCTCAAAACCAGGGCTTCACACAAGAATTGCAATTCGACGGCTTTTTTCGTGGCGCCGACGGCCATGCGCAAGCCGATTTCGCGGGTACGCTCCGTCACGGAGACGAGCATGATGTTCATGATGCCGACGCCGGCCGCGAGCAGCGCGATGCCGCTGATGACGAACGAGCCGGCGGCGATGACGTCGGCGACCTTGGCGAAGACAGCGATGAGGGAGTCGTTGGAGTAGATCTCGAAATCGTTCTCCTGCTCGGGGCGGAGGCCGCGGACGATGCGCATGGCGGTGACGGCCCGGTCGAGGGTGTCGTTGTAGACGATCTGGCTGAGCGCCTGCGTGGCGATGTTGATGCTGCGCTTCTCCGCGCCGTGGTCGGCGAGAAAGCGGGTGACGGGGATCACCTCGATCCCGTCGCTGCTCTGGCCGAACTGGTTGCCCTTTTCGGCGAAGACGCCGACGACGGTGTAGGTGCGTTCGCGGAGTTTGATCAGCTTACGGAGCGGGTCCTCCGAGGGGAAAAGCCGTTTCACGATCTCCTGCCCGATGAGGACGACGGGGCGCGCGAGGTCGACGTCGTCGGGGGTGAAGTTGCGGCCCAGCGCGATGGTGAACTGGTTGGCGGTGAGAAAATTTTCGTCGCTGCCGACGAAGGTGAGGCCCGGGCTGGTCTTGCGGCCGAGATAGGTGGCCTGGCTGGCGGGGTTCTGGTCGAAGATTTTCAGGCAGACGGTGTCGGTGGTGCCGGCCATGAGGCGTTTGAAGCGCAGGGCCTGGTCGAGGGTGATGTCGCGGCGCAGCTCGATCTTGCGGCGGCTGTCGCCGTGGCCGCCGCCGCCGGTGAGGGGATATTTGGCGAACTGGAAAATGTTGGCCCCGAGAAAACTGAGGCCCGTCTCGATGGAGCCGCGCAGCGCGGTGACGGCGGTCATGACGCCGATGACGGAGAAGACGCCGATGGTGATGCCGAGCATCGTGAGGGAGGAGCGGAGTTTGTTGGCGCCCAGCGAGCCCAGGGCCATGCGGAGGATCTCGGAAAGGCGCATCTATTTTAGATTTTGGATTCTCGATTTTGGATTGCGGGCAGCGAGTGTCTTGCGAGAGGCCACCATGATGGCCGTCAGCTCACCGGCCTCCTGTCTCAAGGGCGCAAGCTTGTCCGTGGACATCATTCCGTGGTCGGCGACCAGCTCCATCCAGAAAGCTGACTCGTCAGCCTCCTCCTCCACGATGGAAAGCCTTGAAATCATTTCCGCGGTCGAGCGGGAACGGCAGGCAGCCCGGTAATTCGCTCCAACCGACGTCCCGGAGCGACCCAGTTGACCAGCCAGCACTCGCCCGGAACGCGTGTCGGGCAAGGTATCGACCAATTTCAGCACCCTGAGGGCGAAATTTTTGGTCCGGTCTTTGAGTTCTTTCTCAGTCATGGGTGGATCGAAAATCGAGATTCAAAAATCGAAAATTCCGTTATTCATAGCGGAGGGCGACGACGGGGTCGAGGCGGGAGGCGCCCCAGGCGGGCGCGAAGCCGGAGACGATGCCGGTGAGCACGGAGACGATGACGCTGACGACGACGAGGCCGGCCGAAAACTCCACCGGGAAATTCGGCGCGCCGGCGCGGATGCCGAGGAAGAGGAGGAACGAGACGACCATGCCGACGACGCCGCCGATGAGGCAGATCGAGACGGCCTCGATGAGAAACTGCATGAGGATGGAGCGGCGGCGCGCGCCGAGCGCCTTGCGGGTGCCGATCTCCTTCGTGCGCTCCTTCACGGAGACGAAGGTGATGTTCATGATGCCGATGGCGCCGACGAAGAGCGACAGACCGGTGATGAAGAGGCCGGCGAGGGCGATGCCCTGCTTGATCGGGTCGAGCTGCGCCTTGAAGGCCTGCTGGCCGTTGATGGAAAAATTGTCGCGTTCGCCGGGGAGCTGGCCGCGCACGAGGCGCAGGGCGCCGGTGAGTTCCTCCCTGGCGTCGGCGAGGCGGGTCTTGTCGCGCACTTTCACCCGGATCTGGGCGTTCTGGTCGCGGACCGAGAAAAATTTTGCGTAGGCGCTGATCGGGATGACGGCGAGGTTGTCGAAGCTGAAGAGGCCGAGGAACGCGCCCTGCTTGGCGAACACGCCGACGACAGTGAAAGGGTGGCCGTTGAACTGGACGACGGCCGCGAGCGGCGAACGGTTGGGAAAGAGCGCCTCGGCGACATCGGCGCCGAGGACGCAGACTTCGCGCCCGGCGTTGCTCTCGGCCTCGTTGAAGAAGCGGCCGAGCTGATACTCGGCGGTGTTGAGGCGCTCATAGTCGGCGGTGACGCCGAGGGTGAAGACGCCGCTGAGCTTGGCATCGTCGATCTTGACCGTGGTGGCGCGCTGGGCGACGGGCACGGCGACCGCGAGCAGCGTGTTCTCGGTGTGGGCAATGACCCGGTTGAGGCGCTCGGCCTGCGCCGGGGTGAAGGCGGGGCGGTTGAGGTAGTTCCAAAAATCATCGACCGGCCCCCACGGGAAACGCTGCACGTAGAGCACGTCGTCGCCGAGCATGGCGAGGCTGTTCTGAAAGCCGGCGTCGATGCCGCGGATGGCGGTGCCCATGAGCGTGACGGCGACGATGCCGATGATGACGCCGAGCGCGGTGAGGACGGAGCGCAGCTTGTTCGCGCGGATCTGCGCCTCGGCGATGCGGAAGCACTCCAGAAATTCATTCAGAAACCTTCTCATGGTGATTGCGGAGGGCGGAGGGCGGACACGGCAGCGTCGGGCGGAAACGACGCGGGCAATGTGCTGAATTTCATTTCGCCCGGGGCGGACCGACCGGTCCGGGGAGCGCCGGCGTCCCGCCCAAGCCAAGGAATTCTCGCAGCGGCCAGAGGTCTTCGGCGAGACGCCGAAGACAGCCCGCGGGACGCGGGCGCTCCCCGAGCCACGGAGAATTCGCCGCCCAAACGGGATCGGGGAAAAGTCTTCGTCCGTTGTTTGAGTGCCTTTTCAGTCATGGCGGAAATCGAGAGTCGAGAATCAAGAATCGAAAATCCTAGTGCTGCCGGGCGTCGCTCTCGATCAGGCCGTCGCGGAGGCGGACGATGCGGCGGGCGTGGCGGGCGATGTCTTCCTCGTGGGTGACGACGATGATGGTGTTGCCGGCGGCGTAGAGGTCCTCGAAGAGCTGCATGATCTCCTCGCCGGTGCGGGAGTCGAGGTTGCCGGTCGGCTCGTCGGCGAGGATGATGGAGGGATTGTTGACGAGCGCGCGGGCGATGGCGACGCGCTGGCGCTGGCCGCCGGAGAGTTCGTTCGGCCGGTGGTCCATGCGGTCGCCGAGGCCGACGTCGCGCAGGGTCTGCGCGGCGCGCGCGCGGCGGGTGGCGAGCGGCAGGCCGGCGTAGATCAGCGGCAGCTCGACGTTGTGCAGGGCGTTGGAGCGCGGGAGGAGGTTGAAGGTCTGGAAGACAAAGCCGATCTCGCGGTTGCGGATGCCGGCGAGTTCGTCGTCGTCCATGCGGGAGACATCCTTGCCGCTGAAGTGATAGCGGCCGCCGGTGGGAGTATCGAGGCAGCCGAGCATGTTCATCAGGGTGGACTTGCCGCTGCCGGACGGGCCCATGATCGCGAGGTATTCGTTGCGGCTGATCGAGAGCGCGATGCCGCGGAGGGCGTGGACGGTCTCGGAGCCCATCTTGTAGAGCTTGGTGACGCCGTCGATCTCGATGACGGTGTCGCCCGGCGGCCGGTAGGGTCGCGCGGGGGGCGTGGCGGGAGTGGCGGCGGGAGAAGTCATGGGCGGGAACGCGAAGGCGGCGGCGGGCGACGACGTTTACTTGGCGTCGTCCTTCTTGATTTTTTCGAGGATGACTTTGCTGCCGTCCTTGAGTTTGCGACTGATGGCGGCGTAGCTGCCGATGACGATCTCGTCGCCGGCCTGCACGCCGGACTTGATCTCGATGTAGGTGTTGTCGGCGATGCCAGTCGTGACGGGGCGGGACTTCACGACGTTGCCGGTCCGCACGAAGACGAGGCGCTGGAGCGCGTCGCGGTTGCGGCGGGCGTCTTCGCGCTCGTTGGCGAGTTCGAGGTCGTTGCCGGAGCGCTCCTTGGCTTCCTTGGCTTTCGCCTGCTGGATTTCCTCGGAGGTTTTGCCGCCGGCGGCGCGCACGGTGACGCTTTGGATGGGCACGCTGACGACTTTGGCCACCGTCTCGGTCTCGATGTCGACGGTGGCGCTCATACCCGGGCGGAGCTGGCCGTCGCGGTCGGTGATGCTGATTTTGACGAGGAAGTTGGTGACTTCGTCCGAGGCGGAGGCGGCGAGTGCGGCCTGGGAGCTGGTGGCGCCGGCGGAGAGCGCCGAGCTGCTGATCTCGCGCACGGCGCCGTTGAACCGGCGGCCGGGGAAGGCATCGACGGTGACGACGGCGTGGTCGCCGACTTTCACGTTGATGATGTCGTTCTCGTTGACCTTCACGCGGACTTCCATGCTTTCGAGATTGGCGATGCGCATGATCTCGGTGCCGGCGAACTGGCCGGTGCCGACGACGCGCTCGCCGACTTCGCTCGTGAGGGAACTGATGGAGCCGTCCATCGGCGCGAAGATGGAGGTTTTCGAGAGCTGGTCGCGGAACTGGCTGAGCGAGCCTTCGGTGCGGCGGATTTGCGCGAGGGAGTTTTCGTAGTTGGCCTGGGCGACCTCGAGGCCGGTCTTGGCGGCGGTGTATTCGGAGTCGGAGATGAGTTTCTTGGCGAAGAGGTCGTCGCTGCGCTTGAAGTCCTCCTGCGCTTTCAGGAGCTGCGCCTTGGCCTGCACGGCGTTGGTGCGGGCGGCGACGAGGCTGGCCTCCTGCTGCTCCATCTGGGCCTGGTAGAAGTCGGGTTTGATCTTCACGAGGAGGTCGCCCTTCTTGACGCTGGCGCCTTCCTTGAATGGCATCTCGATGATCTCGCCCGAGACTTCGGGGGAAATCTTGACCTCGACCTCGGGCTGCACCTTGCCGGTGGCGGTGACGAGATGCGTGATGGTGCGGATGGCCGCCTGCTCGACGGTGACCGGCGTGGGTTTCTCGCCCTGGCGCTTGGAGGCGACGACCGCGACGACGGCGACGAGCAGGATCACCACCCCGAGGACGATGAACAGCGTGCGCGAAGACTTTTTCTTCGCGCCGGGAGCGGTGGGGACGGGGACGGACTTGGCGGGAGCAGTGGACATGGGAATCAGTTGGGTGAAAGGGGAACGGTTAGTTCGAGCGGAAAGACCGACGATCAGCCAGGCGAATCATGCGGCGCGGGCGCAGAGCCGTCGCGCCGGTCGCGTGCAGGCACGCTCCCGCAGGTGCGAGCCGAGCTGGAAACAGCTCCGGGGCATCGAGGCCGAAGGGAAACAAAAACACAGAGGGGCCCCTGCGGGCCCCTCTGCAACACAACTGATAACTACGAACGTGCGCAGTCAAAACGGGACGCGGTGAAAATGAAAACGGCATTGCGATGAAAGCCCCAAAGTCTGCGGCCAAACGCCCGCGCCGCAGGGTTAAGGCAGGCGGTCGTTGAAGCCGGTTGGACATGGGCTCATTACACACCACGCCGGGCGCGAGTCGCAGCGTATTTTGGGACAGACGGCCAAGCGGGCGGATGGGCGGCACTCCAAAAGAAAAGGCGGCCCCGCGTGAGCGGGGCCGCCGAGGGGAACCGAAGGGAATCCGGGCTCAGAGTTTCTTCTCGATCCCGAAGTAAACGAAGCGGCCCACGTCGGAGTAGATGAAGCCCGGGTAGCCGTTCGAGTTGCCGCCGCCGCCGGAGGCGAACGGGGGATCTTTGTCGAAGAGGTTGTTCACGCCGGCGGAGAGCTTGAGGTCGGACCACCAGGTGCGCTCGGCCGCGCTGGTCGAGGGGAAGAGATTGTAGCTGAGCTGGAAGTCGTAGATCAGCGTCGAGGCGACGCGGAACGGGTTGCCGTTGGCGTCGAGGTCGTCGAAGCCGCCGGTGTAGTTCGCGGCGAGCCGGGAGGTGGCGCCCTTCCACGTCCAACTGACGAACGACTGGCCTTTCCACCGCAAAAAGGCGTCGTCGGAGGGCGCGATCGGGCTGTCGACGAATTCCACGGGAGCCACACCGGCGACGGTGGAGTTCTTATAGGTGCTCAGGTAGGTGGCGGTGGCGCCGAGGTCGATGCGGCCCCAGTTCTCGGTCTTCCACGTGTAGCTGGCCGAGGTGTCGAAGCCGGCGACGATCGTCTCGCCGGCGTTGAGATAGACGGCGTTGATCTGGACGAGATTGCCGGCGCCGTCGCGCACGATGCTCTCGCCCGGCTGCAAGCCGCCGGGCCGGGCGACGCCGTTGATGTCGCGGCCGACCGCCCGGTCCACGGTGTCCTGGTGGTTGAACGCGGGCGTGCCCTCGCGCGTGATGCGCCAGAGGTCGAACGCGGCGGTGAAGCCTTGGAGCCGGCCCTTGGGCTGCCAGACGACACCGATGTTCCGGGCGATGGAAGTCTCCGCCTTCAATTGCCGGTTGCCTTGCTGGGTGATGTTTTGCTCGGGCTCGAAGTTGCCCGTGGCGGGATCGGAGATCGGCGTCAGCCCCGAAGTCTTGCCGGAAAACAGTTCAAAGAGCGAGGGCTCGCGGAAGCCCTTGCCCCAACTGCCGCGAAAGACGAGTTCGCTGGTCGAGAACGGCTCCCACCGGAGCCCGAACTTCGGCACGAAGGTGTTGCGCTTGCTGGTGACGAAATCCTCGTAGCGGGCGGCGACGTTGAGCGAGAGGCGGCGGGCGAAGGGCACGTTGCTTTTCTCGCTGAAAATCGGCAATTCCGCCTCGGCAAAATACGAGGCGATCTTGCGCTGGGCCTGGGTGACGGAGAGCGGCGGGGTCGTCAGGATGTCGCCGGCCTGGATGGTGGAATCGGGCGATTGCGAGATCGCCTCGCGCCGGAGTTCCATGCCGAAGGCGAAGCCCACGTCGCCGGCCGGCAGCGTGAACAGGTTGCCGGTGTTGAGGGTGAAGCCGGCTTGCGCGAGGCTCGAGGTGTTTTCGTCGCGCTGGTTGTGCAGCGCGAAATTCACCGGGACAGCGTTGCTCGGGATCGGATTGCGGAAGTAACCGAACGGGTTGTAGGGCACGGTCGAGCCGATGAAGCTCGGGCTGGCCGGATTGAAGATCGGATCGGCCGCGTTCAAAATGCGCAGGAAGCGCGAGGTGGAGATCAGCTTCGCGTTCACCTGATTCGTGATCGTGCTGAAGCGGATGCCCGCATCGAAGTTGAACTTGTCCCACAGATTCGCGGCCCGGACGCCGCCGGTGACGGCGAACGCGGTGTTGCGGTTGTGGAAAATGCGGTTGCCGAATTCCGCCAGGCGGATGCGGGAGGTGCCCGAGATGTCCTGGTTGAACGGGTTGAACGGGTTGAAGGAGCCGATCGGCGCGGCGCGCCCGCCGGCGGCGATCTGCTCGGCCGTCAGGATCGGGTTGGGCGTGCGGGCGGGGATGACGAGCGGCGTCTGGCCGGGCGTCGAGAAATTACCCGTGGCGAACGGCGCGAGCTCGTCGATCTGGTGCGCCTGGTTGAAAAACATGTCGCCGTAGAGATGCAGCTTGTCGCTGTAGAGCTGGCGCTCGAACGAAGCGAAGACGCCGTTGCGGGTGATCTCGGGGAACGAGCCGGAGAACTCGTTGAAGTTGAAACTCGAGGTGCGCCCCGTGCCGATGGTGTAGACGCTGGCGGGCAGGAGGCCGTTGTTGTTGGCGTTCTGGTTGCCCGGCGCCGGCGTGAGCGTGTTGGGCAGGTTCGGACCCGAGGTCACGAAGAACAGGCTGTTGGCCGTGCCGGCCGTGCCGACGCCCGGCAGCGCGGAGCCCGGCGCGAGACCGAGGGACTGCTCGATCGCCGCGCGCGAGACCTGGAAGTTGCCCGGACTGGAATTGGAACTGAGGAACGGCGGCACCGCGGAGTAACTGCGGTCGTGGTTGAAGATGGCGTTCCGCTTGTAGAAGTTCACCCCGACGGTGAGGCTGCTCTTCTCGTTGGTGACGCCGAAGAGGAACGAGGCGTTGGCCTCGGTCGAGTCCTTGTTGGTGGTGTTGCCGAGCGTGAACGAGGCTTCCGCACCGTTGTAGTTTTTGCGGAAGATGATGTTCACCACGCCGGCGACCGCGTCCGCGCCGTAAACGGCGGAAGCGCCGTCCTTCAGCACCTCGATGCTTTCGACGGCCGCGAGGGGGATGGTGTTCAAGTCCACGAAGGCGACCGTGCCGCCCGTGCCGACGGGGTAGAACGCCATGCGCCGGCCGTTGATCAGCACGAGCGTGGCGTCCGGCCCGAGGCCGCGCAGCGACGTGGAGGCCGCGCCGGGGGTGAAGCCCGTCGCGTTGTTCGTGAACGGCACGCTGCCGCCGTTGGCGAGCGTGATCTTCTGCAGGAGCTCGGCCGTGTTCTGGAGACCGGACTGGTCGATCAGTTTGCGGTCGATGATCGAGACCGGGAACGTCTTCGCGTCCTCAGTGTAGGACGGGATGTTCGATCCGGTGACGATGAATTTCTCCAGCTTGACCGTCTTGTCGTCCGGCGCGGCGTCGGAGGCTTGCTGGGCGGAGACCGGGCCGGCCGCGAACAGGGAAAAGCCGGCGCCGGCCCAGACGGCTGCGCGCAAAGCTCTCCCGATAACTTCGGGTTGATAGTTCTTCATGGTTTTTGGGTTTGGTGCGCCCACCGGTGTGCGACCGATGCGGCGTGGACGCGGATTACGCCCGCCGGGAAAATCCCGACAACGGAATTGCGACCGATCCGTCCCGGAGCACGCCGAACTCGCATTGGCGTGAGACGAATCCGCCGGCCGGCGCCGACGGGCGGTCCGGAGATTTGACGAACGGCAGCAACAATCCTCAGGGCGAGCCCGAGGCATTCGAAAAGGCCTGCTCAATCCCTGCACCGATCATCACCTCATTTGGTCGGAGCGGCTCGGCGTCGCGACGGAAATCCCAATCGCGGCGTAAAGCCGCTCCCGCAGCGATTCAACCCAGCGCATTCTGCCGGCCGGGGGTGTGATTAAATCTGTGCCTGAATGCTGCTCCAGGTGTGATTAAATCTGTGCCTGAATGCTGCTCCAGGTAGGGCGAAGCCTCCGGCTGAGCCGTTCAGGCGATCGCGCAACCAAGGCGCGGCTCACCCGGAGGGTTCGCCCTACCCCTCGCGCTTCACGGGAAGCTGGCACAGATTTAATCACACCCGCCGGCCAGCAAAACGGGAGAGCGGACTCATTGCGCGAACCGAGCGGCGACCGCTTCTCGCCGGGCCGTTCGCGGGGCTGCTCACCCGCCGGCCCGCAGCCGCCTCGCCAGCAGGAGCACGAGGGCCGCCGTCGCCCCGACACTCAGCGCGCCCCCTCCCCCGCCCCCGCCGCCCGCGGCCGGCACCGCCGCCGGGGCCGGGGCCGGGACCGGGGCTTGGGCAACCTGCACCCGGGCCGCCCGGCTCGTCGAGTTGCCGCGGCTGTTGCCGACGGCGACCCGGTAGTCACCCGCATCGTCCGGAGCGACGACTTTGGCGAAGCTCGCCTGATTCGCCCCGGCAATGGCGGCGCCGTCCTTGCTCCACTGAAAAGTCAGTCCGCCGCCGGAAGCCGACACCGCCAGCGTCATCGTCTGGCCCGCAAAGAGGTTCTCATCGTGCGGGTGTTGGAAGATCACGGGCACAGTCTCCTTCTCCGCGCTGATCGTGGCGAGAGCCTCGGCATGGTCGGTGAGCACGCGGACGTTGTTCGCCGCCCGCGGATCGGTCTCCGGGAAACCAATCGTGCGCGTGCCGAGATTGACCGCGCCGTCCGTGCGGCGCTCGAGCGCCGCCGTCACCTGCAAAGTGATCGCGGGGTTGGAGAAATACGGCACAAGATAATCTGCATACGCCATGACCGTGCCGGAAGTCGTGCGATTGGCCGGAGGCGGGTCGGCCCACAGCAGGCCGTAGCCCCAGAAACCGTCGCCCTCGGGCGCGCCGCCGGTGACATTGGCGCGGTCGTGCTGGCAGCCGAAATTGTGCGCGAACTCGTGCGCCATGATCAGCGTGCCGGCGGTCAGGCGGAGGATCGACACGGCGAACGCCGCGTTCGCGGGCGTCTGCCGCGTGGCTCCGCCGAACGCCGCGCCCTGCCGCGCGCCCGGCCCCACCCACATCATCACTTCGTCGGCGCCATACTCGGCGCGCACCTCCCGCACGAACGCGCCGAGCGGCCCGTCGGGGTGGACCACCATCAGTTCCTCAAAAATCGTCTCCTGCGCCGGGTAGGCGGGCGCGGCCACCAGGCCGACGTGCCGCCAAACGAAGGCGTCCACCTGGCTTTGCTGGAGCACGAGGTTGCACGTCTCCAACGCCGCGCGCGTGTAGCCGTCGAGATAACCGAGCGGGTCGTTGGAGCGCTCGGCCGCGGCCGCCAACGCCGGCGCGTTGTAGAGAAACAGCACATCGACACTCCGCGGCGCCACCAGCGCCCGAGGCGGGGTTGCCCGAAAGTCGCCGCCCGAGGCCGCGCCGCTGCCGGCGGCCTGCGCGTAGTGGACGCCGGGCCCCAAGGCCGCGGAAAACGGCGCCGCCGCATCGTCGTCAATCCCGCAATCGCGGCCGCTGGCGGCGACTTCCTCCACCAACACCGCGCCGTCGCGCGCGTGGAAATTGAACTGGCCGGTGCCCGGCACGAGCAGCACCGCGTCGTAGCCGCGCGCGGTGGCGACGCCGACGAAGCTCGCTCCGGGCAGCTCCGCATTGCGCCCGATCCAGGTCCGATACCGGCCGCTCTCCCGTTGCTCGGCCTGCTCGAAGGTCAGCCGGAACCCGGGATACGGCGCGACGGTGAGCGTCGCGGGGTGCGCGTCGCGCCACAGTCCGGCATGAGCGCCGGCGCCCGGAAACACCTCGGCGACTGCCCGCCAGTCTCCCGTCGGCGCGTAGCGGCCGGGTGCGCGCGGTGTCGCCGATGACGGCCGGGTGACCGGTCGAGACTGGCGAACCGTCGGCGCGGACGGCGACCCGGCACCGCTCGTGCCGCCGGCGGCCGGCACGTCCCGAGTCCGGAGTTCCCAGACAACCCCGAAGGAAAGTGCGACGAATCCGGCGGCGCCCAAAATGGTGCTTTTTGTCATCGTGAATCTGCGGCCCTCCGTCGACGGCGGCGAAGCGACCGTTCTCGCGGGCGAACTTGAGCCGAGCGCGCCGCGACCGCACGTCCTCCGCGACGAAGCCTCGGCAATAAAAGCCAGAACGCCGCCGGCGCGCGTCCGGCCCCTCGCTCAAACCGCGGACAACTCGCGCCCGCCGCGGCGAGCGGATTCTCTCGCTCTCGCCGGACCGGACGCCCGGAGGCTGCTCCGCTTCGGGTGCAAGCCGGTGGGAGCGTGCTGGCATGCGACGTTTGGCGAACGAGTCGCGAGCAAGCTCGCTCCCACGACTCGGCGGCTCGCCCGATGGCGCGACGCGTCAGGGCCAACCCGCCCGTCCACCTCACACCTTCACGGGTTTCAGTTTCCAGATCTCGTCGGCGTATTCGCGGATGCTGCGGTCGCTGGAGAATTTGCCGACGCGGGCGGTGTTGAGGATCGCGATGTTCGCCCAGCCGCGGCGGTCGCGGTAGGCCGCGGCGACCCGCTCCTTGCAGTCACAGTAGGCGCGGAAATCGGCGAGCACCATGAACGGGTCGCCGCCCTCGAGGAGGCTCGCGCGCACCTGCGCGGGCAGATTGACGGCTTCGCCCTTGACGAAGAAATCGGAGCCGAGCCAGTCGAGCGCGTGCCGCAGTTCCTCGTCGGCGTGATAACAGTCCCACGGGTTGTAGCCGCGCTGTTTCCGCGCGGCCACGTCGGTGACGGTCTGGCCGAAAATGAAAATGTTGTCGGCGCCGACTTCCTCGAGAATCTCGATGTTGGCGCCGTCGAGAGTGCCGATGGTCACCGCGCCGTTGAGGGCCAGCTTCATGTTGCCCGTGCCCGAGGCCTCCTTGCCGGCGAGCGAGATTTGCTCCGAGACGTCGGCGGCCGGGATGATGCGGGCGGCGAGCGACACGCGGTAGTTCGGCAGAAAGGCGACCTTGAGTTTGCCGTTCACGCGCGGGTCGGCGTTGATCTGCGCGCCCACGGCGTTGATGGATTTGATGATGGCCTTCGCGAGATCATAGCCCGGCGCGGCCTTGGCGGCGAAGATGAACACGCGGGGCACCATCTCCTGCTCCGGGTTTTTCAGGATGCGGTGATAGAGTGCGAGGATGTGGAGCAGGTTCAGATGCTGCCGCTTGTATTCATGCAGGCGCTTGATCTGCGCGTCGAACATCGCGTCGGCCGACACCTCGAGGCCGCAGTCGCGCCGGATGATCGCCGCCAAGGTGATCTTGTTCGCGCGCTTCACCGCCATGAACTCGTCCTGAAAATGCGGATCGTCGGCGAATTTTTCCAGTTGCCGGAGCTGGTCGAGGTCGCGCACCCAGCCGTCGCCGATCTTGCCGGTGATGAGCGCGGAGAGCCGCGGGTTGCACGCGCGCAGCCAGCGGCGCGGCGTGATGCCGTTGGTCTTGTTGTTGAAGCGGCCGGGGTAGAGCGCATCGAACTCCGGAAAGAGCTGCGAGCGCAGCAACTGCGTGTGCAGCTCGGCGACGCCGTTGACGGAGAACGAACCGACGACGGCGAGGTTCGCCATGCGGACCATCTTGCCGCCGTTCTCCTCGATGAGCGAGGTCACGCGCTTCTTGCCGGCGTCGCCGGGCCAGCGGGCCTCGACGGTTTCCATCAGGCGCTGGTTGATGTCGTAGATGATGAGCAGATGGCGCGGGAGCACGCGGTGCAGCAGGGCCGCGCTCCACTTTTCCAGCGCCTCGGGCAGCAGCGTGTGGTTGGTGTAGGCGAAAATCTTCGTCGTCAGCGCCCACGCGCGGTCGAAGGCGAAGCCCTCGTCGTCGAGCAGCACGCGCATCAGCTCGGCGATGGCGATGGCGGGATGGGTGTCGTTGAGCTGCACGACCTGCTTGTCGGCGAAATTGTCCCAACTGTTGCCGAGGGCGGCGAAGTGGCGGCGGATGATGTCGCGCAGCGAGCACGCCACGAAGAAATACTGCTGCACGAGGCGCAGCTCCTTGCCGTTTTCGGTCTTGTCGTTCGGATACAGCACTTTTGAAACGGTCTCGCCGAGCGCCTTTTCTTTCACCGCCTCGACGTAGCCGCCTTCGTTGAAGACCTTGAGGTCAAACTCCTCCGTCGCCTTCGAGGCCCAGAGCCGGAGGATGTTCACCGTGCGCGTGCCGTAGCCGACGATCGGGATGTCGTAGGGGAAGCCGAGCAGCGTCTTCGTCTCGACCCAATGCCAGCGGGCGCCGCCGCCGGCGTCGAACACCTGCTCGCAGCGCCCGAAGAGTTTCACTTCCTGCATCCAGTCGGGCCGGATGATTTCCCACGGGGCGCCGAAGATGATCCAGTTGTCCGGGTGCTCGACCTGGTGGCCGTTCACAAACTCCTGCTTGAAGAGGCCGAACTCGTAGTGGATGCCGTAGCCGACGGCGGGCAGGTCCATCGTCGCGAGCGAATCGAGGAAACACGCCGCGAGGCGGCCGAGGCCGCCGTTGCCCAGGCCCATGTCCTCCTCGGCGGCGCGCACCTCTTCGAAATCGTAGCCGAGTTCGCGCAGCGCCACGACGGTCGTCTCGTAAAGCCCGAGGTTGATGAGGTTGTTCAGGAACAACCGCCCCATCAGATACTCCATCGAGAGATAGTTCACGCGGCGGACGTTCAGGTGCCGGTGCGCGTTGCCCGTCTCCAGCATCCGCTCGAGGATGCGGTCGCGAATCGCCATCGCCGTCGCCGTCCACCAGTCGCGCGCCGTCGCCGACTCGACGTCGCGCGCGAGTTTGAACTTCAGATGATACTCGATCGACGCCTTCAAGGCGGCCGCGTCGGCGGTCAGGCTGACGCCCTTGGGCTTTCCGTTTTTCTTGGCGGCGTTGGCGAGCATGGGGAAGGCGGATCAAAGGTCGCCGCCCCCGCCCAGGCAAGGCGCGATTCGCCCGCCGCGCCGGCAGTCGGGTTTTCTCCGGTCAATCGAAGTTGAGTCGGCGCCGCTCACTCCTCCGGGCCGCGCGCGCCGCGCACTTGGCCGGTGCCGCGGCCGACGTATTTGTAGCTCGTCAGCTCCTCCAGTCCCATCGGTCCGCGTGCGTGGATCTTGTCCGTGCTGATGCCGACCTCCGCGCCGAAACCGAACTCCGTCCCGTCGGTGAACCGCGTCGAGGCGTTCCAGTAAACCGCGGCGCTGTCCACCTCCCGCAGAAATCGCTCCGCCGTCGGCGCGTCTTCCGTGATGATCGTGTCGCTGTGCCGTGAGCCGTGCTCCGCGATGTGCGCGATGGCCTCGTCCACGCTGTCCACCACCCGCACGGCGAGGATCAGGGCGAGGAACTCCGTGCGGAAATCCGCGGGCTGCGCCGGCCCCACCCGCGGGGAACCGAGCGGCGCCAGCCACGCGAGCGCCCGCGCGTCGGCGCGCAATTCCACTCCCTGCCCGAGGAGAGTGCGCCCGGCGGCCGCGAGAAATTTCTCCGCGACCGCGCGGTGCACCAGCAGCGTCTCGGCCGCGTTGCACACGCCCGGCCGCTGGCACTTGGCGTTCACCACGACGCGCTCCGCCATCGCGAGGTCCGCCGCGGCGTCCACATAGACGGCGCAGACGCCGTCGAAATGCTTGATCACCGGCACGCGCGCATGGCGGACCACCGTCTCGACCAGGCTGCGCCCGCCGCGCGGGATCAGCAGATCAAGGTGCCGCTCGGCAGCGCAGAGCAGACGCACGGCGTCGCGGTCGGCCGTCGGCACCAGTTGCACCGCGTCCACCGGCAAACCGGCGCGCCCGAGTCCGCGCCCGAGGGCGGCCGCGACCGCGAGGTTGGTGCGCAACGCCTCGGAGCCGCCGCGCAGGATGACGGCGTTGCCGGACTTCAGGCACAGCGCCGCGGCGTCGCTCGTGACGTTCGGGCGCGACTCGTAGATGAAGCCGATCACGCCGAGCGGCACCCGCACCTTGCTGAGCTCCACGCCGCCGGGCGCCGTCCACGCGCGCAGCACCGTGCCCACCGGGTCGGGGAGCGCGGCGACCGCACGCACCGCGGTCGCCATCGCCGCCAGCCGCTCCGGCGAAAGCGTCAGCCGGTCGAGCAGCGCGGGCGACAGTCCGGAGTTCCGCGCCGCGGCGGCGTCCTCGCGGTTGGCGTTGAGAATATTTTCCGCCGCGACGCCCAGCTCGTCCGCCATCGCGTGCAGCGCAGTGTCCTTGCGGGCGCGCTCCAGCGTCGCGAGCCCGCGCGCGGCGGTGCGGGCGCGCCGCCCGAGATCGTCGATAAGCTGGGCAAGTTCACTCACGGCTCAGCGGCGCTCAGCCGGGAAATGCGTGCCGCTCTTCCGCCCGGCCACGATGGCCGCCATCACGCCGGGGCGCCGCCCGCTCGCGATACCGACCGCGATGCCCGCCGCCACCGCCCGGCGCGCGGCGTCCAATTTCGTCACCATGCCGCCGGTGGAAACGCGCCCCACCTCGCGGTGCACGAGCGACGCGACGGCGTCGAGGTCTGCCACCACCGGCACCACCCGGCCGGCGGCGTCGAGCAGGCCGTCCACGCTGGTGAGGATGATGAGCCGGTCGGCGCCGATCAGGATCGCGACCTCGGCGGACAACCGGTCGTTGTCGCCGAAATTCAATTCTTCCACCGCCACCGAATCGTTCTCGTTGATGACGGGCACGACGCCGCCCGCGAGGAGCCGCTCGAGCGTGAACGCCTGGCGCGCCGGCAAACCGGCCGGTCGCGCCTTCAGGCCGAGCGCCGCCATGCCCGCGGCCACGGCACCGCTCGACACGATCAGACACTCGTGGCCGGCGCGCCGCAGCGCGGCGACTTCGCGGCCGAGCCGGTCAAATTGCCGCCGGTCCAGCGTGTTGCCCTGCGGGTTCGACAGAATGCCGGAGCCGAACTTGAGGACGAGACGGAGCGAGCGACGGGCCATGGGACGACAAGCTACACCGCCGTCCTCCCGCCGCGACAAGTCTTATCTGCGTCAAACCGAGCCGAACCCGTTCCATGCCCCGCCTCCGGAAAAGGGTCACTTATTATATGACACTGCCCCGAGACGCGAAAACGGTCCCGGGCGAACCGAAGCCGACGGCCCGCGGCGCCTATCGCTGGAAACGCCGGGCCAACTCGCCGCGGCCCAGCTCGAAATGCGTCGGCCGCCCGAGCGGGCTCGTGTGCGGCTGCGTGCAGGCAAAAAGCTGGGCCACGACCGCAAGGGCTTCGGCCTCGTTGACGGTCTCGGGCAGCCGCACGGCCTTCAGCGCCGCCAGCCGCGCGAGTTCCTCTTCGGCGAGTTCGGCGCGCTTCTCGTCGAGCCGGCCTTCGCGCATCAGCCCGATCACGTCGCGCAAAAACAGCTCGGCGGTCTCCGGCTCCAGCCAGGTCGGCAGCGCCTCGACGCGGAAAAAATTCCGGCCGAACTCCGCCACCTCGAAGCCGTGGTCGTGCAGGAAATCCAGCCGGTCCGTCAGCAGCGCGCTGGCGATGGCGTCGAGCTCCACCGGAATCGCGAAGAGCAGCCGCTGGCTTTCCACGGCCCGGAGGCGGAACTGGGTTTGCAGCCGAGGAAGCGCCACCCGAGCAACCGCTGGGCGCTCGCCGCCGGAGCGCCGGACGCGGCGGCCGGGGTGGACGGTGCGACGGGCGCGCGCGGCGGCGGCAACGGCGCGAGGCCGGGCGATTTGATGAATGGCTTGAACGGTTGCGCGATGGCGCTCGGCGGCGACGAAGCCGGCACAACGGCCGCCGCCGCCGGCACTGCGGGCAAACCGGGGATCTCGTCGCGGGGTTCGGCGGACAGCAGCGGCGGCGGCGCGGCTGAGACGGCTCCGCCGCGCTCGCGCAGCCGTTGCAGCACGGCGCGGATGACGAAGCCCCGCACCTGCCCCTCGCTGCGAAAACGAACTTCGCGTTTCGCCGGATGCACGTTCACGTCCACCGCCGCCGGATCGAGCTCGAGAAACAGCACGGCGACCGGATAGCGGCCCTTCGGCAGCGTGGTCGCGTAGGATTCGAGCAGCGCGTAATTCAGCGTGCGGCTGTCCACCGGCCGGCGGTTGACGAAGGTGATCATTTCGTGGCGCGTCGAGCGGCTCGTGCCCGGTTGCCCGATGAGGCCGGCGAGCGTCATCCCCTCCTCCGTCACCGCGACCGGCAGCAGGTCGGCGGCGAACTGCCGGCCGAAAATCTCCGCGACGCGCTCCGTGAGCGTGGCGCACACCGGCGACTGGAACAGCACGCGGCCGTCCTCGATCAGCGTGAACGCCGTCTGCGGGCACGCGAGCGCGTAGAGCCGCACGGTCTGGATAATGTGCGCCGACTCGGTGGGGTCGCTCTTGAGAAATTTGCGCCGCGCCGGCACCGGGTGAAACAGATGCGAGACGACGATGCGCGTGCCGGCCGCCACGCCGCACTCGCGCACGTGGACGAGCTTGCCGCCGTTGACGACAACCTCTGTGCCATGCGCGGCGTCGGCCCGGCGCGTCTGCAACTCGAAGCGCGAGATGCTCGCGATCGACGGCACCGCCTCGCCGCGAAAGCCAAAGCTGTGCAACCGGTCGAGGTCGGCGGTCTCCACGAGCTTGCTCGTCGCGTGGCGTTCGAGCGAGAGGAGCGCGTCGTCCTTCGACATCCCGCAGCCGTTGTCCTCGACGCGGATGGAGGCGCGGCCGCCGCTGCGGAACTCGACCTCGACGCGCGTGGCCCCGGCGTCGAGGGAATTCTCGACCAGCTCTTTCACCACCGCCGCCGGCCGCTCGATCACCTCGCCGGCGGCGATCTGGTTCGCGACCCGGTCGGAGAGGATACGGATGGTGGGCATGGGCGGGGCGAAAAAAACGCGGTGGCACCGGCCGCGCCGTCAAGCCAGCAGCTTCGTCCAGCGGGCGAGCTGGCGTTTCACCTGCGCGGGGCCGGGCATCCCGGTGCCGGTGCGGCGTTGCATCGCTTTCGCGAGGTGGAACGACTCGCCCCAGTCGGCGCGGAAGGCGGGATGCACCGTCCGCACCTCGGCGAGCGAGAGCCGGTTGAGGAGCACCTTTTTCTGCTCGGCCAGCCGCACGACTCCGCCGACGGCGTGGTGGGCCTCGCGAAACGCCACGCCCGCGCGCACGAGGTAGTCGGCAAGATCGGTCGCGAGCAGCGCGGGATCAGCCACCGCCGTGGCGCAGCGGTCGCGGTCCACCGTCAGCCCGGCGAACGCAGCCGCCAGCACCTCGAGGCAGAGTCGGGTCTGATCGTGGCTGTCAAACACCGGCGGTTTGTCCTCCTGCAAGTCGCGGTTGAAGGTGAGCGGCAGTCCCTTCGTCAGCGTGAGCAGCGTGTGGAGGTTGCCCTGCAAGCGGGCGGACTTGCCGCGGATGAGTTCCAGCGAGTCGGGATTTTTTTTCTGCGGCATCAGGCTGGAGCCCGTGCAAAACGCGTCCGGCAGCTCGGCGAACTTGAACTCCTGGCTCACCCAGAAAATGAGATCCTCCGCGATCCGCGAGAGATGCACCCCGGTCAGCGCGCACGCCGCGGCGAACTCGGTGTGGACATCGCGGTCGCCGACGGCGTCCATGCTGTTCCGGGTGACGCGCGGACGGCCGGCGGCGTCGGTGAACCCGAGTTGTTTCGCGGTGAACTCGCGGTCGATCGGCAGCGTCGTGCCGGCGAGAGCGCCCGAGCCGAGCGGACACCAGTTGGCGTGGTCCTGCACGGCGGCGAACCGCCCGGCGTCGCGCTCCAGCATCTCGAGATAGGCAAAAAGATGGTGCGCGAGGAACACCGGCTGCGCGCGCTGGAGGTGCGTGTAGCCGGGGATGAGCACGTCGAGGTGGCGCGCGGCGACGCCGAGGATCGCCCGCTGAGCCGCGCGGAGGTGCGCGACGAGGTCGGCGCACGCGGCCTTGAGGTAGAGCCTCATATCGGTCGCGACCTGGTCGTTGCGGCTGCGCGCGGTGTGGAGCTTGGCGGCGGCGGGCACGCGCTTGGTGAGCGCGTGCTCGATGTTCATGTGCACGTCCTCGAGCTGGGTGCGCCACTTGAACTTGCCGGCGGCGATCTCGCGTCCGATGGCGTCGAGCCCGCGGTGGATGGCGTCGCGTTCGCGCGGCGTGAGGAGGCCGACGTGCGCGAGCATGGCGGAGTGCGCCTTGCTGCCTTGCAGGTCGAACGGCGCGAGCCGGGCGTCGAACGACACCGATTCGCTGAACCGCTGCATCAGGCCGGCGGGTCCCGATGAGAATCTGCCACCCCAGGTGGCTTGCGCTTGGTGAGCCATCGCGCGAGGCAACGTCGCGCGCTCCGGCTTGGCAACGCGAAAGATGGGTCGTTCACCCCGTCGCGCCGGAGCACTTCCGGTTTGCGTGAGTCCCGGCGCCTCGCATCGTCACCGCTGATGCGACCATCTGTTTTCTTCCTGCTGGCATTCGCCGGAGCGGCCGTGCTCCTGCGCGCCGAGCCGCCGGCCCACGCGCCCACCGGCTGGGAACGCGTGAACGTCGCCCCAATGAAAACCTCGATCTACGTCGGCAGCGTGACGCTCTCGACCCAGACCTTCGAGCGGCACGGCTCGACGCTCAGCACGACCTACGAGGCCAAAGTTTTCCCGTGGTTCTTCTGGGGCGAGACGGGCCGCATCACGATCACCCTGGCGGACGCCGAACTGGCCCACCTCGCCAAAGGCGAGACGGCGGAATTCACCGGCGAGGCGTTCAACCACAAAAACAAACCCCGCCACGTCAGCGGCCGCGCGCAGCCCGTGGACTCGACCTCGGGCAAGATGAAGATCCGCATCAAGGTTGACGACCTCGAGCTGATCTTCAACGGCACCTACCACTTCGACGAGACCGCAAAGTGAGGCTCACTCCGCCCAGTGGAAAGTCACCGGGCGCTCGATGGACGGATGCAGGCTGTGGTGCACGGGGCAGTTGAGCGCGGCCTTCTCGAGGATGCCCTCGGGGTCTTTGGCGCGGGAAAACGGAAACCAAATTTGCGTCGTGATGCGCACGATGCGGCGCGGGGCGTCGGCCGACATTTCTTTGGTCACCTCCCAGCGGATGCCGGGAATATCGAAGCCGAGCTTCAGTTTCGCCGCGATGGCCATCGTGCTCACCATGCACGACGCGAACGACGCCGTCGTCAGATCGGTGGGCGAGAACGCGAGCCCGCGACCGTGATTGTCCTTCGGTGCGTCGGTGTTGATGACCTGACCCGAGGGGCCGTGCGTGAGCTGGCAACTGAGCTCGCCTTGATAGATGCCGGTGCTTTTGACCATGGGTGGTGGATAACCGCGAAACACACGAAAGACACGAAATATTTTCCCGGCCTGAGCGATCGCGGAAGGGCCGAGGAGTGGAATCGCTGAAAGCAAACTTCCGTGCTTCCGTCTCTCCGCGTTTCCGCGATAGGCCTTAAGATTTGAAGCGACGGATTCGCTTCGCGATGTCGGCGCGGAGGCGGTCGATGTGGGCGAGGGTGAACTTCTCGACGGAGAGCCGAACGTTGCGCACGAGCGGCGTGAGGTCCATCGCCCACGTGAGCGCGGCGGCGCGGTCGGTGGCGTGCGAGGTGTGGAAGGTGGCATTGGCGAGCCGGCGGCCGGCGGTCGCGAGATCATAGCGTTTGCCGCCGGCGATCTGGGACTCAAAGACGGAAACGAGTTTCGCCGCGAGTTTCGGGTTCGCCGAGACGTCGAGTTCGAGTTTGTCGGCGTCGACGAGCCAGTCGAGGTCGCGCCAGACTTCGCAACCGTAGACGGCGGCCGGGCGCTTCGCTTTCGGCAGCGCACGGAGCGCCTCGATGCAGCGGAGCACGCAGGCGACGTGGGTGTCGTGCTTGTCGGCAGGGTTGTGGAGATAGACGGTGTGCGGCGTGCAGAGCGCGAGGATCGTCGCCAGGTCGCTGGCGACCGCGGCGGACTTCGCGTTCTTCACGACGGCGCTCGGGTGCGCGAGTTGGAGGACGGCGGCGTAGCGGCCGATCCGGGCAGCACGGCGCTGCTCGGCGCGCCGGACGGCTTTCATTTCCTCGTCGGAGTGGCTGGCGAATTTGCCGGCGCGCGGGCTGCCGCTGCCGTCGGTGAGCACGACGCCGGTGAACCCGCGGTCGCGGCGAGCGTGGCACGCGGCGATGCCGTGATAGGCCATGATCTCGATGTCGTCCTGATGCGCGGCGAGGCAGAGGTGCGTCGTGCGCGCGAGGGCGGCGGCGAGCGGCGCGCCGTCGGGCACAAAGAAATCGGCGGCGGGTGACGCGAATTTCATTCGCAATGAGTCCGACAACCCGGAGCTTGCCCGCCGCGGAGGGCGAGCTCCCGCTTGGTTTGGGTGGAGGAACTGGCTCCGTCCGGTCCGCGCATCGCGAAAACGCGGACGACACGGAGGTCGTGCCTCCCCCGGAATGCGATGATCGCGAGTTGCATGAGGTTTGGTCGGACGCCCGGGGCTTGCCCCGAGGATCATTGTTTCGGCAGCGGCACGCTCATGCGTTCGATCTTGGTGGCGCGGCCGTCGCCGGAGAATTCGACGATGGCGCAGGACATTTTCACGTCGCCGGTGGCGACTTCGAAGCGGCGCGGCAAACCGTCGAGGAAGCGGCCGAGCACCGGTTCGATCTCGCGGCCCAGCACCGACTCGTGCGGGCCGCTCATGCCGACATCGCACATGAACGCCGTGTGCTGCCGCAGCAGTGTGGCGTCGGCGGTGGCGACGTGGGTGTGGGTGCCTAACACGGCGACAGCGCGGCCGGCGAGGTGCCAGCCGAGCGCCTGTTTTTCGGAGGTGGCCTCGGCGTGAACTTCGACGAAGGCCGCGTCGTAGCGGCCGGCGTGGCGCCGGAGCATCGCGTCGGCGCAGAGGAACGGGCACTCGGCCTTCGCGCCCATGAAACTGCGGCCGAGCACGGTGAAGACGAGCAGGCGAAAACGGTCTTTCGTGATGATGAGGTGATCGCGGCCGGGATTCGACGCGGGGAGGTTGGCCGGGCGGCACAGACCCGCGAGGGTGCCGATCTCGTGCTCGAAGCCTTTTTGGTCCCACACGTGGTCGCCGAGCGTGAGGGCATCGACGCCCGCGGCGAGGAGGGTCTGCGCGATGGACGCGGTGATGCCGGCGCCGGCCGCGGCGTTCTCGCCGTTGGCGATGACAAAATCGATGCCGCGCTCGACGCGCAGTTTCGGCACGAGGGCGCAGACGACTTCGCGTCCCGGTTTGCCGACGATGTCGCCGATGAAGAGGAGTTTCATCTTGTGACGACGAAACCGCGGAGCGACGACCGGTGGTGCGAACCGCGCCAATCGGCACGGCGGCAAGCGCCGGCCCTACATTTCCGGAAAATTCTCACGGCGCGAGGTAGCTGGCGTTGGAGGCGGGGCCGAAACTCGCGGGGCTGAGGCGGGTGGCTTTGCCGGACTCGGTGTCGAGCACCCAGAGGCTGCGCGTGTTGGCGGCGCGGAAAGTGACGACGACGTGGCGGCCGTCGCCGAGCCACGCGGGTTCGATGGAATCCGTCGGTGCGTGCGAGACGATCCGGGCGGAGTTGGTCGTGAAGTCGAAGACGGCGGTCTGGTAGCCCTTGTTCACGCCGGCGGTGAACACGATTTTGTTCGGATCGCCCTTGCTCCAGTCGGGCTCGGCGCAGTAGCGGGAAATGTCGGTCTTCAAACGCGTCATGGCGCCGCCGTGGGCGGACATCACGTAGAGCTGCGGCCCGCCGGCGGCGTCGGACACGAACGCGAGGCGCGAGCCGTCGGGCGACCAGACGGGCGACGCCTCGACGGCCTGGTCGTTGGTGAGGCGCCGAATCTGGCGGCCTTGCGCGGTGCCGACGTAGATCTCGGGGTTGCCTTCGCCGCTGAGGACCATCGCGACACGCGAGCCGTCGGGGCTGAAGCGCCCGCCGCTGTTCGTGCCCTTGAAACTCGCGAGCACGTTGCGCTGGCGCGACTGAAGATCGAGCACGTAGATGTCGGGGAAACTCGTGCGGTAGCTCGTGAACACGATGCGGGTGCCGTCGGGCGACCAGTGCGGGCCGATGAGCTGCTTGCCGTCGCTCGTCCAGCGCAGGACGTTGCCGAAGAAGAGATCGGAGGTGTAGATCTCGGTCTTGCCCGTCGTCTCGCCGACGAAGGTGAGCTTGCCCGCAAAGAAGCCGCGCAGGCCGCTCATCTTGGTGACGGCGAGGTCGGCGGCTTTGAGGAGCGCGTGGCGCAACGACGTGCCGGCGACGGTCTCGCTGAGCACGGCGGCGCCGGCCGAGCCCTTGGTGACGGCGACGCTGACCTGAGTCGGACCGGCGGGGGCGAAGGTGACCGTGTAAGCCGCGCCGCTCGCGACAAGGCGGAAGCGCCCGTGGACGTTGAAGGCGGTCAGCGCGAGGTTTTGCAGCTCGGGGGACGAGGACCGGACCGCGAGCGGGATCGTCGAGGTGTCGGCGGTGACATCGACGACGCCGATGTCGCGTTGGGCGAAGGCTACCGCCGCGAGGGAAAGCGCGGCGAGAAAACGGAACAGATTCTTCATGGAGGTGAAACGGAATTGAAGGCGGAAAAGAAAGGCCCGGTTTTTGTTTTACTCCCGGCAGCCTACTCACAAGGTCAAAGCGACCGTTTTTCCAAGCCATTTTCCCACCACTGTGAACGCCGACGCCATCAAGGAAGCTCTCAAGCAAGTCAAATACCCCGGTTTCAGCCGGGACATCGTTTCGTTCGGGCTCGTGCGCGCGGCGGCGTTCGACGACGGCGTGGCGAAGGTCGGGCTCGCCATCACGACCTCGGACCCGAAGGTGCCGCTCCAGTTGAAGAACGAGGTCGAGCAATGCCTGCGCGCGCTTCCGGGTGTGACGGACGTCATCATCGAGCTCGCCGTCTCCGGGGCGAAAGCGGCGCCGGCGCCCGGGCAGACCGGTTTGCACGGCAACACCGCGCCGGCGGGTCTCAAGCACTCCGTCGCCATCGCCTCGGGCAAGGGCGGCGTGGGCAAATCGACTTTCGCCGTCAACCTCGCGTGCGCCGTCGCGCAGGCGCTCGAGGCGCGCGGCCGCAAGGGGCGCGTCGGCCTGATGGATTGCGACATCTACGGCCCGTCGGTGCCTCTGATGATGGGCCTCACCGGCCGGCCCGAGATCGACGGCACTTCGCTCGTGCCGCTGGAGCGTTTCGGCGTGAAAGTCATGTCGATGGGTTTTCTCGTCGACGAGAACACGCCCGTCGTTTGGCGCGGGCCGATGATCATGAAAACGATCCAGCAGTTCGTGCAAAACGTGCAGTGGGGCGAACTCGACGTGCTGCTGATCGACATGCCGCCCGGCACGGGCGACGCCCAGCTTTCCCTCGTGCAGACGTTGCCGCTCGACGGCGCGATCCTTGTCACGACGCCGCAGACCGCCGCGACCAACGTGGCGATGAAGGGCGGACTGATGTTCCAGAAGGTCAACGTGCCGATCCTCGGCGTGGCGGAGAACATGAGCTGGTTCGAAGACGCGAATGGCGCGAGGCAGCAGATTTTCGGCGAGGGCGGCGGCCAGCAGACGGCCGACAAACTCGGCACCACCCTGCTCGGCCAAGTGCCGCTGTTCACGGACATCCGTGCCGGTGGCGACTCCGGCATGCCCGTCGCCGTGAGCGCGCCGGCCAGCAAGGCGGCGCTGACGTTTCGCTCGATTGCCGAGGCGCTGCTCGTGCGCCTGAAGGTCTGACGCCCTGCTGGTTGACAGACGCGCCGAGACACTTCTAATTTTCCCCCAGATGAATTCCGCCGGCCAGCATCGCATTTGTCGCCCTCTCCCGCTGAAACGGGGAACTTGCTGAGCCGCCACCTGCCGCCATGACGACCACGAGCAAAAAACCCACCGGCAGCCGCGAGTTCGTCAAGCAGTCCAATCTCTACAAGGAGTTCCTCGCCGAGCGCGAAGAAATCCTGCGCCACAAATGGATCGAGTCGGAGCGGCTCGGCTACGACATCGGTTTC
>JACQFT010000228.1 GCA_016199925.1 Opitutia bacterium | reverse complement strand
GGTGGAGTGCGGTCGGGCCGGGAGATCGATCCGGCGGTCGGGAAAAAAGTGACATGGGGTGGTCAGGCGGGCGCTGAGGCGCACACTGACCGCCACTATGATCCCTGAAAATATCTCCTCCCCCGCGTCGCCAGCCGCCCCGCAAGGCCTCAAACCGCACCGGCTGATCAAGCTCGGCGTCGATGGGCATTGGCGCGAGCGCTATCCTGGCCAGCAGAGCTGGGTGGAGTCGGCGGACGCAGAGACGGAGCGAGCGGGGCTTCGACTGAGGGGCGGGGGCGGTGGGCGGCGAAACGGGCGCCCCGAGGCGGCGTCCCTCCCATTCTCAGGCGCAAATTTATGCACACAGGCGGCGCACCCGCGGCACGGCGACGAGCGCCGGCTCAACAGTTCCCAGGCGAAAATTTAGTCCCGCGCCCCGGGGCGGGGCCGAGGGTTCACTCCGGGGGGCGGCGTTCGAGGCGGTCGCGGCGGGGGGGCGCGACGGGGACGACGGGGTCGGGGACGAAGGTCTCGGTGGGCTGGACGGCGCGGCCGTCTTTGGTCTGCAGGACGCCTTCGCGGACGCGGAGGTCTTCGACGCGGTAAATGTCGCCTTTGCCGCCATCATGGCGGACGAACTGGTTAAACTCGTTTTCTTTGAAGGGACGGGCGCCACGGCGGCCGAAGACGACGGTCTGGTTGCCGGTTTCGTCCACGACGCGGTCGCGGTCGAGGCCGCGGCTGACGGCGATGGCTTCGCCGTGGGTTGGGTAGGTGGCGATGAGTTGGGGGTTGGGGGGCGGGGAGAAGCCCATGTGGCCGGGGACGTTTTCGGGGGAGATCATCTGGAGGACGCGGAGGCCGTTTTTGCCGTCGGCGACGAGGGCGAACATGGAGGCGTTGATGGAGCCGATCTGGACGGCGCGGGTGTCGGTGAGGGCGCCGCCGGCGTTGAACATGGTGGAGAGTTTGGGGGCGGTGGGGTGCTTGATGTCGATGATGGCGAGGCCTTCGGGGCCGTTGGCGACGTAGGCGTAGGTGCGGGCGACGTAGAGGCCCTGGGCGGCGGCGAGGGGAACGGTGGCGGCGGGGAGGGGCTGCGGCGAGAGGGGGTCGGTGAGGTCGAAGGTCTTGAGGCCGTCGTCGTCGGTGACGAAGGCGTAGTGGAACTGGAGGGCGAGGCGGCGGGGGTTTTTGAGGGAGCCGGCGGGGGCGCGGCCGGCGATCTTGGGGTGGAAGGGGTCGGTGAGATCGACGACGATGAGGCCGGCGGTGCAGGTAACGTAAAGGCGGTGGCCGGCCATGTAGCTGTGGGTGGCGCCGGTGAGGAGGCCGTCGGGGTTGAAGCGGACGACGTCTTTGTCGGTGAAGAAATTGTTGGCGGGGTTGCCGTCAACGAGGGTGCCGACCATGACGCTGACGAGGCCTTCTTCGCGGTCGGTGATGTAGGCGAAGCCGTAGATGAGGGAGATGGGCTGCTCCTGATTTTCGGGGAGGCGGAGGCGGAGGGGGTCGATGCCGAGGGTGCTGGGGAGGGTGATGCTGGTGGCGTATTTGGTTTTGACCCAGAGGCGCTGGCCGAGGGGGGAGACGGGGGCGGAGGTGATGCGTTCGGAGAAGGCTTTGTGGTCGATGTTGGCGACGTCGAAGACTTCGAAGCCGCCGGGGCCGTTGGCGGTGTAGAGGTATTCGCCGCGGAGGATGAGGTCCTGGATGTCTTTGCCGGGGTGTTCGTGGGCTTCTTTGAGGAGGCCGGCGTTTTTCGTGACGTGCTCGTCGTAATTGGCGGGGTAGGCGAGGTGCTGGAGGTGGCTGCCGTAGGCGGCCTGGGGTTCTTCGCGCTCAGTCCAGACGACGGCGTTGAAGCCGTGCTGGCCGGTGGCGACGTAGGCGTAGCGGCCGAAGAAGTTGACGGTGCCGGTGCCGAAGCCGAGGAGCTGGGTCATCCAGGCGTTGTTGTCGCCGGTGGTGGAGAGGTGGCAGTCGGTGCAACTCTTGGTGGTGCCGACGCTGCTGGTGGTGTGGGCGAAGTGGGGGTTGAAGGCCTGGCCGGAGTAGCCTTCGGCGGAGACGGTTTGCTGCTGAGAGTAGATCCACTCGCGGTTGGAGTTTTCGGAGCCGACGATGACGGCGCTGGAGGAGCGGAGGACGGCGAGCTGCTGGTTTTTGTAGGTGGCGTCTTTGCCGAGCATGAAGACGTCGTCGCGGACGACCTGGGGGTTGTAGGTGGAGTAGTTGCGGGTGGTGGTGCCTTCGTATTTGTTGGCTTCGATTTTTTTGTTGGCGCGCATCGGGATGTGGCAGCCGAAGCAACTGGTGGCCCAGGAGGTGTGGCAGATCTGGCAGCCGACGTTGGCGTTGTTGTGGGCGAGGGAGGCGTGGGGGTCGAGATTGACGGGGGCGTTGGCGGAGTGATCGACGAAGCCGGGGACCGCGGGGGCGGCGGCGGGCACGCTGCCCCAGGCGGTGCCGTCGCGGCGGAGGGTCTTGGCGTAGGCGGAGAGGGGGTTGTAGTGGGCGGACTGGGGGTCGATGGAGTCGCGGGTCTGGGGGACTTCCCAGACGAGGTCGGCCTGCATCATGGAGCGTTGGAAGAGTTTTTTGTCCTGCCAATAGAAGCGGGGGCCCCAGGGGGTGGTGCCCTGGGCGAGGTCGTTGGGGAGGACTTGGCCGTTTTCGAGGCGGCCGCTGTTGCCGGAGGTTTTGAGGTTGGGGCGGCGGTCGATGGTGCCGTGGCAGTCGATGCACTCGATGGCGGTGGCGGCACGGGGCTCGCCGTAGAGGAGGCCGTTGCCGTGGACGTCGGTGGTGAAGTGGCAATCGACGCACTGCATGCCGCGGGCGAGGTGAACGTCTTTGAGGTGGACGGCCTTGGCGAATTTGGCGGGGTCGGCGTGGTCGATGACCTGATCGTCGAGGGTGAGGAGATTGCCGACTTTGTCTTTCTTGAAGACGGCGCGGAAAATCCAGCCGTGGCCGTGGTAGTCGGCGAACTGGGTTTGCTTGAGCTGGGGGTTGAGCTCGGCGACTTTTTCGAGGAATTCGGGGTCGCCCCACAGGCCGCGGGCGGCGGCGGCTTCGGGGTTGAGCTTGTTGGCTTCGAGGGTCTCGGCTTCGGTGGGGTTTTTCTGGACCTTGGGATACATGAACTCGCCGTCGCTTTCCTGATCCCACCAGGTGTAGCCGAGGTAGGGGTTTACGAAGAGATTTCCCTGGTGCATGTGGCAGCTCATGCACTGGCTGGAGGGGATGCTGCGGGTGAACTGATGCTTGATGGGGTGGCCGCGCTCTTTTTTGGAGATCATGGGGTCGGCGCTGAAGCTGAGGCCCTGGTGGCCGTATTTGGACCACCAGCCGGAGTTGGAGGGTGAGCGGTCGTTGGCGTAAACGACGTGGCAGGCGGCGCAGCCGGAGTTGCGGTAGTCGCCGGCGTGGTTGTTGGTCCCCATGAGGCCGAGGAGGGGGTCGTTGAGGCGGGTTTTCTGGAGGTTGAGGTAGACGGGGTCGATGCGGTTGAGGGTGCCGAGGCCGCGTTCGCTGAGGCGGCGGGCGGGCCGGCCGGGGGACTCGAAGGCGTTGGGGTTGCCGATCTCGATCTGTTTCTCGCCGCCTTGCTCGAAGATGCGGAGGAGGTTGCTGGGCTGGCCGAAGGCGAAGCGGGGCAGGGGCTCGAGGAAGGGAAGGATGCCGTGCTTCAAGGTCATCTCGGGGGTGACGGGGATGGGGCTTTCGAGGCGGAGGGGGGCGCCGTCGAGTCCGTAGGCTTGGCCGTAGCGGGCGTCTTTGCGGGGGGTGCCGCCGTTGTTGTAGAGAGCGGCGCCCCAGAGCATGGCGCCGTGGTTCATCATGCTGTGGCCGACGGCTTGGTTGATCGCGCCGTGGCAGAGGCCGCAGGCTTTGTCGGCGACGCGGAGGTCGGAGGGGTTGACGAACTGGATGAACTCGGCGGATTCGTGGTTGAGGAGGATGGAGGCGTCGCTGGGGTTGGCGGAGCTTTCCCAGAAGGCGGGGTTGCGGGGGGCGACGTGGGCCTTGCGCATGGTGAGGCCGGAGGTGGGGTTGCCGCCGTGGCAGTCGGTGCAGCCGAGGACGACGGTGGGCGAGGAGTGCATCTCTTCGATTTTCTGGTGGCACTCGAGGCAGCCGATGCTTTTGCGGTCGGCTTCGGCGCGGGTTTGGTCGATCCAGTTGCGTTCTTTGGCGGGGGGCGTGGCGGAAGGGGTGCGGGGGACGGCGATGGCGGGGCCGGCGATGGAGTCGGCGGGGTCGGCGGGGGCGGCGGCGGGGTGCTGGGCGGAGACGATGAGGGCGGTGACGAGCACGCCCCAGGCGCCGAGGAGGCTGAACAACCAGCGGGAGATGCGGCCGGCGTCGCGGCCGGAGCGCAGGGCGGGAGAGGAGGGGGCGGGGCGCATGGGATTTAGTAAGTGAAGGTGACGGCGAGCACGCCGCTATAGAGCCAGTTGTCCACGCGGGGACTCAGGCCGGCGGGGGTGAAGCCGGGCACGGCGGGCTGCACGGTGCGGTAGATGTCGCGAAAACCCCGGCCGGGGAGCAGGGCGCCGTAGCCGGCGGAGACGAGGATGTTGTCTTTGAGGAGCGGCCGCCAAAGGAAGCCGACGCCGAGGTCGGTGCCGAATTCGCGGTGGAGCCGGTTGGTGAGGAGGGCGGTCTTGAGGGATTCGGTGCGGTCGAAGAGGATGTAGTTGGCGTTGACGAAGGCGCGGAGTTTGGGGGTGACCTCGATGTCGGCGCCGAGGCCGGCCATGCGGAGGCCGGGGTTGACGAAGTTGGCCTGGCCCTCGGTCTTGCTGGTGCGGAGGTTGGAGAGGACGCTGAAACGCTGCTTGGTGCCGAGGGCGGTGCCGGCGAGGTTGAAGCCCTGGCGCACATAATAGCTGAAGGGGCCGCCGAAGAAATTGGTGTTGTCCACGATGGAGTCGAAGCCGGTGGCGGTGCCGTTGCGGGGGTCGGAGTCGCCGGTGGCGTAGAAGAGGGAGGCTTTGTAGCGGATCCAGTCACGGTCGTAGCTGACTTCGAGGGCGGCCATGCCGGCGCGGATGTCCACGGGCTGACCGGCGATGCCGTTGAAGTCGTCGCGCCCGGCGGCGAGGTAGAGGGCGTGGGAGATGTTCCAGCGGCCGATATGGCCGTCGCCGGACCAGCCGAGGTAGCCGACGGTGAGTTTGTGGGGGCGGACGGTGCCGATGGGGGCGGGGCGGACGATGCCGCCGTTATCGTCGTAGCGGAGGCTGCTGGCGTCGAAGTTGCCGAGGAGGCTGAGTTGGGCGGTGTAGCCGGGCCAGATGAAGTCCTGGCGATAGACGTTGGCGATGAAGACGCGCTGCTGGCGGTGGTCGAAGGTGTTGAGCTCGGAGTTGGTGTCTTTCTCGCGGAGGTCGAAGAGGGCGAGGTTGTATTGCCAGCGGTTGCTGTCGTAGTTGCCGAAGAGGCGCACGCCGAGGTTGGTCTCGTTGAAGATGAAACCGCGAAAATCGCTGTTGAAAGTCTGGTTGCCGATCTTGAGCGCGAGGAAGTCGTAGCTGGTCGTGAGGTCCTTGAGGTGGATCTCAACGAAGGCTTCCTGCAGGGCGGTGTAGGTGCGGTTGCGGTTGGTCGAGCGCGTATGGTCGAGATCGCCGGGAGCGGGGGTGAGGCCGCCGGTGAGAACGCCGCCGACATCGCCGGGGTTGATGACGCCGGTGTTGTTGGTGGGCGGGCCGGCGGGGATGCCGAGGCTGCCGCGGGGATCGGGGGAGACGAGGGTCTCGCGCAGATCGACGCGGTTGACGTTGAAGACGGGCTTGAGGCGCACGAGCCACTCGACGGGCTTGAAGACGGTCTCGCCACGAAAGAGGTCGGCCTGGAAACCGAAGTTGGCGACCATGACCTGGGTCTGGCTCTGGCCGAAGAAATCGAAGCTGCCGGGGCGGGAGGAGCTGACGCCGCTGGGGAGGGTGACGAGGCGGTTCTCGTAAACGAATTCGCCGGAGGCGGTGAGGCTGAGAAACAAATCCTGGCCGTGGATGGGCAAGTCGCCTTTGAGCACGCTCTGGCGGTAGTAATGCCAGCGCTCGGGCTTGGTGCGGTAGTAGGGGAGTTCGCTGACGTCGCCGCTGGTGTAGCGGCGCCAGGAGCCGAATTCGACGTCGCGCCAGCGGTTCGACGCGGCTTTGGCGTGGGGGGGCAGGCCCTCGCCCTTCTCGGTGAGGGGGTAGGATTCGGGGGCGTGCCAGGAGTTGGGGATGAAACGGTTTTCGCGGACGCCGGCGCGGGGCAATTTCAGGTCGGCGGGCACGGGGTCGAGGCCGTCGCGCGCGGGCGGGGTGCGCGGAATGGGCTCGAGCCGGGAGCGTTCGAGCGGGCCGCGCGGCAGGGCTTGATCGGCGGGCACGGGGGCTGTTTCGGGCTCGGGGGGGAGAGCGACGTGGTCGCGCTGGAAAAAGGGTTGCTCGGGCGCGGCGGCAGGTTTCTGGGCGGCGCCGGGGTCGGGGTTGAATTGGGCGGGCGACTGGGGGGCAGGCTGAGTGTCGCGATCGCGGCGCATCCGGATGCCGGGCTTGTCGGTGGGAGGAAGCTCGGGGAGGGCGGCGCCGGGGTCGGGGTTGGTTTCCTCCGGCGATTTGGGCGGCGGGGTGCGGTCAGTGCGCTGGCTGGGGCGGGCGGTGTCGGGGGGCGTCTCGCGTTCGCCGGGGGCGGGGGGCTCTTGGGCCAGCGCGGTGGTGGCGAGGGCGAGGGCGAGAGCAAGGGGCCGGACCGGAGCGCCCCAACGCCGCGGGCGGGGAAGGTGGGCCGGGTTCATTCGCCGTGGGGCCGATACTCCGTGTTGCTGGACAGGAGAATGCTCCGGCTTGGTTTGGTGTAGGAGCGGCTTTACGCCGCGATGGGTTGCCGGATCGCGGCGTAAAGCCGCTCCTACAGGAAAAGATGATGGTGGGCGCATTGCGATGCGTGTGGTCTCGGCAAATGCCCGGAGCTTGCCCCGGGGATGTTTACTGCGCCGCCGCCCGGCTCCAGCCCGGCGGCGGCGCGCTATGGTAGTTGTGGCACTCGGTGCAAGTGTCGCGCACGCCGCCTTTGGGGCTGTGGCAGCGGACGCAGCTTTGCTGAGTCGGCATGAGGATGTCGGCGGTGGGCTTGCTCTTGGTCGCGGTGGCGTGGCAGGAGGCGCAGGCCATC
>JACQFT010000213.1 GCA_016199925.1 Opitutia bacterium | reverse complement strand
GCGGCTCGAAGACGAGGCCGCCGAAATAGGTGTCGGTCGTCTCGGGCTGCAGCGCGCGGTTGCCGATGGTGACGATCTTCGCCTGGTTCGCCGGATCGAGCGGGCGGCGCGGATCGACGACCTGGCCGGCGGTGAAGGCGACGGTGCCGCCGTTGAAGAGCTGGGGCAGATCGGGGGCCTTGAAGGATTTGGAGAACGAGCCGCGGACGAGGAGCCACGGGAGCACCTTGGCGCTGAGGCCGACCTTGGGTTTGGTGGTGTTGCCGAAATCGCTGTAGTTCTCGAAGCGCGCGGCGGTCTGCACCTCCACGCCCTTGACGACCGGCACGCGCAGCTCGAGGTAGGCCGACTGCACCTTGCGGTCGCCGACGGTGTTGAAGCCCTCGGCGCCGCCGACGACGTTGCCGGTCTGCTCGTCGTTCGAGCGGGTCTGCTCGAGTTTCTCGTCGCGGGACTCGACGCCGAAAGCGAGGCCGAGCGGCCCGGCCGGCAGGTCGGTCAGCGGGCCGTTCACCGACGCGTCGTAGAGGCGCACGCGCTGGTTGTCCGAGCGGTTGTAGTTCGAGCGGATGAAATTGACGACCTCGGGATCATTCACGCCGAACGGATTGTAGAACAAGAGGCGCCCGGTCTGGGGGCCGCGAAAACCGTTGAGCGCCTGCTGGAGTTTGTTGTCGAACACCTGATTGGTGTTCGACTGGACGGTGTTGCTCTCCGCGTGCATCGCGGCGCTCTCCCAGCTCCAGTCGCTGCCGAGTTTGCCGCCGAAGCCGACGAGCAGACGCGGCGAATCGGAGGTCAGGCCCACGGTGCGCCCGCCGACCTCGACGGTGCGGAAGGCGACGCGCGCGCCGTCGATGTTCACGCCGAACGGATTGAACGGGTTGGTCGCCGGGAAACGAATCTGCCCGGCGGCCGAGTCGCCGCGCTCGTTCTGCCCGAAGACGGGCGTGGCCGCGCTGACGATGGTGGACTTGCCGCGGTTCCACGACATCTCGGCAAAGGCGTAAAGCTGGTCGCTGATCTCGTGGCGCAGCCGGAAGAAGAAGCCGTAGTCCTCCCGCGCCGGCAGCAGATCGATGGCCTCGTTGAAATTGTAGTTGTGGTCGGCCCCGCGGAACGGGATCGCCGCGCCGGTGGTGGGCGTCGCCGTGGGCGCCGCGTAGGTGACGGTGCCGAAGCCGGCGACGGTGACGCGCCCGACCGGGCCGGCCGAGGAGCGCCCGTCCACGCCGCCGAAGGCCCGGAGGTCGGCGGTGCGCGAGAAGGAACGGTCGACCAGCCTGATCGCGTTTTTCTGCGAGTAGCTCGCGACCGCCATGAGATTGGTCTTCGCCGTGCTCGCGCCGGAGACCACGGAAAACTCTTTGTAGAAAGCGTCCTTGTCCGTGGTGTTCCCGATCTGAAGGTTCATGGTCAGGCCGTTGTATTCCTTGCGGAGTTTCACGTTGACGACGCCGGTGACGGCGTCGGAGCCGTAGATGGCGGAAGCGCCGTCTTTCAGGACTTCGATGCCCTCGACGGCGGCGGTCGGCAGCGTGTTGAGGTTGAAGACGGCGTTGAACCCGTTGTTGCCGGGCAAGCCATAGGGCGCCACGCGGCGGCCGTTGACCAGCACGAGCGTGTTCTGCCCGCCGAGGCCGCGCAGATTCAGCGTCGTCGCGCCGGTGGCGAAGGTGCTCGTGCGCTGCTGGTCGATCGAGCCGCCGGTGTTGAACGGCAGGTTGCGGATCATGTCGGCGACGCTGGTGTAGCCGGTCGTCTCGATGTCCTGCCGGCTGAACTGCACGATCGGCTGCGGGCCTTCCGAATCGACGCGCTTGATGCGCGAGCCGGTGACCTCGAAGGATTCGAGTTTGACCGGCTCGTCTTTCTTGGCGGGTTCGTTGATTGCTTGAGCGCGGGTGGTCGTCGCGAACAAGGAGAACGCCGTCGCCGCGAACAATGCGCAGCGGGCAGCCCTCCCGGAGACTATCGGGGAATAGTTCTTCATGATTTGGGTGGTGTGTGTGTTCCGCGGCCACAAACGCTGGCCGGCGGAACGACGTGGTGATTCCGCAGCCCGCCCCGCCCCACAACCGAGATGCGACGGATCGACGGCGGTCCGCGCCGGAGCCACGGCGTTTCGCGACCGGACCGTGTTGCCGGCGCGATGCGCACCGGGAGACTCCGCGGACCCGCTGCGCCTCACCGCCAGCGTCGGCCGCCACCCCCGGCGCGTCGCTCCGGTCGCGACTCGCGATCGCGGGCCGGCCCGCCAAAAACCCGGCAGACGCTGGCGCCCGCTGCCCCGCCCGTCTCGGGTTCCGCCCCGGCCGGAGCCGGGCCGCGCCGGCGGCAGGCCTACAGCGCGCTTTTCAGCAGCTCCTGCAACCGCTCGTGGTAACCGCGGCTGAGCTTCAGCTTCGTGCCGTCGTGGAGGATCACCGCGTATTCTCCGGCAAACGACGGGCTGAGTTTTTTCACCCGGTCGATGTTCACGATGGTCGAACGGTGGATGCGGATGAACCGGTGCGGATCGAGCCGCGCTTCGAGCCGGCTCATGGTCTCGCGCAACAGATGCGTCCGCCCGCCGGCGTGGAACTTCATGTAGTCGCCCTCGGCCTCGATCCAGTCGATCTCGTCGGCTTTGAGGAAAAAAATCTCTCCGCCCGACTTGAGGAGGATGCGGGCGTTGCTGACGGGCGCGACCGCCGCGCCGGTTTCCGGCGGGGTGGTGCCGCCGGCCTGGAGGTAGTCGAGGAGGTTGCTGAGCTTGGCGCCGAGGG
>JACQFT010000224.1 GCA_016199925.1 Opitutia bacterium | reverse complement strand
GAAATTGATGCCGTTGATCGTGGCGAGATCGATGCCGCCGGTGCCGGTGGCGCCGGTGGTGTTCGCCGGATAAAAGGTGGTGTCGGTCCAGTCGAGCAGTTGGGCCGAGGTGCCGGTGGTGTCGAAGCCGAAGAGCGAGTAGCCGTAGATCGTCGTGCCGACGGTGAGGCCGAGGTCCGCCGTCGAGAAGACGATGCCGCCGATGCCCTGGGTGCCCGTCTCGGTGTTGGCGGTGAGCTGGGTGCTGCTGATCATGTCGCCGCTCGTGCCGGCCGGATCGGTGTAGCGATGCAGGTGGTAGTTGAAATCGGGTTGGACGTTGGCGGTGCCGCCCCAATTGCCCGCCTGCGAGGTGAGCGGCCCGTAGGAGGTCGGCCGGTTGTTGATCGAGTCCCAGCCGGTGATGGCGGCGATCTTGAACGCGTCGTGCACGCCGACGGCGCCGCGTTCAAAGACCGCGAAGCTCAGGGCCGCCGTCGCGGTCAGCCCGCCGGTAAAGGCGAAGTCGAGGCGCTCGATGTTGCCGCCGGCCGGGCCGGTGTCGTTCGAGAAGGTGTTGTCGGAGCCGCCGCTGATGGTGTTGCGGAGGAGGAAAGTCGGGTAATCGGTGACGTCGGCACTCAAGCGGGTGTTCGCGCCGCCGGCGCCGTCGCGATACCAGATGGAGGACTGGTTGGTGGTGTCGCCGGTGCTGTCGACGACCGTGTCGTGATTGGAGTCGTGGTTGCGGCGGACGTAGGCGGCGTCGGCCAGGCCGGCCACGCCATAGAGGGAGTTGTTGGCCACGAAGCTGGTGAGTGCGACCGTCGTGTTCTCGAAGGTGATGTTGCCGCCGCCGGCCGTGTTGGGCTCGTCCTGAGTGGGGGCACCGTTGACCGTCGTCTGCGTGGTCCAGGAGACCACGACGTTGGCCGCCAGCAGGCGCCCGGTCGGCAGAAGGAGGGCGAGCAAGAGGAGCGATGAGACTGGGGGGAAATGTTTCACTAGCTTGGATTGACACAACGTAGGGAATAAACCCTATTATGGAAGCCATATTTTTGCAGCACCGCGAAAAAACTGCCGCGCAAGAACCCCGATGCCCCGCCAATCCTTACAGGAGAAATACGCCAGATACTTTGATCGATGGGCGCAATTGCCGGTCATCCAGCAGGAGCTGTTCAAGCTGCTGGCTTTGATCCTACTGGTAGGGACATTCGGACTAGGTGTTTTCTTCGCGGGCAAGCCCTTTTGGCGCGGGTGGAGGCAGCAAGCCGCCCTCAGGCAGGCGCGGCAATTCGCCGAGAGTCACGACTACCGCAACGCCGTGCTGGCCCTCCGGCGCGCGACCGAGGAGAACGTGTCGGACTTGGAAACGTGGAGGGTCGTCGCGGATTTTTTGGCTGAGATCGGTTCGCCCGAGGCGATCACGGCCCGGAAAAACGCCGTCAACCTCTCGCCGCAAGACAACTCGCTGCGCCTGGCCTACGTGATCGAGGCGCTGCGCTACGGGGAAATCCAGTCGGCCCAGGAAGCCCTCGCCGCCGCGCGCGAAGGCGCGCACAAGGACATCGCGTTTCACCAGATGGCGGCGGCCATCGCGATGGCGCTCCGGCGAAAGGGGGACCTCGCCGGCCAGCTCGAGCGCATCCTGCAGTTCGATCCGCAGAACCCGGAGGCACGCTTCAATCTCGCCGCGCTGCGCGTCTGGGGCGACGACCCGGCGCGCTCCGCGCCCGCCGTGCAGGAGCTTCGCGACCTCACGGGGCCCGCCAATCCGATGCGCGTGCGCGCCGCGCTGGAGTTGCTGAAGTTCGCCGCGCGCACCGGCGGGCGCACCGAAGTCGACGCGCTGGTCGCGTTTCTGCACACGAATTTTTGCGGGCGGCCGCCGAGCGCCACGCAGGTGCGCGACAACGGCGGGCAGCCGCCGGGCTGGTTCGCGTTGCTGGAAGCCATGAAGGCGGGCGCGGCGAAAGATCCGTTTGACGCTGCGCCGATGGCGCGGTGGATGGCCTCCGTCTCGATGCGGCGCGAGGCGCTGGCCTGGCTCGAGGAATTGCCGCCCGCCCTGCGCCGCGGGCCCGTGGTCGGCAGCAGCTACATCGACCTGATCGTCGCCGTCGACGATCCGGAGCGGTTGCGCCGGGTGCTCGTCGACGGCGGCGCGCTCGGCAAGATCGAGCCGGCCGTCGTCGATCTCGCCTTCGCCGCCCGCTGGCAACGCGCGCACCTGCTGGAGGCGCGCGGCCGCACGACGTGGGACGACGCCATCGGGGCGTCGTCGGGCTCGCTCAACGCCCGGCGCGCGTTGCTGCGGTTGGCCGACGCCTGGGGCGACCGCGAGGGCGCGGAGGCGGTCCTGCGCCGGATCGTGCAGGACTACCCGGGCGAACGCTGGGCCGTGGAGGCGCTGCGCCTGAGCTACGCGCAGCGGCGCGACACGGAGAAACTTCTCCAGCTCTACACCGTCTGGACCGGCCGGGCGCCCGACAACCGCCCGGTGCAACGCACCTGGGTGATGCTCAGCCTGCTCCTCAACCGCGCGACGCCCGAGGTGCTG
>JACQFT010000214.1 GCA_016199925.1 Opitutia bacterium | reverse complement strand
CGACTACTCGCAGTCGCTCGAACTCGATCTCGGCTCCGTCGTCCCGAGCGTCGCCGGCCCGAAGCGTCCGCAGGACCGCATCGAGCTGCCGAGGCTCAAGGAAAATTTCGTCGGCTCGTTCTCGAAGGCCGTCGCCGAAAACGGATTTGGCAAAAAAGCCGAGGAGTTCTCGACCGTCAGCGCACAGGTGAACGGCCAGCGCGTCGGCCACGGCTCGGTGCTGATCGCCGCCATCACGAGCTGCACAAACACGTCGAACCCGAGCGTGATGCTCGCGGCCGGCCTTCTGGCGAAGAAGGCCGTCGAGCGCGGGCTCACCGTCAACCCGCTCGTGAAGACTTCGCTCGCGCCCGGCTCGCGCGTCGTCACCGACTACTTGAACAAGACCGGCCTCACGCCGTATCTCGACCAGCTTGGTTTCGAGACGGTCGGCTACGGTTGCACGACGTGCATCGGCAACTCCGGTCCGCTGGCCGCGCCGATTGAGGACGCCGTCGTGAAGCACGATCTCGTCGCCGCTTCCGTGCTCTCGGGCAACCGGAACTTCGAGGCGCGCGTCCACCAGAACATCAAGGCCAACTTCCTGATGTCGCCGCCGCTCGTCGTCGCGTTCGCGCTCGCGGGCCGGGTCGATATCGACCTGGCGACGGACCCGATCGGCACCGGTAAGGACGGACGCCCCGTCATGCTGAAAGACCTGTGGCCGACGTTGCAGGAAGTGCGCGACGAGATGCAAGCCGCGCTCAAGCCCGAGGTTTTCCGCCGGCTCTACAGCAATTTCGCCGAGCAGAATCCGAAGTGGAACGAGATCCCTTCGACGGCAGGTAACGTCTATGCGTTCGACGCGCGCTCGACCTACATCCAGGAGCCGCCGTTTTTCACCAACTTCTCGATGCAGCCCGGCCACATTGCCGAGATCAAGGGCGCGCGGGCGCTCGGCATTTTCGGTGACAGCGTGACGACCGACCACATCTCGCCCGCCGGTGCCATCAAGAAAACTTCGCCCGCCGGCCGCTATCTGCTCGAGAACGGCGTGACGTTTGAGGATTTCAACTCCTACGGCTCGCGCCGCGGCAACGACCGGGTGATGACCCGTGGCACCTTCGCGAACGTCCGCATCAAGAACCTGATGCTCGGCGGCGAAGAGGGTGGCAACACCATCGGGGCCGACGGCGTCAAGACTTCGATCTATGACGCGTCGATGGCTTACCAGCAGGCCGGCACGCCGCTCATCATCCTCGCCGGCCAGGAATACGGCACGGGTTCGTCGCGCGACTGGGCGGCGAAGGGCACGAAGCTCCTCGGCGTGAAAGTCGTCGTCGCGCAGAGCCTCGAGCGCATCCACCGCAGCAACCTCGTCGGCATGGGCGTGCTGCCCTTGCAGTTCAAGGAAGGCGTGACGGCGCAGACGCTGAAGCTCGACGGCACCGAGACCTATGACGTGGTGGGCCTCACGGCGGCGATCAAGCCGCAGCAGGACCTGACGCTGAAGATCACGCGGCGGGACGGTGCCGTCGAGAACGTCGTCGTGCGCTGCCGGATCGATACGCCCATCGAGATCGAATATTACCAGCACGGCGGCATTTTGCCCTACGTTTTGCGGCAGATTGTGGCGAAGAGCTGATTGACTTCCGGCGCGGCGCGGCGGCAAATATCCGTCGCGCCGCTTGGCTTCCCTTCCCCATGCCTGATCCTGCGAAACCTGTCTTTCTCGTCGATGCCTACGCCGACCCGGTCTTGGTCCGGATCGAGGGCCGGGCGTCGTTCATGAACAGCGGGGGCCTGAAGGATTTTTTCAGCGGGATGATCCGGAGCGGCAAACTCCGCTTCGTGGTCGATTTTCAGCTCTGCTCCAGCATGGACAGCACGTTCCTCGGAGTGCTCGCCGGGGCGGCCCTCGAGCTGCGCAAGCAGCTGCCGGCGCCGGGCACGCTGACGCTCGCGCGGGTGGGCGAGCGCAATCTGGAACTGATCCGCAACCTCGGCCTGCACCGGCTGGCGACGGTCGATGCGGGAAATTTTCCGATGAACTTTGCCGGCGGCCAGCAGGGCCTCAGCGACCAGGCGCGCACCGAGATCGAAAGCGCGCGGCTCGTGCTCGAGGCCCATGAGAACCTCGTGACCGTCGATGCCACCAACGCCGCCAAGTTCCAGGACGTGCTGGCGTTCCTGCGCAACCGGATCGACGCGCGTTAGCCCGTGATTGCTGAATCTATCCTCCGGGTGAACCCAGCGTTGCAGCACCGCGCGGCAGCGCGGGCCGGGCGCGCCGGCTCGGGGCCCCGCCGCGGCGGCGCGCGCCGCTCCGGCTCGCCGGTTGCCATCCGGCGCTGAACTGTCGCCGCCATGATCCTCTTCCTGCTCGGCTCGGTCATCGGCGCGGCCATCGCGTATTCGTTCTACTGGCGCGCCCAGCGCGACGTTTCACGCCTGGAGGAGGAAAAACAGGCGCTGCTCGAGGAACGCCAGATCGTGCTCGACTACATGCACACGATGGTGGACGCCGTGGGCGAACGGTTGCCGCGCGAGGAGCTTTTCCAGCGCATCGTGCACGCGTCGATCCTCAGCACCGGCGCGTTGAGCGCCTGCATCTTCGAGAAGGGCGGTGACAATCTGATGCGCGGGGTCGCCGTCGAGGGGCTTTTCCCGCCGCACCGGCCGATCGCCGACAAGCAAGCGATGAAAATGGGCACCCGGGCCAAGTTCATCGAGCAGGTGCTGACCTCGGAGTCGTTCCCCGTCGGCGAAGGCGTCGTCGGCCGCGTCGCCGCGACGGGCAAGGGCGAACTCGTGGTCAATGCGCCGTCGGATGCGCGCATCGTGAAGCACGACGATCCCGCGCTGACCGTGCGCTCGGTCATCGCGGCGCCGATCACCGTGCGCAACCGGCTCATCGGCGTGCTCTGCGTCTGCAACGCGGCGGACGGCCTGCCGTTCAGCGACACGGATTATTCGCTCGTCGCCGCTCTCGCCGAACAGGCCGGCCTCGCCGTGCACAACGCAGATTTCCTCGCGCTCCAGGTGGAGCAACAGCGCCTCGATCTCGACCTGACGCTGGCGAGCGACATCCAGCGGATGCTGCTGCCGCGTTCGATGCCGACCGTGCCCGGGCTCGACATCGACGCGCGCTACCTCGCCGCGCAGAAAGTCAGCGGCGACCTCTACGACGTTTTCAAACTCGGCTACAACCGGGTCGGCGTCGCGGTCGCCGACGTGTCCGGCAAAGGCATCTCCGCCTCGCTGCTGATGGCGATCTGCCGCACGACGCTCCGCCAGATCGCGCCGCTGCACTCGTCGCCGGCCCGCGTGCTCGCCGAGCTGAACCGCACCCTCGCAGGCGACATGCGCGAGGGCATGTATATCACGATGACCTACGCGGTCGTCGATGCCGACCGCAATGAGGTGACGTTCGCGCGCGCCGGCCACGAACTCCCGCTGTTCTCGCGGCGCGACCGCGCGGCAGGCGCCTATCTCAGCGAGTTTCCCGGCTCCGAGGGTATGCCCGTCGGCCTGGTGGACGCGGAGCTTTTCGAGTCGGCCATCGACGACCGGACGCTCTCGTTCGAACCGGGCTCCACGCTCGTGCTCTACACCGACGGGCTGACCGAGGCGCCCAACGCCGAGGAAAAAGAATTCGGCAGTGCCCGCCTCGCCGATGCTTTGCGGGCGGTTCACTCCGGGTCGGCCCGGCAGATTAACGACGGAATTTTGGCCGCCGTGAACAGTTTCGCCGGCCAGCATGGCCTGCGGGACGACTACACGCTGCTGACCGTCAAGCGCGGCGCGTAGGCGCACCGGGGACTCGGGCCTGCGTCGGCGAAACTTGGGCTGGCTCGCTCGCGCACTCCGACGGCACGCGCGCGAGCCGGCGGCACTCGCGTGAGCAGGCGGCGGGGCCGGTGCCCGCCACGGGTGCAACGGAAGTATTGACTAGGGCCGTATGCACAGGGCCATCTGCGTGCTTTTCATCTAGGGTGTTTCACCGCACATTGCCGCCGTGAAGAGCGTCGTTCAACGGTTGCAGCAGGCCGGCCCCGCGTGGTGGCTGGGGCTGCTCGCCGTCATCGTCCCGCCGAGCCTCTCGGCGCAGGTCAGCGTGCTCGATGATGTCAGCACGTTCCGGACGCTGGGTTCGGTGCTCGGCACGCCGATGTCCGATCCGATTTGGGACCAGCAAACCGGGCAGGGCGCGGACGATTTCGTCGGCGACGGCACGAACGGCTACTACGGTTTCTACTACAAATTCGGGCAGATCAGCGGGGTCGACAGCTTGGTTTTCCGTTTCCGCTTCAACGTGCTCACGACGCAGCAGGGCAGCCCGAAGTTCACGGGCAACCCGCGCATCGGCGTCGACTCCAACGGCGACGGCAAGATCGATCTCTATTTCGGCGTCTCCACGGGCTCGGGGCAGAACGTGACGATCGATTTCCAAAACCCCACCGGCACGGCGATCGACGCCAACACCTCGCCCAACACGAGCGCCCTCGGCACCAACTACGGCACCATCACCGGCTCGGCGTCCAACTACGATTACGGGCAGGTGACCGACGGTTCCGCGTTCCTCTCGGGCTCGCAGCAAAACCAAGTGACGCCGGACGCGTTCCTGACGTTCGCGGTGCCGTTTTCCAATTTCGCCAGCGCGCTCGGCGCCAACACCGGCCAGACCATCGATCCCAATTTCACTTATCTCCGCTTCGTCGCCTTCACCTCGACTCAGGGCAATGCGGTGAACCAGGACGTTTACGGGATCACCGGCATCGGCACCACCCGCTACGACCAGGGCGGCGGTTTCACCGACTACTACAGCTCCTCCGGTCAGCTCATTCCGGAGCCGGCCACCTATCTGCAATTCGGCGTCCTGGCCCTCGCCGCGGCCGGCGCGTCATGGTGGAAGCTGCGCCGGACGCGCAAACTGCAAGCTGCCTGACCCGTGTCCACGCCCGGCCCGGAAAACGACGACGACGACTCTCGGCGGGAATCTTGGGCGACGCAGCGGTTGCACCTCAGCCGCCTGACTTCGTGGGGCGGCGATCTTTTCCGGCTGCTCTGGGCGCTGCTCTATTGGAACGCCCGGAAAAGCTGGTATCGCTGGCGCGGAGGCCGGCGGCAATGCCCGTGCCACGATCCCAGCGACTCCGGCCGCCCCGGCGAAACGCGCTGCGTGCCGGCGATGAACTTCAACCGCGGCTCGCGATTCCGGCATGTCTGCCCGCTCCTGCAGGAAACGGGCGACGGGTGGCGCTGCTCGGTCGCGCCTGCCGCCGTGCGGCCGTTCTGGCGGCGCGCGGCCCTGATCTACGCCTCGCTCCTGCTCGGCCTCTATCTGCTCGCGTGCGCCGCGGCGCTGCCCGTTTTCCACCGCATCGGCTACAGCCGGCTCGCTTACAAGGACGTCGTCTGGCCCGGCCATTGGAGCCGCTTCGCGTGGATTCAGGCGAAGTATTTTCGCGACGAAGGCCTCGCGGCGCTGCGGACCGGCGACTTCGCGCGCGCGATGCTCAACCTCTCCACCGCCCGCCAGGTCGCCCCCGACGACTACCAGACCGGCCTGCTGCTCGGGCAGCTCTGGAGCGCGACCGGCAGCTTCGGATACAGCGACGCCGTCTATGAAATTTTGCTGCGCGACTTCCCCGCCCAGGCCGAGGCCACCGCGATCAGCTTCCACGATCAACTGCTCGCCGCCCAGCGCTTCGACCGGCTCGCCGCGCTGTGCCTCGACCGGCTGACGGCGGGCACGGAGCTGACCGAGGAGTGGGAGCGTTCGCTGTTCTTCGCGGTCCGGCACGGGCGGTTGGCCGGGAAGTTCCTGAAGGAGCACCAGCCGGCCGTCTCGCGGTTGCCGCGCCGCGTGGGGTTCCTGCTGCAAACCTACGCGCTCATCGAGCAGGGCGACCGCGCCGCCGCGATTGCGCGGCTCACGCCGCTCCAGATCGGCATGGGCAGCACCCTTTTCTTTCGCACCCAGATCGAGACCCTCGCCGGCCTCGGCCGACCCGACGAGGCGACGATTTTGCTGAACCACTACGCGCCGGCGCTCGGCGGAGGGTTCGAGGTCGCCGCGTTGCAATACCTCATCACCGCCAGCCGCGGCGACAGCCCGCTGACGCAGAGCGATTTCTTGCTGCTGCTGCGCCGCCCGCTGACGGTGCCCCAGGCCGACCGGATTTGTGCGCTGCTGATTGCCACGGGCGACCGGGCGTCGTTGCGCCGGCTCCGCTCGTTTTTCCAGCAGCCCTCGCTCGCCAACGAGGGCCGGGCCTACACGGCGCTGTGGGTGGCGGCCCTGGTCTGCGGCGACGCCGACACGGCGGAGTTCGCCGCGGCGGGAGCACTCCGCACGCTCCAGCTCAAGCTGCCGGCCGTCGCGAAAATCGATTTCCTGACGAATGCGCCGGGGAATCCCGCGGGCGTCAAAGCCCTGTTGAACACCGTGCCGCTCCTGCGCGACACGATTTTCGCGCTCGTGGCCGAGTCGGCCGAGCGCCGGCTGCGGGCCAAGCCGCCCCAGTCATCCGAGGAAAACTAAATTGCCTTTGGCCGTGCGGCGCCTTCCCGTAGCGGCTCCATGACCGTCCCCGCCGAGTCTCTTGCCGCGCCCCGCTTTGCTCTGCCCGATGCCGCCGGGCATTTCGGCCCGTATGGCGGCGTCTATGTGCCCGAGACGCTGATGACGGCGTTGCACGAACTGACTGCGGCCTACGAAAAAGCGCGGAGCGATCCGGCGTTCCAGACCGAGCTCACACACCACCTGCAGGAATTCGCCGGTCGGCCGACGGCGCTCTGTTTCGCCGCGCGGCTGACGCAGCACTGCGGCGGGGCAAAAATCTATCTCAAACGCGAGGACCTGCTCCACACCGGCGCGCACAAGATCAACAACGCGCTCGGCCAGGCGTTGCTCGCGCGCCGCATGGGCAAGCGCCGCATCATCGCCGAGACGGGCGCGGGCCAGCACGGCGTCGCGACGGCGGCGGTGTGCGCGAAGTTCGGTTTCGATTGCACGGTCTACATGGGCGCCGTCGACATGGAGCGGCAGGCGCTGAATGTTTTCCGCATGCGGCTCATGGGCGCCAAGGTCGTCAGCGTCGAGGCCGGCCAGCGCACCCTCAAGGACGCCGTCAACGAAGCCATGCGCGACTGGGTAACGAACGTGCGCGACACGCACTACATTCTCGGCTCCGCGCTCGGGGCGCACCCGTATCCGATGATGGTGCGCGATTTTCACCGCGTGATCGGTCGGGAGCTGAAGGAACAGATTCTCGCGCGCGAAGGCCGCTTGCCCGACGAGATCGTCGCCTGCGTCGGCGGCGGCAGCAACGCGATCGGCTGCTTCTTCGACTTTCTCGACGAGCCGTCCGTGCAGCTCACCGGCGTCGAAGCCGGCGGACGCGGCATCAGGCGCGGCGAACACGCGGCGCGCTTCGAAGGCGGCAAGCTCGGCGTGCTCCAGGGCAGCAAGACTTACATTCTCCAGAATCCCGACGGCCAGATCGAGCTGACGCATTCCGTGTCGGCGGGCCTCGACTACGCCGCCATCGGCCCCGAGCACGCGCACTACCGCGACCAGGGCCGCATCGGCTACGCCTACGCGACCGATGACGAGGTGCTGGAGACATTCCAACTCTGCTCGCGGCTTGAAGGCATCATCCCCGCGCTCGAGTCCACGCACGCGCTCGTCTATGCCGTCAAGCGCGCCCGTGAGTTGCGGCCGGAGCAGATCCTCGTCGTGAATCTCAGCGGCCGCGGCGACAAGGACGTCCAGCAGGTCGCGGCGATTCTGAAAGGCGAAGAAGGGCCAAGTAACAGGTAACAAGTGCCAGGAAAATGCCCGACCAACCACGAGACTTGGTAAAACGGACCTTCGATTTCGCCGCTGCTGTCCGTCAGTTCGTGAATCGCCTGCCGAATTCAGTCTCGAATTTCTTGGACTCGAAACAGTTGGTCCGGTCGTCGGGATCAGTGGCCGCAAATTATCTGGAGGCGCAGGAGGGGTTGAGTCGGAAAGATTTTTTCTACCGGATCAAGGTCTGCCGAAAAGAGGCCCGCGAATCCGGACTTTGGCTGAGGCTGATCAATGTCGGCCAACTTGACGGGCTGCTGGCCGAACGAGAGAAGCTGGCGACGGAGGCGGAAGAATTGAAACGGATTTTCTCGGCCATCGCCGGCAAAGACGACACGGCTGAATGAAAATTCTTCAGATGCGGCTCTTGCCACTTGTCCCTTGATCCTTGTTACTTCTACCCGATGAATTCCATGACCGGCTACGGCCGCGCTTCGGCCGTCCTTGAATCCCAGACCGTCACCGTGCAGGTGAACTCGGTCAACCGCCGCACCCTCGACCTGTCGATGAAGCTGCCGGACGAGTGGGAGAGTCTCGAGGCCGCCGTCGCCGAGGCGGTGCGCAAGGCCGTCGTGCGCGGCAAGGTGCACGTGGCCGTCGAGGTCACGGGCGCGAAAGGCGTGTCGGCCGGGTGGGACACCGACGCGATTGCCGAGACGCTGGACAAGCTGGCGGACCTCTCGGATGCGCGCGGCCTGAAGTTCAAACCCAAGACGGAACTGCTCTGGCAGATCGCGAACGCGCAGCGCAACGACGCGCTGCGGCCGTCGGCCGATCTGGCCGCGCCGGTCCTGCGCGAGACGCTAGCGGCGGCGCTGCGGGGACTCTCCGCCATGCGCGCAAAGGAAGGCGAGGCGCTCCTCATCGATTTTCTCGGCCGCCTGCAAAAGCTGAACCACGGCGTCGAGGTGATCGCCGCCCGAGCGCCGCAGGTGCCCGGCAACTACCGGGAGCTGCTCCACCAGCGGCTCCGCCAGGCCGGACTCGCCCTGGAGCTGGGCGACGACCGTGTGCTGAAGGAAATCGCGCTGTTCGCCGACCGGTGCGACATCACCGAGGAGCTGACGCGCCTGCGCCACCACCTTGTGCAGTTGGGCGAACTCGTGCGCGCGGAGGGCGAAGTGGGCCGCAAGGCCGAGTTTATTCTGCAGGAGATCGGCCGCGAGATCCACACTGTCGGCAGCAAAGCCAACGACCTGGTGATCGCGCAGCAGGTGATCGAATTCAAGAACGAGCTGGAGCGCGTCCGCGAGCAGATGGCGAATGTCGAGTGAGCTTTGCTCGCCGCACAAGGAACAAGGGCTAAGTTTCAAGGGCCAAGAACCGGAGTGCGGTCTTGTCGCTTGATGCTTGTCACTTCTCACTCGGCACCTGCGGCTGGCGCAGCGACCAGATGATGTAGCCGAAGACGCCGAGGCAGATGCCGGCATCGGCGACGTTGAAGGTCGGATAGACGTAGCGGCCGAAATGCAGGTCGACGAAGTCGATCACGTGGCCGTGCAGCAGCCGGTCGGTGAGGTTGCCGCAGATGCCGCCGCAGAGCAGGCCGAAGAACGTCTGCGTGGCCGGCTGGCGCAGGCCGAGCTGGTGCCGGCCGAGGAAAATCGCGAGGAGGGTCGCCAGCGCGAGCAGGCCGAGCAGCGTGCCCTTGCCGGTGAACATGCTCCACGCCGCACCGGTGTTGCCGACATGCACGAGGTAAAAGAAATCGCGGACGACCGTGATGCTGTTGTCGGGCCCGTAGCTGCCGAGCGGCAGACGGCCGGCGATCCACACTTTGGTGAGCTGGTCGAGGACGAAGACGCCGAGCATCAGCGTCCACAGCCGCCGGTAGGAGAGGGCGCGGGCGAGCGGCGAGCGCGGTGGGCCCGCGGCCGCAGGTTCGCCGCCGGGGCGCGGGTGTTCGCCGGTTGGCTGGTCGGGATTCAAGCGGGCGCGGATCGCGGGCGGCGGATCGTGCTCAGTCTTCGCCGGCCTCGGCGTCCATCATCTTGCCGCCGCCGTCTTCCTCGGTGGAGTCGCCGAAGAGGCCGCCGCGCTGCACGGAGCGGTGCGAGTGGCGCTCGACCTGTTTCTTCGCCTCGGCGGAGTAACGGGTGAACGGCACGGCGAGCAGGCGGTCCTTGGCGATGGGTTTCTGGGTGAGTTCGCAGACGCCGTAGGTGCCGTCGTGGACGCGCTTGATGGCGGCTTCGATCTCGGACAGGGCCTCCTGCTCGCTCGAGACGAGACTGAGGGCGAAGTCGCGGTCGAAGGTGTCGGTGCCGGCGTCGGCCATGTGCTGGCCGTAGCCGGAGAGATCGCCCGAGTCCTCCTTGGCGGACTTGAGCAGGGTCTCCTCGGTGTGCTCGCCGAGCTGGGTCAGCACGTGGTGGCGGAGGTCGAGAAGCAGGCGGTAGTAGCGGCGGAATTTCTCGGGCACGTCTTCTTCGGGAACCATCGCGGACGGCTTGCTGCCCTTTTTCGGGTTGAACCCGAGGATGTCGGCGAGCGACGCGGCCTTCACGTGGTGGGGCTTGGCGGGCTTCTCGATCTTGGCGGCGAGATCGGCGGCCTTGGCGCCGGCGACGGGCTTGCCGTTCTTGCCGGTCTTGACGGCGGTCTCGACGTGCTTCTCGTTTTTCTTCGCGATCTCGCGGACCTCGTCGAGGCTGAAGGCGATGGCCTTGGGCGTGGATTTGCGTTCGAGGATCATGCGTTTGAGGTCGGCGGCCGACAGGTGCGGTTTGCCTTTGGCGGGAGCGGAGGCGGCTTTGGCGGCAGCCGGTTTCTTGGGGTGGGCAACGGGGGCCTTGGCGGCTGACTTCGCCGGTTTCGCCGGTTTGGCTTTCGCGGCAGGAGCCTTGGCCGGAGGTTTGGCGTGGGCTTTGGCGGCGGGCTTCTTGGCGGGTGTCTTGTGGCTCTTGGGCATAATCGGTAAAATGAGTTAGGAGTTAAGGGCTTCTTCGCACCGAGGGCAAACTTCTCCGCGGGAAGTTGCGGCGAGCGCCGGCACCCAGCGCCAGCAGCGGGGACAACGGACCGCGCCGCCCTCGCGGGCGTGGCGGGCGGTGATCTCGCCGGCCGCACCGTCGGGCGACGTGAGTGCGACCTGCGAGACGATGAAGAGTTCGGGCAAAAATTCGCGGTGCTTCGCCGCGGTGGCGAACGTCGCGTTGCCGGCCGGGCCCGCGAGCGCGACGGCCGCGTCGAGCGCCTTGCCGATCACGCCGGTCTGGCGGAGCGGCTCGAGCTTTTCGTTCACCGCCGTGCGGAGCTTCAGCAGCGCCGTCATCTCGGTGTCGAGCAGGGCGTCGGTCCAAGCGGCGGGCGCGACCGGCCAGTCTTCGAGGTGGATCGACTCGCCGGAGTATTCCGAGCCGGTCTTGAAATAGCTCCAGGCCTCGTCGGCCGTGAAAGTGAGGACCGGCGCGAGGATCTTCGCCAGCGCGGCGAAGATGTGGTGGATGGCCGTCTGCGAGGAGCGGCGCAGCGGGTGGTTTGCCGCGAGCGTGTAGAGCCGGTCCTTCAGGATGTCGTGGTAGGTGGCCGACAGCGTGACTGCACAAAACTGGTTGCAGAGCTGGTAGACGCGGTGGAATTCGTAGGCGTCGTAGGCGGCCGTGGCGGCATTGATCAGCGCGGCGGTCTGGTGCAGCGCCCAGCGGTCGAGCCCGTCCATTTTCTCGACGGGCACGGCGTGCTTCGCCGCGTCGAAGTCGAACAGCGTCGAGAGCTGGAAACGCAGCGTGTTGCGGAAAAGACGGTAGGCTTCGCCGACGTGCTTCAAGATCTCGTCGTCCACCGGGATGTCGTCGCGGAAATCCTGCGAAGCGATCCAGAGACGGATGACATCGGCGCCGTGCTGGGCGATGTAGGCGTCGGCGGTCTGCGGTTTCTGGTAAGCCGAGCTCTTGGAAATTTTCTGGCGGTTCTTGTCCACGATGAAGCCGTGGGTGAGGACGGCCCGGTAGGGCGCGGCGCCGGAGGCGATGACGCTGCACCAGAGCGACGACTGGAACCAGCCGCGGTGCTGGTCGCTGCCTTCGAGATAGAGGTCGGCCGGCCACGAGGTGCCGCCCTGGCCGCGCGTGAGCACGGCGGCATGCGTCGAGCCGGAATCGATCCACACGTCGAGCGTGTCGCGACCGCAGATGAGTTCGCCCGGCGCGGGCCAGCCGGCGGGGAGGGGCACGCCGTCGAGAATCTGTGCAGGCGTGGCGTCATACCAGAAGTTGGTGCCGCGGGTCGCGATCTTGTCGGCCACGGCGCGGGCCACCCCGGCGTCGAGCCAGGCTTTTTTCTTGGCATCGAAAAAGGCCGGGATCGGCACGCCCCACGAACGCTGGCGGCTGATGCACCAGTCGGGCCGCGACTCGACGGCGCCGCGGATGCGGGCCTCGCCCCACGCGGGAATCCAGCCCTGTGCCGCCGCGATCTTGGCGATCTCGCCGAGGGCGGTCTGGCGCACGCCCGACTGGTCGAGCGAGACGAACCACTGGTCCACCGCGCGGAAAACGATCGGCGTCTTCGAGCGCCAGCAATGCGGGTAGCTGTGCGGGTATTTGGACTTGGCCAGCAACGCGCCGGCGGCCGCGAGCGCCTTCAGCACGCCGACGTTGGCGGTGGAAGTTTTCTTGGCGGCGAGGTCCTCGACGCTTTCGAGACAGGAGAGACCGACGAGGTCGGCCGGCACGCGGCCGTCATCGAGGTATTTGCCGTCGTCCCCAACCGGGCAATAAATCTCCAACTTGTATTTAAGGCCGGTCTGATAGTCCTCGGCGCCGTGGCCGGGCGCGGTATGCACGCAACCGGTGCCGCTCTCGGTCGTGACGTAGTCCGCGAGCACGACGGGCGACGCGCGGTCGATGAAGGGATGGCGCGCTTGCAGGTGCTCGAGCTTCGCGCCGGCCACGGTCAGCGTAACGGCCGGCGGCGTTTCGATCTTAGCCGCCGCCGCGACCGCCCCGAGCAGTGCTTGCGCGACGAGGATGCGCTCGGTGCCGAGATCGGCCACGACGTAGTCAACCGTCGGGTGCAGCGCGATGGCGAGATTGGCGGGGATCGTCCAGGGCGTGGTCGTCCAGATGACGACGAAGAGCGGTTTGTCGGTGGGCAGGCCGAACTTGGCGGCCTCGCTTGCCGGCACGGCGAACTTCACCCAGATCGACGGCGAGACGTGGTCCTGGTATTCGATCTCAGCTTCGGCGAGGGCGGTCTCGAACGGGATGCTCCAGTAAACGGGTTTCTTGCTGCGGTAGATGAGGCCCTTCTCCACGAAGGCGGCAAAGGTTCGCACGACGTCGGCCTCGAACTCCGGCGCCTTCGTCTTGTATTCGTGGGCCCAGTCGGCGAGCACGCCGAGGCGCTTGAACTGCGCGGTCTGTTTCTTGATCCAGCCTTCGGAGAACTCGTCGCACTTCGCGCGCAGCTCGGCGGTGGTGAGCGTGAGTTTCTTTTCCCGGATTTCCTGCGATACCTTTTGCTCGATGGGCAGACCGTGACAGTCCCAGCCGGGCACGTAGGGCGTGCGGAACCCGCGCATCGACTTGTAGCGGTTGATGAGGTCCTTGAGCGTCTTGTTCAGCGCGGTGCCGATGTGGACGTCGCCGTTGGTGAAGGGCGGGCCGTCGTGCAGCACGAAACTCGGCGCGCCGGCGCGCTTCTGCTGGATGCGCCCGTAGAGGTCCATGTTTTCCCAGTGCGCGATCCGCCCCGGCTCGCGCTGCACCAAGCCCGCCCGCATCGGGAAGTCGGTCTTGGGAAGCAGGAGGGAATCTTTGAAGTCTGGCGCCATGGGAATAAGGCGCGGGAGGCTACCTCACCAAAGGGGGTAGTCAAGTGGCGAGACGGCCGCGGGAGATTCCGGTTTTCGAAGCGCGAATTCCGAGGGGAAAACGACGGAGCAGCGCGGTCGTGTGCCGTGTTGTCGGAGCGGCTTTGCGCCGCGAACGGACGTGCATCGCGGCATAAAGCCGCTCCTTCAGTCAGAGCAGAAATTTGGCGGCCGTTTGTCCGCGAAGGAGAGTGATGGCAACGGAGATAGTTTTCTTTGACCACGAATTCCACGGATTTCAGCGGATACAATTCTCGATCCAGTCACCGACCATCCGGCCTGATCCGTCCCCATCCGAGCGATCCGTGGTCAAAGAAAGACGCAAGAACGTGGCGCGGCCTACTGTCGGCGCCAATGCGATCACGGCATCAAGCCGTTCCTACAGACTGGCAGAAAATTTGCCCGCTTCCGCCGCCAGTCGCTCGCCGGATTTCACGCAGTCGGGGAGCGAGATGCCGTCGCGCGCGTTGCCGCCGACGAAGAGGCCGGGCGCGGACTGCTCGGCGGTCTCGATGGCATCCCGATAACGCTCGTAGCCGATGATGTATTGGGGAATCGCGCGGGGCCAGAAGGTGTGTTTGACGAACGCCGGCGCGCCGGCGGCGCCGACGAGGTCGCGCAGGTCGGGAGCGATGCGCTCGAGCAACGCCGCCGTGCCGAGCCGGGCGTTGTCGGGCTGGCGCATGCCGCCGGCGAAGATCGTGAGGCCGACGTGGCCCGCGGGCGCGCGGTCGGGAAACAAGGTCGAGGAAAACAAAATGCCGAGGACCTCGCGGCGCTCTTTCTCCGGCACGAGACCGCCAAAGCCGTCGAGCGGATGCGCGACCTGCTCGCGGCGGTAGCCGAGGAAGAGCGAGCTGACCGGCGGATGCGGGATGGCGTCGAGCATCGCGAGGGAGCGCTCGCCGAGCGTGCCGAACGTGAGTTGCGCGATGCCGTGCGCGGGGATCGCGAGCACCACGGCGTCGAACTCGGCGCTCCCGGCTTGTCCGGCCTGCTGCCAGACGAGGCGGTGCGGCCGGCCGGGGATGAGCGTCTCGACGGCGGCATCGAGCCGCACGGTGCCGGGGGGCAGTTTGGCCAGGGCGCCGTCGATCAGCGTGCGGAGGCCGTTCTT
>JACQFT010000232.1 GCA_016199925.1 Opitutia bacterium | reverse complement strand
CGATGTGAATGTCGCTCAGGTGGGCGAGGGTTTTTCCGTCGAGGGCGGCCGGCAAGTTTCGCACTGGCAGGTCGCGCCGGACAAGCTCGAGCCAGACCGGCTCGACGCGCCAGGCGTAGAAGCCGACCAGCGCCGGAGCGGCGACAAGGCCCGTGAGGAAGGAACGACGAGAAATTCTGCGCAGCATGGAGGCTTGGGCGAAGACCGGTTCGTCACGGGCCGGGCTAGCCGCGGGCGAGGCGGCGCGCGCTTTCGGTCAGGCGCGAAGCGCGCGGCATGAAGTCGGGCCCAGCGGCGGCGGTCACGGGCGAAACTTGCGGTGGTCTCAGCGGGCTGTCAATTCGCGGCGCAGCGCGCGGGCCGGCTGGCGGTTTGGCGGTGCCGGGCGGGTGCTGCCTGCCGAACATGGCCGACGCTCGGCGTTTTTTCTCCCGGAGCTGGCTCATGCAACTGCTGCCGGACCGACGACCCGGGCCGGCGAAGCTGTGGTGGGCTGGCCGAAAGAACGGGCGGGGGCGCGGGCTGCATCCATCGCGGTTGTCGCGAGGACATCGCCGAGTGGCGGAGCGCGCTGCTTTTTCTGCGACCTTTGGCGTCGTAGTGTCGGGCTTCTTGAGGCTCGCGCAGGATTTCCGCGACCCCATCCCGCCTGCGGTCATCCGACCAGGCAGCGCGTAGCGAGGCTGCGCTCCTGCTTGGCGTGTGCGTCGAGCGCCAGCCCGACGGTCGGCGCGGGCGCTGCAGATGCGGAGGGCGTTCTGCCGGCCGGCGGAACGCCCCTACGGTTCCAGCCACATGCCCTGATACGGGTGGTAGTCGAGGAGGTTGGGGTAGCGGCCTTTGACGGCGGGGCTCACGAGGTGGCGCGAGGTGTCGAAGAAAAGCGGGAGGATCGGTTGCTCGCGCAAGAGCAGATCCTCGGCGGCGCGGTAGAGGGCGAGGCGTTTGGCGTGGTCGCGTTCGCCGAGCGCTGCGCGGACGAGCCGGTCGTAGTCGGCGTTGGCAAAGCCGGTGACGTTTTGTCCGCCGGTGCTGAGGAAGACGCTGAGAAAGGCGTGCGGGTCGAGGTAGTCGCCGACCCAGCCCGCGCGGCCGAGGTCGTAGGCTTTGCGCAGGCGCTCGGCGTGGAAGACCTTGCCCTCGACGTTGGCGAGGTTGAGATGCACGCCAAGGTTCTGCTGCCACATCTGCTGGAGAACTTCGGCGATGAGTTGGTGGCGGCCGTTCGTGTCGAAGGTGAGGTCGGTCGACGGGAAGTTTTTTCCGTCCGGATAACCGGCGGCGGCGAGCAGGCGGCGGGCCTCGGCGGGATCGAAGCGCAGTCGGTATTCGCCGTCGTAGACGTAGCCGTCGCTGCCCGGCGGCACCTGGCCGGTGGCGGGGCGGACGTTCTGGAACGACTGCGTGAGCGCGAGCTTCTCGCGGTCGAGGGCGAGGGAGAACGCGCGGCGCACGCGCCCGTCGTTGAACGGCGGGCGCGTCGTGTTGAAGCCATAGAAATACGTCATGAAGAACGGCGCGATCTGGAGGAGCTGCGGTTCGCGGTCGTGGTAGGGGCGGAGCTTGCTCGCAGGCACGAACTCGGTGAGGTGCAACTGGCCGGTGCGGAACGCGCGCTCCTCGGTTTCGTTGTTCTCGATGAGATGGAAATGGATTTCCTGCAGGCGCACGCGCGCGGCGTCCCAGTAGAGCGGATTTTTCCGCACGATGATTTCCTGGCCGGGCTTCCAGTCGGCGAGAGTGAACGGACCGTTGGTGACGATGTGGCCGGGCTTGGTCCAGCCAGTGTAGGGCGCGGCGGCGGGGCCGTGTTTCTCGACGGTGGCGCGGTGGACCGGATACCAACTGAAACTGCCGGTGAGAAACGGCAGATACGGCGCGGGCTGGTTCAGCTCGACGCGCAGCGTGCGGGCGTCGAGGGCGCGGATGCCGACCTGCGCGAAATCCTTGCTGCGCCCCGCGGCGAAATCGGCCGCGCCCGCGACGATGTCGTAGTAGAAACCGTAGGGTGAACCGAGCGACGGCGAGAGGAGGCGTTGCGCGCTGAAAACAAAATCGGCGGCGGTGACCGGATCGCCGTTGGACCATTTGGCGTTGGCGCGGAGGTGGAAGGTGTAGGTGAGGCCGTCGGCGGAAACGTCCCACCGCTCGGCGACGCCGGGCACGGGGTGCAGGTCGCGCGGGTCGTAGCCGCAGAGGCCCTCGTAGAGTGCCATGAGCACGTTGAAGTGCGCATTGGTCTGCATGAGGTGCGGGTCGAGGTCCTGCGGCTCGGCGCTGATGTTCTGGTGGAGGACCTGCGTGCGGTTGCCGAGTTCGACGGCGGTCTCGGTCTTCGCGCAAGCGCCGAGCAGCGCGGCGGCGAGCAGGCCAGACAGGGAGCGCAGGGGTGACGGCACGCGAGGAACGAAGCGGCGCGGGCGCGACCACGTAAAGAAAAAACCGGCACGTCGCTTCCGTTCACTCCCGGCGGGTTCGGGCCGCAGGGACGTGTCCGCCGCCGCGGGCGAGCGCCGGCTTGGCGTGGGCGGAGGGACCCGCCCCGTCCGGTCCGCGGATCGCGATCCGACGGACGACACGGAGGTCTTCCCCCCTCCTCTTCACTCGAGCGAGACGGATTGGTAGAAGCGGTTCCAGAGGGGGTCGGTCTGCCAGCCGCGCACGTGCGGGGAGAGGAGAAAGTTCTGCGTGTTGAAGTAGAGCGGGATCACGGGCAGTTCGCGAAGGAGAACGGCTTCGGCCTCGCGGTAAAGCGCGAGGCGGCGCGCGACACCGGACTCGCGCGTCGCGGCCGAGACGAGTGCGTCGTAGTCGGCATCGGACCAGTGCGGGTAATTGCCGGCGGCGCCGGTCGTGAACTCCTCGAAGAGGCTGGCGGCATCGTTGTAGTCGGCGATGGCGGGCACGAAGCCGAGGTCGTAATCGCCGGCGGCGAGGGCGGCGAGGTGAACTTTGCCCTCGCGCTGGGCGAGGCCGATCTCGAGGCCGAGTTCCTGCCGCCACATTTGCTGCATGGCTTCGAGGACGGTCGGGGTGATGTCCCAGCTCGACAACTCAAGACGCGGAAAGCCGCGACCGTCGGGGAAACCTGCTTCGGCCAGCAGGCGGCGTGCTTCGGTGCGCGCGGCGAGCAACACGGCGGCGTCAGACTCGGCTGACGTGAGTGCCGGTGCAGGTTGATAGCCACCGAGGCCCGGCGGGATGAAAGTTCCGGCGGGAATCTGGCAGCCTTTGAGCACCTTGCCGGTGAGGGCCGCGCGGTCGAGCGCGAGTGACAGCGCGCGGCGCACCCGCACATCGTTGAGCGGCGGATGCTGCGTGTTGAGCGCGAGGTAGCGCGTCTCGGCCAGCACAACGTGGTGCAGCACGACGGGGCGAGCGGCTTCGTAGCTCGGCAGTTTCGTCGTCGGCACGGAGAGCGTGACATCAAGTTGGCCGGAGCGGAACGCACGTACTCTTCGTACTGTTCCGCAACTTTGGCTTGCTTCGCGTCCCCCTCGTGAAAGTAAAATCGATAGCGGAAGG
>JACQFT010000231.1 GCA_016199925.1 Opitutia bacterium | reverse complement strand
CAGTTCATCGACAGTGCCGCGGGTGCGGCCGCCTACCGGAGCGACTACGTGCTGCTCGACTATCTCGACGGCCTCGCCAGCACGAAGCTCGCGGCGGACGGCCGCGATGCCCTGGCGCGCGCGGAGCACGACGCGCACCGTGCGCTGCCCCCCTACGACGCCGGCGCCAACGTGCTCGTGTTCGCCGAGTGGGGCCGCGGCCCGCGCAAATACGCCGGCGGCGAGCACGGCGAGGAGTTGCGCTTCGAGACCCGCGAGTCGCGCGCGAAGAGCGCCGTGCTCACCGTCGCGGGCCGCACCGTTCCGCTGCCCGCATATGACGATCTGAACTTCCAGGCCACGACGCGCGGCGGCCGCGTGATGGACCACATCCTCGGCAACAAAGCCGTGTTCAAGGACCGCGCCGACACGATCGGCGATGTCGCGCTGGCCGGAGCCGCCGCCGCCGCCGGCCAGATCCGAAAACGCGACGGCGAGCGGAGCCGCAACGCCGAGAACGCCGCCCTCGCCCTCGGCCTCATCGGGCTCATCAGCAAGGGCGCTTCGGCCGCCGCCAACCCCGGGGCCGACACCCGCACGTGGGACAACCTGCCGCAGACGCTGAGTTTCGCGGCGCTCCGCCTGCCGCCCGGCGACCACGCCGCGACGGTCGAGTTTCTCGACGCGGCCGGGGAGCCGTTGCCCGCCCACACTCAGGAAGTCGTGCTGCACGTCGAGCCCGCCGACCGCGACACCGTCGTCTTTCTGAGCGAATTGGCAAAAAAGCAGCCCTGACTTGTGAACTTTGCCGGCTCCCGCTGTCCTATCCACTAACACCCACCGCCCAGCCATGAAGACCACGCCGCCACTCCTCGTTCTCGCTGCCCTCGCCTCCGCGTTCCTCGCCGGTTGCCAAACCGAGCCCGGCCCGTTCCAGCCGCAGGACACCACCAAGTATTCCATCGAGAACACCGACAAGTTCGTGCTGATGGACCGGCCGACGCAGATTTCCATCACGTGCACGGGCCTGCAGGAACCCATCCGGCCGGACGGCCGCCTCGAAGTCATCGCCAACATCAAGAACCGCGAGAACCGCCGCCTGCAGGTGCAGGTGCGCTGCGTGTTCAAGGACGAGGCCGGCTACTCCACCGGCGACGAGACGCCGTGGCGGACGCTCATCCTCGGCGAGAACGCGACCGAGGCCGTGCATTTCATCGCGATGAACACTCTCGCCCGCAAATACACCATCGCCGTCCGTCAGGCGCGCTGAACCCACCCCGAGGAACCATCCGCCATGAACGCGACCATCCTGCTCTTCGCCGCGGCGCTGCCCGCCGCCGGCTTCGCCCAGCAATCTCCGACCGCCGGTGAAGCCCCGCCCGTAACCCGCGGGCCCGGGGCCGCGCCCGCCGCGAATCTCGCGCTCCTCCCCGGCGAACAGCAGCTCTTCGCCCCCGCCGGCTCGATCATCCGGCCCGAAGAGGCCCGCGCCATCGTCGAGAAATTCAAGACCACCTACGCGGCCCTCGGCAAACCGCGGCTCGTCTTCTACGTCAACCGCGACCTCGTCGCCACCGAGTCTGCGCTCGAGCTCACCAAACGCACCGAGCACACCGAAACCGCGCGCACCGAGACGAAGAGCGACATCGAGCCGCCCGCGCCCGCCGCCGCCCAGACGCAGGTGAACGTGCAGACGGGCGGCCCGGCCGCCGCCGCCGCCGTGCCCGCCGGCAAAGGCAGCACCCACGCGCAGACGGAGCGGGTGACCGCCGAAAACACTTACACCGCCCGGCCCGCCCCGGCCCTGACCCTCGCCGACCGGCAGACGATCCGCGACGTCGAACGGCTGTTCGGCCGGCCCTTCCGCGCCGCCGGCGCGCAACTCGCCGACCAGAAAATCGCCACCAGTCTGATGGCGGACAAATCCTACCATCACTTCGCCGCCGCCGACAGCGACGCCGCGCGCCGGGAACGCGAGGCCCTCACCAAAGTCGCCGACGTCGTCATCGAGGTGCTCGTCTCCAGCCGGCAAGTCAGCGTGCTGCAGGTGTCGGGCGAACAAACCTTCGTCGTGCCCGACATCCAGGCGACCGCGATCCGCCTGAGCGACTCCGCGATCCTCGGCCAGGCCAGCTCGCGCGACGTGCTCGGCAAGGACCGCGACGCCGGCAAGCTCGTGCCCCACTTCGACGTGAACGACATCACCGAAGCCACCGCGCTCGCGCTGATGGAAGACATGGCGCCCGCCGGGAAGTAAGGCGCCCCGGCGCAACAAATCCCGAGGCACTAGGGCAAGACGGCTTCTTGCCGACCTTGTGGGAGCGACCTTGGTCGCGACTCGCCCGCCGAACGTCGCGCGCCGGCACGCTCCCACCGCCAGCCATCCAAGCCGAAGCAAGCTGCGGGGAATTGGACCCACGGTGAAAAAAGAGCCCCGGAGCGAGCGACGGGGCATTCCCGACAATACCCCTTTGCCCGTTTTGTGGGAGCGACCTTGGTCGCGACAGTCGCAGGCAAGCACGCCCCGCAGGTTCGATCCAGGCCGGAGCTCTCCCGTCGCGAAAGGCAGGCGCCCGGGTGTCGAACCCAACGGGAAAATAATTCGCCGGGGATCGCCCGCGCCGCCGCGGGCCGCGCCTCCGGTCCGCCGCGGCGACTACGGTTTGTCGGGCGGGACTTTGACCGGCGGATCTTTTTTCGGCACCGGCAGCGGATCGAACGTCACGGTGGCCGCGGCTTCTTCCATTTCTTTTAGCGCCTTGGCCAGCTTGGCCCGGTCCTCGGGCGAATCCTTGACCACGGCTTGGCCGGTGGAAAAATCGAGCGTCTTGCCGTCGGGGATTTCGACCGGACCCCGCGGCGTCAAGACGGTCGGCCTCGCGCCGCCGGGCCGGGCGAGCGGCGCCGGGCCCGGCGCGGGTTTCAGCGCAGGAGTCACGGTCTGCGTGGCCGCCGGAGGCGCCGCGCGCATCTTCGCGCGCCGGTCGAGCACATACCAGAGCACGCCGGCCATCATGATCAGAAGGAGGACGACCAGAACGACGATTTCGGGCGAGCGGCGCACGGCGCCAAATTGCAGCAGCACTCAACCCAGCGCCAGCGCAATCACGCCGCCGACCATCCCCGCCGCCGCGAGCAGGCGCCGGCGTGCCTCGGCCTCCCGCAGCAGGCGGGCGCCGAAGAACGCCCCGATCACGATGCTAATCTCGCGCGCCGGCGCGATCGAGCTGATGGGCGTGAATTTCATCGCCGTCAGGATCAGCACATAGCTGAACGACGCCAGCACGGCGACCGTGAGCGCGTGCCAGCGGTGGTCGCGCCACTCGCGGGCGACCTCGGCCCGCCGCGGCCACGCGAACGGCGTGAGGATGCAGCACATGATCGCCTGCGTGCCCGCGTCGTAGACGACCGGTGGCAAGTGCAGTTGCGACACCGCGCGCTGATCCCACACCGTGTAGGCCGCGATCACCGCGCCGCAGGCCAGGCCGTAGCCGACGGCGTGGCGCAGGTGGGCGCGGTCCGAACGCAGGAGCTTCGGGCCGCCCGCGAGGTAGAAAACGCAGGTGATGATGATCGCACCCCCGAGCAGCGCGAGCGGCGTGGGGCGCTCGCCGAAAATCAGGATCGCGGCGAGCGTCGCGAGCAGCGGCCCGGTGCCGCGCGCGAGCGGGTAGATGAGCGAGAAGTCGCCACTGCGATAGCCGCGCTGGAGGAGCAGCGCGTAGGCGGTCTTGAGCAACCCGCTGCCGACGATCACGAGCAGCGTGCCGGCGGGAAACGCGGGCTGCTGCCACCACCAGTAAGCCGCGACGACGGGCACGTAGAGCAGCAGCGCGAGCGAGCCGCTCAGCCACACGAAGGGCAGGCCGCCGCCGGATTTCTTCGCCGCGAGATTCCACGTCGCGTGCGCAAACGCCGCGAGGAGGACGAGGGCGAGGGCCAGGGCGCTCATGCCGGGCAACACAGAGGCACGGCAAATCGGAGCTCAATCAGAAACGAATTGCGGGGCGCGCGCCGGTGGTTCTCTGTGGCGGCGTGTTGGATTTCCCCTCTCTCCTGCGCGAACTGCGCCTGACGCTCCGTCTGGCCGTGCCCATCGTGGTCGGGCAGGTGGGGCAGACGCTGATGGGCGTCACCGACAGCGTGATGATCGGGCGCATCGGCAAGGTGCCGCTCGCGGCGTCGGCGTTCGCGAGCAGTATTTTCAATTTCGTCTACATCACCGGTCTCGGCCTGCTGCTCGCGGTGTCGATCAACGTCGCCCGGGCGCACGGCGCGCGCCAGTCGCGCGAGTGCGCGGAGTTTCTGCGGCACGGCATGGCGATGGGCCTCGTGCTGGGCGTCGGCGCGGCGGCGCTGCTCTTCGGCGTCGCGACGCAGCTGCACCGTTTCGGCCAGCCGCCCGAAGTGCTGGGCGAAGTGAATCCGTTTTTCGTCATCATCGCGGCGTCGCTCGTGCCGGTGTTTGTTTTCCAGGTGCTCAAGCAATACAGCGAGGCGCTCGGCCATCCTTGGGCGCCGATGGTGATTCTGCTCGGCGCGGTCGGGCTCAACGTGTTTCTCAACTGGGTGCTGATCTACGGCCGGCTCGGCGCGCCGGCGCTCGGGCTCGCCGGCTCGGGCTGGGCGACGTTCATCGCGCGCACGGTCGCGGCGCTCGGCATGTGGTGGTGGCTCAGCCGCCAGGCCGGCGTGAAAGCAGAGTGGCCCGCCTATGCCGGGGCGATGGCGGGCGAGCCCGGCGCGGCGGCGCCGCCGGGACCTTCCGGGCCGGAGGCCGGCCCGGGTGCCAACCCCCGCTGGCTCGCGGCATTTTCCAAGGACCGCTTCGCCGCGATGCTGCACCTCGGCGTGCCGGCGGCGAGCCAGTGGCTGTTCGAGGTCGGGGCGTTCTCCGCCGCGGCGATCATGATGGGCTGGCTCGGCACGACGGCGCTCGCCGCGCACCAGATCGCGTTGAGCTGCGCCTCGTTCACCTTCATGTTTCCCCTCGGACTCTCGACCGCCACGAGCATGCGGCTGAGCAAGGCCCTCGGCGAGGGCCGGCGCGACGCGCTGCGCGCGGTCGGCTTCGGGTCGCTCGGGGCGGGCTTCGTGCTGATGGCGGTGTTTGCGGCGGGCTTCGCCGGGTTCGGGCATCACATCGCGGCCGGATTCACGCCGGATCCCGGCGTCGTGGCGGTCGCGGCGCAACTGCTCGTGGTGGCGGCGTTCTTCCAGCTCTTCGACGGCGCGCAGGTGATCGGCGCCGCGGCGCTGCGCGGCCTGCACGACGTCAAGATCCCGACCGTCCTCACCTTTGTCGCGTATTGGCTGGTGGCGCTGCCCGCGGGCTACCTGCTGGCCTTTCACACGGCGCTCGGCCCGGTCGGAATCTGGGTCGGCCTGGCGGCGGGCCTCGGCAGCGCCGCCCTGCTGCTCGGCTGGCGCTTCCACCGGCTGACGGGGTAGTGTCTAGCGTTTGCGCGTTCGAGGCTTTTTTGTCGTAGCAACAAATTTCTTCAAATCGTCGATGCGGTGAGCCCAAAAAACAACCAAGGGGGTCTCCTGTGCACGCAAGACCTCCGCGGGATTGAACACGCCGCGAATGGCCGCAGCAGAAACGACATCGCGGCCGAAGGCGGCCCACGCTTTCGCTTTCTGCACCGCTTCCATATTGAGGCGCTTGCGGCTGTTGATGGCTGAGTTCGAGCCTTTGGCCTCGATTACCAGCAGCCGGCTGTCCCAAAGGCCGAGCACAAAATCAGCATTGTTTTCACCGAGGGTGCACCCCGTCATAAATTCACCGGGCTTGGGCACGTCTGCGCCCAGCAAGCTCTGGATGCCTCGTTGAGGGGCGGTGCGTTTTCGATAGCCGAGCCCGACCAAGACACCGTGAACCAATCCTTCGACGACTTGCCTCTCGTCCGAGCGCCGTTTGGTTTGCACCTCCTGCGAGGAGGCGAGGACAGTTGAAGCGAGGATCGCGGCGTTGCGCTCCTGTTTGGTCGGCGGCCGGTGGGCTGCAATCCAAGGAAAGCGTTTGGGGTCGAGAATTGCACAGAGGACATCACGCACCGCGCCGGCAAACTCCGCGTCGGCCAGAATGCGTTTGGCGGTGAGAGATTCGCCGCTGAGGGTTTCCAGATCGTCCTCTGAAACGGGCGGAGCGCCCACGTAGCGCAGGGCCGTCAGGAGATCCTTGTCGCCCATGATTTCCGCCAAGGCGGGTTGATTTACCGGCGCCGCGAGAAGCCTGGCCAGCCCGCCGACGATCTGGCGGTTGGCTTTCTCGAGGCGGGCAAAAGCCTCGAGATATTTTTGCAACGGTTCGCCCAGGCGCCGTTGCCGGAATTCGTCGCGGGCGATCGCCGCGTCGCGAGCGACCTGCGCCGCAGTCCACTTGGGGGCGAGGTCAGGCCACATGGGCGAAGTGCTCCAGCGTCGGGACCGGAATGCGCATGGCCTCGCCGGGTTCGAACTTCACCAAGCCACCGGCATAGGTGCGGCCGGCCGATGGCAAGACATGGCGGTTCAACCAGCCGACCAGCGCGTCGAGCAGAGCGTCGTCCGTCGGGATTCTGGGATAAAGCCCGTGGGCAATGTTGAGCAGGCGCGCGCCGGCGAGGTTGCGTGCGAACACCGGCGGACGCCGCCCCATATAGGTCATGATGATGGGCGGGGGCGCCTTGAGCTTCACGCGCCACCACGGACGGCGGTGCCGAGCGATGAAGGAGGATTTTCCGCCTTCTGCTTCCGCCCAGCCGATGAACGATTCGATCAAGCGACGATCCTGAGCCGGCAGCCCCGACCAATCTTCGGGCAGAGAGACGACACGACGCAGCGCGGTGAGATCGCGCAACGGCGCACCGGCGAGACGGATGATTTCCTTGGCGTGTGTGACCGTCGGGAGCAGGCAGTAAGCCGGAAGGGGCGGGGTGTTCTCGCCGGCGATCCAAATAGGATTGGCCCCGGTTACTTGACCGCGATGCACCGTGAAAAAATCGCCGAGGGTGGTCGTCGCTTCGACGGCGACTGGGCGCAGCGGCCGGGCAAAAGCGGACCACGCCTGCGCCCGCCGGAGTTCTTCCGTCGGCACCCAGTTGGTGAGCGGCCGTTGTTGATCACCGGCCTCAGTGAAGCCCATGCCGTGATGGACCTGCCCGACCCGAAAGGTGGTGATGGCGGAAGTCGTCAGCGCGTCGGCAAAAAGTTGCTGGTTCGCGGGGAAGAGATGGACGGTGTGACCGCCGAGTCCGTTGAGCAGCAGCTTGCGCAGGTCCCGGCCGTAATTCACATCGAGCCATTCGGCCGAGGTGATGAAGCAACCGGCGTCGCCAGGTTGGGCAAGCTGGCGGGCTTTCAGGAAAAAATGCAGATGCAGCCCGGCGAGCTGACTGCCGGCAATATCGTGCCGGGCGAGTTCGTCCCGATACCATTGTTTCCAGTGCGGTTCGATGTCGTGATGCCGGACGTAGGGCGGATTGCCGATGAACAGCGTCGGGCCGGTGCGCCGGGGAAGTCTCAAGTCGCGAAAGTCACCGCGCTTGACTTCAAAGCGGGACTCGAGTCCGGCCGCCAGCGCATTAGCCCGACAAACGAGGGCCAGCAGAGGATTCAGCTCGCAGGCGACAACCCGGGCGGCGGGAAACTTTCGCAACGCGGCAAGGGAAAACCGACCGCTTCCCGAGCCGCAGTCCACGATCAGTGCGGGGTGCTCGACCAGGCGATCAGCCAAAGCGAACATCTGCCCGACAACATGGGGCGGAGTAAAAGTCGTGCCCGTGGCCCGCCGCTTCCCGGCCGGAAAAATCCGAGCGTAGGCTTCGCCCAGCGGATCTCCGCCGGTGCGGATTTGCCGCCTCAGTTCCGCGAGGAACGGCCCGTGAATTTTCGGCGGTGGGGCGGGAAGCTGGCGTCGTTCCTCCGCCGTCATCGAACGGCACCCGCGGACCAACGCGGCCAGAACCGCGCGCAGATCGGATTCGGACTGGAGGTCGCTGACGACGGGTTTCGGCGCGGGGGTCTTCACCGGGGCCATTGAACGAATGCTGCCCGAGGTAGCAACCAGAGTTTCTGGAATCGCGGCGGACCGGCCGCAGCCGGGCGGGCGGAAGAAAGTTGCAGCTGCAACTAGCTTTCCCGGGGAAGTTGAATAGGGTCCGCGGTCCATGCCTCTTTTCTCTCCGCTCCAGATGGGCGCGCTCGCGCTCCCCAACCGCATCCTGATGGCTTCGCTCACGCGCATCCGCGCCGGCGCCCAGCACATCCCCGGCGACTTGCTCGCCGAGTATTACCGCCAGCGCGCCTCGGCGGGGCTGATCTTCACCGAGGCGACGATGGTGGCGGGCGACGCGCGGGCCTTCGGCGAAGAGGCCGGCCTCTACGGCCCGGCGCACGTCGCCGGTTGGCGGCGGGTGACCGACGCCGTTCACGCCGCGGGCGGCCGCATCGCCGTGCAGCTCTGGCATCCCGGCCGCGCCACGCATCCCGACCTGAACGGCGGCGTGCAACCGGTCTCGTCGTCGGCCAAGCCCCTGCGCGGCGACGTCATCAGCACGCCGAGTGGAAAGCAGGCATATCCCACGCCGCGCGCCCTCCGCACCGACGAGTTGCCCGGTATCGTGGAACTCTTCCGCCGCGCGGCGGAGAACGCCAAGGCGGCCGGCTTCGACGCCGTCCTGATCCACGGCGCGCACGGTTACTTGATCGACCAGTTCTTGCGCGACGGCGTGAACGACCGCACGGACGGCTACGGCGGCTCGATCGCGAATCGCGCGCGGTTGCTCTTCGAGATCGTCGACGCCGCGAACGGCGTCCTGGGCCCGGACCGCGTGGGCGTGCGCCTCTCGCCCTATGTGCAGTTCAACGACATGGTCGACAGCGACGTGCCGGCGCTCGTCGCCCACGTCGCCGCCGGACTCCAGGAGCGCGGCAACGCGTTCTTCGAGATGCGCCACGCGAAGAACGACGCCCCGGCTGAGCGGGAGATCGCGCGCCTCGCCCGGGAAAATTTCCGCGGCGCACTGATCCTCAACGGGGGCTTCACGCGGGAGAGCGGCGACGCAGCGATCCGCGAGGGCCGCGCCGACGCGATCTCCTACGGCCTGCCGTTCATCGCCAATCCCGATCTGCCCGCGCGCTTCGCCAAGAACGCGCCGCTGAGCGCGGCCGATCCGTCCACCTTCTACGGCGCCGGCGCGAAAGGCTACACCGACTACCCGGCGCTGGCCGCGGCGCCGATTGAGGCTCGCAATTTAGCCTGACCGTGTTCGGTGCTCCTTCCCCGGGGAGCGCCCGCGTCCTGCGTGCCGGCGCTGGCGTCCCCCCGGCTCCTCCGGAATTCCTCGGCGGGACGCCGAGCACCGCCCGCGAGACGAGGGCGCGCCCCGAGAAAGGGGGCGTCAGACTGTTGCGCGAGTCTCCCGGGATGAGAGAGACGGAAGTAACCTATCGGATTGCTCTGGGCTGGGAGAAATTCAGGGGCCGATGACGGCCCAGCCGGGCGGGCCGGGCTCAGAGGCCGAGGCGGCGTTTCACGCCGGGGAGGTCGAGGCCGGTGATGGCGACGATTTTCTGCCGCGACTTTTCGCCGTGGCGCAGGGTGACGCCGCGGCGCGGCAGGCCGAGTTGCGCGGCGAGAAACGCCAGCAGCGCGTCGTTGGCGCGACCCTCGAGGGCGGGCGCGCGGACTCTGACTTTCAGGGCTGCGCCCAGCCAGCCGACGATCTCGTCGCGCGGGGCATTCGGGACGGTTTTCAGTCCGAGCGTGCAGCCGGGCGCGGCGGGTGCGTCGGGCTTGGTGGGGGCGGCCATGATTACAACCTGCGGCATTGAGGGCCGTGGCGTCAGGCGCAAAGTTCGCGGCAACCCCCATACCCCTATGATGCATGCGTTGCTGAGTGTGAACTATGTCGCCGTGGTCGCGGTCGCGATCGTCGGCTTTTTGTTCGGCTGGCTGTGGTATTCCCCGGTGCTGTTCGCGAAACCGTGGATGGCGGAGATGAAATTCACCGCCGAGACGATGGAGGCCTGCAAACCGAAGATGGCGCCGATGATGGCGAAATGCCTGCTCTTCACGCTGCTCAGCACGTTCGGCCTCGCGGTGCTGATCCAGGCGCACGGCTCCGAGAGTTGCCTGAAGGGCGCGGAGTTCGGGCTCTTCGTCGGCGCGCTGGTCGTCGGCACGCGGCTGCTCAACGGCAGCCTGTGGGAGAACCGCTCGACGACCCTGCAACTGATCACGGTCGGCCACGAGGTCGCCCTCTTCACGGTGCAAGGGGCGATCCTCGGGTGCTGGCGCTGAGCGCCACGTCCCGGAGATTCGCAAGGCCCGACTGTGTGTCACCGCTGGTTGCGGCGGGTTGACACACGCGAGAACGGCCCGTGACCCAATGTTGGCACGGCGGTCGCTGATTCGTCACGCCCGCGTGCGAGAGTGCGCGGGCGCGCCGGGAGCGCCGTTCTTTGCCAGTTCAGCCAAGGGGCCGTCGCGCGTGGCGGGAAATCTCCGCGCGGCGATTTTCGCTTTGTCCGCCACGCGCATTTGGGCGCGGGCGGGCGATCCGGGCGGCCGCGGACTGCGGCCGCCCGGTCAGACCAACCAGAAAAACTCCGCCTGACGCGGAGTCCCGAAAAATGAAAAACATCAAGACACTGCTCCTTGCAACCGGTCTGCTCACGGCCTCTCTCGCCTTCGCGGCGAAGAGTCCGGAGCGGGCCTATGTCGAGTCCTACCAGGGACGCCCCGACACGCCCGTGCCGCTCTCGGTGCTTTCGCCCGAGGTGGACAACGCGTATGCGGGCGAGACCGTGGTGCTCGACTTCGTGGTCGACGCCCAGGGCGCTCCGACCGCAATCACCGCGCGGGGCGCCCATCCGCCCGAGCTGGTGGCCGCGGTCGTCCACGCGGTGGCGCGGTGGAAGTTCACCCCGCTGCAGCGGCAGGGTGAGTCCGTCCCGACCCGGGTCGTCCTGCCGGTGAAGATCACCGACTGGCGAGACCGGGACGAAGCAAGGAGTCAGGAATAAGTCAGCACCAGGGCCGTCTCCTTCGCGGGAGGCGGCCCTGTTTTTTGGCCGGGAGGACGGCAGGGGCTTTTGTTTTTGACTGCTTCTGCCGGGGATGCGGCGCCGTCGCCGCGTTCCGACGAATCATCCGCGCCGAGGGCGGCGCGGCTCCAAGTTTTCCGAAACAAAAGACCGTGGGGAGGACGGGGCGGCCGGCAGAAACGGTTTGCGGCGCGGGCGGCGAGCTGGCCGACTGGCGGCGCATGAAAATGATTTCCTGGAACGTGAACGGCGTGCGCGCGGCGCTGAAGAAGGGGGCGCTGGATTTTTTTGCCGGCTCAAAGGCCGACGTCATCTGTCTGCAGGAAACCAAGGCGCACCCCGGCGACGTGCAGCACGTGGAGTGGCCGGCGGGCTATGAGGCGATTTGGAATTCGGCGACGAAGAAAGGCTACTCGGGCACGGCGGTGTTCACGAAGGTGAAGCCGCGCGATGTCACGTTCGGCCTCGGCGTCGCCGCGCACGACGACGAGGGGCGCGTCATCAACGTGGAGTTCGCGGACTACTTCCTCGTCAATGTTTACCAGCCGAACTCGCAGCGCGGGCTCACGCGGCTCGGCTATCGCACGCAGGAATGGGACCCGGCGTTCCGGAAGCACCTGAAAAAACTGGAGAAGAAAAAGCCGGTGGTTTTTTGCGGCGACCTGAACGTGGCGCACACGGAGATCGACCTGACGAACCCGAAGACCAACCGGCGCAACGCGGGCTTCACCGACGAGGAGCGGGCGAATTTCACGACGCTGCTCGGCCAGGGCTACGTCGACACGTTCCGGGAATTCGAGCCGGGCCCCGGCCACTACTCGTGGTGGAGCCAGATGATGAACTGCCGCGCGCGCAACATCGGGTGGCGCGTGGACTACTTCGTGGCGTCGGCGGCGCTGCGGCCGCGGCTGAAACGCGCGTGGATTCTGCCCGAGATCATGGGCAGCGACCACTGCCCGGTGGGACTCGAACTCAAATGAAGCGCACGACCAAAGAAACACCGCGGGCCCGGCTGCCCGCGAAACTGGTGCGTCGGCGCTCGGGCATGCACGGCTACGGCGTGTCGGCCCGCGAATTTGATGCGAAGTGCGAGCGCGCCGGCGAATACGTCGGCGAGTGCATCTCGAAAGCCAGGGCCTGCGCCGCGATGACGAGCAGCTCTCGCGCGGCTGGCCGCCGGCGGCGACGGCTGCGGCTAGGTTTTCGAAGTGACCAGGCGGCAAGACCTCGACGGCGACTTGCCGTGGAATCCCGCGCGGCACATCAACCACTCCTGCGCGCCGAACTGCGAGTCGGACATCATCCGCGGTCGGGTCTGGATTCTCGCCCGGCGCGACATCGCCGCGCGCGAGGAGCTGAACTACGGCTACGGTTTCTACTACGCCGAACCGTGGAACCACGCCTGCGTCTGCGGAAGAAGCTGGCGGCGCGGAAACGCCCGGCGGCTCAGTGATGGCCGTTGAGCGGTGCGAAGATCAGGCCGCCTTCCATAACGCCGCCGCGGGTGGGATTCTGCCGATCTTTGTGCAGCAGTTCCCGGCGGGCTTGATCAAGTTTCACGAGGGTCTCGGTGCGAGCTTGGTTGCGGCGAACAACGGCATCTCGGGTGCCAGCGGGCTGGCTGGGAGTAACGTCGGTTTTCATAGGGCGGGAGGGTTGGTGAATCTAGGTGTCGGCGTAGCGGCGAGGCGAGAAAAAAGGTCAGTCAAAGTTGCCCGCGCAGGCGCCAAAAGGCCGCCAGTGGGGCCGAGAATTGCGCGGAAAGTAACTCAGCTAAATCATTCAGATCGGCCGGTTTTAGGCTTTGCAAAGGGGAAATTGTGTCCAGACAGACCACGCCCTCGGCTTGGTCGGAATTCAACCCGAATGGCACCGCGACGAAAGCCCGCGCGTGGCGCCGGAAATTGACGATTTCGGTTTTGGTTAAGCCGGTTTTTTGCACCGACCGGATGTAGGCCGCCGCCGCCTGGTCGTAATCGGGGAGACCGTGAAGGCATTGGTGGCGATTGGCGACAAACGCGCGGCCGACAGGGCCGGTGCCGCGGCCGGTGATCGAATATTTGGTTTCGCCGGGCTTTACTTCGTGATTTCGGGCGTGAAAACGAAATTGGGTGGGGTGCAACTCGGCGGAGTCAGATTCGCCGGGTAGGGCGAAGATGGAAGCGCGCACGTTGATCAGTTCGGGCGTGAGCGCCGGGTCGACCATGCTGGCATACGATTCAAACGTCCGGGCCATCAGTTCGAGATGATCCTTGACGAGTTGTTTGACCCGGTCGAAAGTCGCGATTTTGCGAGGAGGCAGCACGGATCTTTTTTTCCCCGGACGGTAAAACCGCAACAGGGACGTTTGACCGCGTTTGACCACCACGGCATACGGGTCGTGCTTCGGCGCCGGTAGAAAATGGGCGCGCACTTTCTTTCCGGCGTCCTCGGCCCAACCTTTGATGAAATCCTCGGACACCGTGATGTCGCCGGAATCGCCGATGCCGACGAGCCGGGCGCATTGGTTGATGCCCGTGCCGATGGCTTGATAGACTTCCGCTCCCGGGGGGCGGAGTTGGCTGAACGGGCCTTGATGCACGCCGACCCGCAGACCGGAACCCGGCTGGGCTCGTTCCATATGGCCGATCAAGTTCAGGGCAAACTGGAGAAAGTCGGCGTGGTCCACCTGCTTCTCATGGCCGGGGCACGCGATCATCAGGCCGTCTCCGGTGCCGTTGATGAGGGCTTCGCGACCGAGCAATTTCTGCTGCTTGTCGGCATGCACGAATTTCCACAACCGTTCGACGATCATTCCTTGATCGGTGCGGGCCTTGGGCGAAAAATCCACAACGTCGCAGATGAGGATCAGGCCGCTCTTGCAGTCGGGCTTGCGCGGCAAAGGCAATGCCGGCGGGGCCAGGCCTCGCTCTTTGGGGGTTACTCGAGCCATGGGGTTGGGGAATGCACTTGGCCCGTGCAGCCGGAGTCAGGCGGGAGGAGCCGCACTTGGCAAGCGTGGCGTGCCTTCAGTCGGCGGCGCGCGCCGGGTCGGCACTGGGGCTCGGGCGCGGCAGGTTTCACGGGGGATGTAATATAATGTGTTACAAGTGACCGGGTGACGCGCGGGGCGGGTCTTCTTGCACGCCGAAGTCGATGACGCGGGCTTCGAGCTCGGCGGGGGTGAGAGAGCGGAACGGAGTTGGGGCGGCGGGCGCGAGCATATGTGAGTTTTTGCGGCTGGGGCGGCGGGCGTTGAATCGGCGGCGGGCGCCGAGTCGGCACCGGGGCTCGGGCGCGGCGGGTTTCACGGGGGATGTAATATAATCAGTCCCGTCCCATAGCGTGCGGGCACGGTGAGGCAACTGCTTGCGCGGGAGCGTGAGCAGGGGTGCGGCGGGAACGTGAGCGATTGATACTTTCTGGGTGGACAGGGCGTTTACGGGGCGGAGTTCACGCGGGCTGTCCCACGAACAGCGCGGCGAATCCGGGGAGT
>JACQFT010000223.1 GCA_016199925.1 Opitutia bacterium | reverse complement strand
GGGGCCGTCGGCGAGCGTGTCGGCGAGCGGGGTGAAATGTTTCGCGGCCGCGGAGCCGTCGCGGAACTGCCGGCCTTCGCCCGTCAGGCGCGCGAGGATGCGCACGACGTTGCCGTCCACGCACGCGACGCGCTCGTCGAACGAAATGCTCGTGATCGCCGCGGCGGTGTAGGGGCCGATGCCGGGCAGTTCGCGCCAGGCGGCGGGTGTGCGCGGCGGCGCGGGCATGGCGGCGACGGTCTTGGCGAGTTGGTGCAGATTGCGGGCGCGGGAGTAGTAGCCGAGTCCCTCCCAGAGTTTCATGACCTGCGTCTCGGGTGCGGCCGCAAGAGCGGCGAAGTCCGGCAGCGCGTCGAGCCAGCGCGCGAAGTAGGGGAGGACGGTCGTGACCTGCGTCTGTTGCAGCATGAACTCGCTGACGACCGTCTTGTAGAGCGAGGGGGCGTCGCGCCACGGGAGCGGCCGCTGCGCCGTCGCATACCAGCCGTGCAGAGCGCGGCGGAAGGCGGCGCGCTTGGAGGTGAGATGGACGGTGTTGGCCACGAAAAACACGAGAAGACACGAAAATATTCCAGAGGGAAGAAGCGTTTTTCTCTTTGTGCTTTTTCGTGTTTTTTGTGGCTAATCCAGTCCATGCCGAAACGGTCCGACGACGCTGAGCAAGCACCCAAAAAGATCACCAGCTACACCCTGAAGCTCGACGACGGGCAGATGGCGAAATTGCGCGCGGCGTGCGCGGCCAAAAACTGGGAGGCCGCCGAGGTGCCCTACGCGCGCTTTGCGTTCAAGGGCCCGAAGGTCAACGTGACCGCCTACGAGAGCGGCAAGGTGGTCGTCGCCGGCAAGGACACGGAGGACTTCGTGCAGAACGTCATCGAGGCCGAGGTCACGGGCGCACCGAAGCTCGGTTACGACGAGGTGCTGCATCCCGACTGGTTCGAGCCGCACGCCGGCCTCGACGAGAGCGGCAAGGGCGACTTGTTCGGTCCGGTGGTGGCGGCGACCGTCATCGCGGGCGAGGAAGCGGTGCGTGCGTGGCAGGCGGCGGGTGTGCGCGACAGCAAGACGATTGTCGATGCGCAGATTCTCAAGCTCGACGAACTGATCCGCCACACGGCGGGCGTCGTCGTCGAGACGCGGCACCTGGAGATGGCCGACTACAACCGCACGATGGGCCGGCCTTACGCCAGCCTCAACCGGTTGCTCGCCTCGCACCACGCCGACGCGCTGCAGGCGGCGCTGGACAAGAAGTGGGTGCCGCGCGGCCTGCTCGACCAATTTTCCAAAGAGCCCCTCGTGCAGCGCGAGCTGAAGAAAAAGGGACTCGAGCGCTTCAACCTCGCGATGCGCCCGAGGGCCGAAGAGGACCCGGTGGTTGCGGCGGCGTCGATCGTGGCGCGCGCGGAGTTCGTGCGCATCATGCGCGAGCTCTCGCGCGAGTTCGGCGACCGGCTCCAGAAAGGCGCGGGCGCACCGGCCAAAGCGCAGGCGTTCGTGCTGCTGGAGAAATTCGGCGCGAAGGCGCTCGGGCATTTCGCCAAGCTGCATTTCCGCACGTGCTACGAAGTCGTCTCCGCCGCGGGCAAACTCGACGAGCTGCCGCTCCCCGTGCCGAAGGAAAAGACGGAGTGGAAGCGCTGAGCCAAAGGTGCGCTTGACCGGATGCAGGCCTGAGACACGCTGAAGGCATGACCAGTGCTCTCGCCCGAAAAAAACTGTCCCACGGCGAAAAGCGCCGCGCCGGAGCCGTGCGGGAAGTGACGAATGATCCCGCATGGCCGTTGGCTGTGTCGCGCGAGGAATGGCTCCGGCAGTTGCGGGTCGAATACACTCCGGCCGTGTGCGCGCAAACATTGGCGGTCAACGAGTCTCTGCCGGCTGTCTCCGGAGAGTCGTGAGACTGAAGCTTTATTCGTGTTTGGTTCGGCGTCGCGAATCTTCCGCCGGATTGATTCGCGTGAGATCCGATCACTCGAACCTTGCTTCGCTTTGGTATGCTGTAGGAGCGGCTTTACGCCGCGATGGGTTGGTGAAATCGCGGCGTAAAGCCGCTCCTACAGCTTGCAGGATGACCCCGGGCCTTTGCCTTAGTGTGCGAGGCAATGTCGGGTTCACATGCCGCACGCTGAGCGCCGCTTGATCCCGACGCATGGCCACACGCCGGCAGCTCCGCGGATTCGACCTCAAGCAAATCTTCGGCTTCGAGGGTTTGCTGGGAGTGGACGAGGCCGGTCGCGGCGCCCTCGCGGGCCCGGTGGTCGCGGCAGCGGTGCTGGTCTCGAAAGATTTTCTGGAGGGCCGCTGGGCCGTGACCAAGTCCGGCCGCGTGAACGACTCCAAGCAGCTCTCGGCCGAGGCGCGCGCGGAGCTCTGGGCGGAGTTCGAGGAGCTCGTGGCGCTCGGCCAGATCCACGCCCACTCCGGCGTCGCAACGGTGGCGGAGATCGAAACCGTCAACGTCCTCGGCGCGACGAAACTCGCGATGCGGCGGGCGCTGGAGGGGATCTACCCGCCGACGGCGTTCGAGCGGAAGGAGGAGCCCGACCTGTTCGCCAGTGAGACGGAGAAAGTGGCGTTCCGGCCCACGGTGTCGTGCAAGATTCTCGTCGACGGTCTGCCGCTGCGGCATTTCCCGTATCCGCATCAGGGCGTCGTCAGCGGCGACGCGCGCTCGCTGTGCATCGCGATGGCGTCGATCGTCGCCAAGGTGACGCGCGACCGGATGATGGATGCGCTCGACCGGACGCACGGCGGTTACGGTTTCGCGCAACACAAGGGCTACGGCACGGAGGAGCACCGCGAGGCGATCCTGCGGCTCGGGCGGAGCCCCGTGCACCGCGACAGTTTTCTGCGGAAACTCTACGCCCAGCCGCGCGATGTCGCGGGGCAGATGGGGCTCTTCGCCGACGGGGGCGGCGACTGAGGGGCGCGGGGCAGTTTTCGGCGAATGATCGCTCCGGAGCTGCCCGCCCGCGCTTGTCACCCTACTGCGTCGGCACCGGTTTTTTAACCACGGCTTGCACGGATTGATCCGGATGCGATCCCGGGCCGCCCCGACTCAGCCCGCGCGCTGAATCCGGGGTTCGCTTGAACGGATCCGGCTCCGTGATTGATCCGTCCCCATCCGTGAAATCTGTGGTCAAACAACATTGTCGCCGGTCCGGTCGTCCTGTCCGCCGCGCTTGCAAAGGCCGGGCTCGGCGGACCCGCGCCTGTCGCTGTGCCGGCGAGCGACGCCCCTTCACTCATCCCAGAAACCGAGAGGCGCAGGGCTTTCCGGTTTGCTCGCGCAAGCGCGCTGGCCCACACCCGCAAAACCAAACCGGAAAGCCGTGGTGGTCCGCGCGGATGTGATTTAATCTGTGCCGGCGGGGCAAACGTTCCCCGGTGAGCCGCGGGTGATCTGCGTTCGGTTGCACGGCTCAGCCGGAGGCTTCGCCCTACCCGGGGCGACCGGCTGGCACAGATCTAGTCACACCCGAGAGGCGTCCGCGGTTGAGAATGGGCCTGACAACCGGGGCGGCTTGGGTGCAGGGTGGCGGCATGAACGAGCGCGCAAAGTTTTTTTCCCGGCGGGGCACGGGCGGGCAGGAGGAGTGCCGGGATGGCCGGTAAGAAACACAGCTTTCTCGACAAGGTGCTGGGGCGCGCGGACCAGCTCGACGCGGCGGGGTTGCAGACGCTGGTGCAAAAACTCGCGCGCGAGCGCGCGATGCTGGAGTCGGTGTTCAACACGCTGCAGGAGGGCGTGCTCGTGATCACGGCCGACGGCGAGATCGACTACGCCAACGAGGCGGCGGCGCGCATGATCGGGTTCAAGGAGCAGGGCGCGGCGGCGACGTTGTGGCGGCTCGTGCCGGGATTGCGCGCGTCGCTCGACGGCGGCGAAGGCCGCCCGGCCCCGGGGACGAAGCTGCCGATCATCACGCGCGAATTCGAGCTGACTTACCCCGTGCCGCGCGTCGTGCGGCTCTACATGGTGCCGTTCGACGAGAGCGAGGGCGGCGAACCGCGGTTTGCGATCATCCTCTCCGACATCACGACGGAGAAAAAATCCACGGCGGAGCTGATCGAGAGCGAAAAAATCTCGTCCATCCTCCTGCTCGCCGCCGGCGTCGCGCACGAGCTGGGCAATCCGCTGAATTCGCTGACGATTCACCTGCAGCTCATCGAGCGCAAGCTGAAGAAACTGAGGGGTTCGCCCGAGGCGGCGGCGCTGGGCGCTTCGATCCGGGTTTGCCAGGACGAGGTCACGCGGCTCGACGGCATCATCCGGAATTTCCTCGAGGCGATCCGGCCGCAGCCGCCGGACCTCGGCGAGGTGAACGTGGTGGAGGTGATCGAGGACGTGCTGCGTTTCCAGGCGAAGGAACTCGGCGATCGCGGCATCAAAGTCGAGGGCGAGTTGCCCGCGAGCACGCCGGTGATCATGGCCGACCGCAACCAGTTGAAGCAGGTGTTTTTCAACCTCGTCAAAAACGCGATGGAGGCGATGGGCCCGCACGGGAAGCTGGGCATCCGGGTGCGCGCGGCCGACGACTCGGTCTATATTCGTTTCGCCGATTCGGGCAGCGGCATCAAGACGGAGGAGTTGTCGAAATTGTTTTCACCCTACCACACGACGAAGGCCGGCGGGCACGGGCTCGGGCTGATGATTGTGCAGCGCATCATGCGCGAGCACGGCGGGCACGTCGGCATCGAGAGCAAGGAAGGCGCCGGCACGGTGGTGACGCTGCAGTTCCCGCAAAAGCACCGCCGCGTGCGGATGCTGCAGAGCTGAGCGGAGAGTCTGCGGGCGGGGCGG
>JACQFT010000222.1 GCA_016199925.1 Opitutia bacterium | reverse complement strand
CGGCTGCGGCAAGACGACGCTGTGCCGGCGGTTTCTGAACGAACTCGACCCGGCCCACTACGACACGGCGCTCATCCTGAATCCCCGCGTGACCGAGACCCAGATGCTGAAGGCCATCGTGACCGAACTCGGCGAGACCAAGCTGGCGCGGAGCAAGAACGACCTCGTGGCGCAGGTGAACGCCCTCCTCCTGAAAAAAATCCACGACGGTCGCGAGATCGTGCTGATCATCGACGAGGCGCAGAATCTCTCGTTCGAGGTTTTCGAGCAGGTGCGGCTGCTGTCGAATCTCGAGACCGACAAACAAAAATTGCTCCAGATTATTCTGATGGGCCAGCCGGAGCTGAAGGAGAAACTCGCGCGGGAGGAACTCCGGCAGTTGCGCCAGCGCATCCTCGTCCACTACGAGCTGCGGATGTTTTCGCGCGAGGAGACCGACCAATACATCCACCACCGGCTGACCCTGGCGGGCAGCATGGGGCGGCCGCACTTCACGCCGTGGGCCCTGCGCCACCTCTACCGCTACAGCCGGGGAATCCCGCGCATCATCAACAATCTTTGTGACAAGTCGCTGCTTTCGGCCTTCATTCGCGACTCCGACGAGGTCACCTTTTGGGACGCCCGCCGCGCCTCGCGCGACCTCGACCGCCTGACCGAATGACCCCATGAGCCTGATCAACGACGCCCTCAAGAAGGCCCAGCGCCAGCGCAGCACCGACAGTGCGCCGCCGTTGCCGTCCGCGGCCGCGGCGAACCCGCCCCCCGGCAAAGTGGCGAAACGCGCCAAGCCGCTCACGTTTCAATCGCAGGTCGTGCGCATGGCCGCGACCGTGCTGGGGCTCGGTCTGCTGCTCATCGGCGGCGTGCTTTACTGGCAATGGAAAAGCTACTCGTCCGAGCCGCTGGCGTTGTCGGCGCCGAAGAGCCCGGCCAAAGTCGCGATGCAACCGGCCGCGCCCGCCCCGTCGGCAGCGACGGCGCTCGAGCCCGCCAAAGAGCCCGGCCCCGGCGCGGTCGCGGCGACCTTTGCGGTTCCCACCGTCTCGTCCCCGGCGGTCGCAAGCGCGGAGACCGCGGAACCGGTGCCGGCGGCTCCGACCGGCAGGGCCCGGCCCGACCCGAAAATTCTGGCCTATATCGACACGCTGCGGATCACGGGCATCCGCGCGGCCGGCGGCGACAGCAAGGTGCTGATGAACGACCGGGTCTTCCGGGTGAACGACGTCGTGGACCACATGCTCGGGCTGAAGCTCACCGGCGTCGCGGCCGAGGCGCTGACTTTCGAGGATGAGCGGGGCGTGGTTTACACGCGGAATTTCTAGGCCGAAAATTTTGTGGCGACGCGGCGCTCTCACCGCGCGGTCTCCGAAAAACCGCGGCGAGGGCGCGCCGGCTCCGGCTCCTGCGCGAGAATCGCCGGGCGGCCGGACGGCGGCGCGCGACGCGTCCCGCTCAGTAGGCCGACGGCGGGGGGAAAAAGACGTGCCAGAAAGTTTTCACGGTGATCTGCAAATCCAGCCAGATCGACCAGTGCGTGATGTAGTAGAGGTCGAGGCGGATTCGCTCCTGCAACAGCTCGGGCGTGGAGACTTCGCCGCGGTAGCCTTCGCTCTGCGCGAGGCCGGTCAGGCCGGGCTTCACGAGATGGCGCGTGCGGTAGGCCTTGGCGAGCTGGCGAAATTCCTCGTCGAGGAGCGGCATGTAGGGGCGCGGTCCGACGACGCTCATGTCGCCGAGCAGAACGTTGAGGAACTGCGGGAACTCGTCGAGGCTGTGGCGCCGCATGAGCCGGCCGAAAGGGAAGACGCGGTCGTCGCCGGGCCTCGCCTGGCGGACCTCGGCGCGGTCGTCCGGCGGCGCGACGTGCATCGAGCGGAACTTCAGCATCGAGAACTCCGCGCGCTTCTCGCCCGAGCGGCTGCGGATGTGAAACAGCGGGCCCGGCGACTGGACGCGTTGCACGAGCCAGACGAAGAGGCAGAGCGGCGGCAGGACGAACAGCACGACCGGCAGCGCCACCGCGAGGTCGCAGGCGCGTTTGAGCGCGCGGTTGAGCGGCTCTTCCAGCGGCTCCTCGTGCAGCGTGAAGAAATGGTGCCCTTGCTCCTCAACGGAAATCAGCGGGTGGCCGAGCCGCTCTTCGATGTCGTGGTGCACGAGCAGGCGGCACCCTTGCTCCTGACAGGCTTCGATGATCGCCCGCGCCCGGGCGTTGTCGGCCGGCACCGCCAGCAGGAAAACTTGGCCGATCTGTTTTTCCCGCAGAATGCGCGGCAGGTCGGCGAGCGATCCCAGCCACTCGGAGTCCGGCGCCGAGGCGGCCTCGCGGGCCTCGAGGCTGACAAACCCGACCGGTTGGATGCCCAACTGCGCGCGCTGTGCCGCCCATTGGGCGACGGCGGGACGCGAGGCCGGGAGGCCGACGAAGACCGTCGGCACCTGTTGCGACCGGCCGAAGGCCGCCCGCGCCAAAAACCGCGGCACGGTCAGGTGCAGCCAGAGCAGGCCGAGCCAACTGAACACCAGAAAGGTGCCGAGGAAGAGACGGCTGATCGTGTGATCCTGCGTCGCAAACATCATGCTGAACACCGTGAGGGCCGTCAGCCCCACCTGCTGCGTGGCGAGTTGCGCGGCCTCGCCCAATTTCAGCCGCAACACCCGCGGCCCGAGCGCAGCAAGATTGCGCGTGCCGACCAACATGCCGATCACGACGCAGAGGAAGTAAGGCAGCAGGTTGACCTCCCGGCTCAGCCGGACGTAGGGGACTTCGTAAATCAGATTGGCGTAGAGCCAGAAAAACACGCCCACGGCCAGGAGGGTGCCGATGCTGTGCAGTTCTACCAATCCGCGGTGCCGGTTGCTGATCATGAGTCGACTGGGACGCGCAGATATCGGCGGAACCGCCGGCGAGCGCAATCACATCCTGCTCGACGGCGCCGCGGCCGGACTCATACATTGCGGCGTGACCTCCACCTGGCCCGCCGGCGGCAACCAACCACCCAGCCTCGTCGAAAAATTTCGCGCCGGCTCGCAGCAACGCCTCCCCCTGCACCCGGCGGAAAAAAAGCTGCTCGGCCTGCTCATCGCACACCTTTGCCTGCTGCCGTGGGCCATCGGCACGATGTATATCTGGACGCAGATCGCGAGTCTCGTGCTCGCGGTTGCCGGTTTCGCGCTGGCGCTGTGGCCGCGCGCCTACACCTCGCGTTTCACCGGCGGCCCGGAGTTTAAGATGACGCCGTGGCCCAAGCTGCTTCGCTTCCCGCTTTTCTGGTTCGGGCTCGTGCTGCTGCTCTACATCGCGATCCAGGGGCTGAATCCCTCCTGGCGCTACGAGAGCACGCCGACGCACTGGTGGCTGCGCCGCGTGAAACACCTCGCGTGGCTGCCGAGCGGCATGGAGACACCGTTCGCGCGGTTCAACGCGTGGCGCGCGCTGATCATCTATTCTTCGGCGTGGCTAGTGGCGTGCTCGGTCTGGGTGGGGCTCACGCGGCGCCTGTCGGTCCAATATCTGCTGATGGGTCTGGCGATCAACGGCTGTGTGCTGGCAATCATCGCCGCCGCCCAACGGTTCGCCGGCAACGGAAAAATCCTCTGGTTCGTCACGCCGCCGCCGAATTCGATGGGCTTCGCGAGCTTCATCTACAAGAACCACGCCGCCGCCTACCTTGGGCTGATGGCCGCCGTGGCGCTGGCGTTGGCGTATTGGTATTACGACCGGGGGGTCCGCCGCCTGCAAAAATCCAACCCGGCCGGCCTGTTCGCGTTCATGGGGCTCTTCGTCGCGCTGATGGTGATCTTTTCCTTCTCGCGCGCGGCGGCCGTGCTGATCCTCGTCTATCTGGTCGCCGCCGGCGGCGCGCTCTTTCTCCTCCGGCGGCAGCAGGCGCCCGGCACCGGCAGTCCCGTCGTGGCGGTCACGCTGCTGCTCGTCTTTGCCGGCTTCGCCTATGTGGCCCTGCAATCGTTTGAGATCAACGAAGTGATGCGGCGTTTCGACGAATTTGCCGAAGAAGGCACCAAAGCCCCCTCGGTCGTGGACCGCGAGATGGCCCGGTCCGCCGGCGAGGATATGCTGGCCGCGAACTGGCTCGCGGGCACCGGGGCCGGCAGTTTCCGTTTCTATTTTCCGGAGTATGTCAAAAAATACCCCCTCATCTACGACGGCGGGAAATCATTCTGGGAGCACACGCATTGCGACTGGCTGGAGATTCCCATCGAACTCGGGCTCGGCGGAGTGCTGCTTCTGCTCGGCGGCGCCGGCTCGGTCGGGTTGAGCTTGTTCCGAAACTACGCGTGGACGAGTCCGCTGAGCGTCCTGATCCTGCTCGGCTGCGCCATGACGCTCGCCCACGCGTGGGTCGATTTCCCCTTCCAGTGCCCCGCGATTCTGATCACCTGGACCACACTGCCCGTCGGTGTCGCCCGTTGGCTCGAGCTTGAGAACCAAACCGAGGGGCGCTGACTCGCCGGCGATTCGCGGCCGGCCCGCCTGGCGCAGCCGTCAGTCGGACAACGAGGCGAGATCCGCCCGCACCATCAGCTCCGCGAGCCGCGGCAGCCGGGTCGCCGGTTCCCAGCCCAGCAGCTTCTTCGCCTTGGCCGGGTTGCCGGACAGGTTCCACGCTTCGGCCGGGCGGACGAAGCGCGACTCGAACGTCACGTGCTTCCGCCAGTCGAGTTCGACGCTGCCAAATGCCGCGCTCAGGAAATCCTCGATCGAGTGCGTCTCGCCCGTCGCGACGATGAAGTCGTCCGGCTGGTCCCGCTGGAGCACGCGCCACATGGCTTCGGCATACTCGGGCGCGTAGCCCCAGTCGCGGCGGGCGTCGAGGTTGCCGAGCGCCAGTTCGCGCTGCTCGCCGCGCTTGATTCGGGCCGCGGCGCGCGAGATTTTTCTCGTCACGAAATTCTCGCCGCGCCGCGGCGACTCGTGGTTGTAGGCGATGCCGCTGCACGCGTAGACGCCGTAGGAGTCGCGGTAAATCCGGCAAAGCTGCGTCGCGAAAGCCTTGGCCGCGCCGTAAGGATTGACGGGATTGAACGGCGTCTGCTCGTCCTGCGGCGCCTGCGCCGGCCGTCCGAAGATCTCCGAGCTCGCCGCGTGGTAAAACCGCACCGGGTGCCCGAGATCGCGGATGATTTCGAGGAGCCCGAGCACGGCCATGCCGTTCTCGCCGCACGTCACTTCGGGAATCTCGAAGCTGAGCCCGACATGGCTCTGTCCCGCGAGGTGATAAATCTCCGTCGGCAGGATCTTCCGCAGCAGCCGCCGCACGGAAGTCAGATCGTTCAGGTCGCCGTAGTGCAGCACGAGCCGCTCGGCCCCCACCGTCGCGTCCGCGCGCAGATGGTCGATGCGCGACCGGTTGAACATGCTCGCCCGCCGCACGAGGCCGTGCACGACGTAGCCCTTCTGCAAGAGCAGCTCGGTCAGGTAGGAACCGTCTTGGCCCGTGATTCCGGTGATAAAGGCGACAGGAGTGGACAAGGTGGGAAAAATTTCGCGCCGGGCCGGCTAACCTTTCTTCCGGCCGGTCAGCCAGCGTTTGATCGACGCGAGAGAACGAGTGGTGATGACCTGCTCCTTGGTCAACCAACCTTTTCGCGCCGCCCCCACTCCGGTCCGGAAATCGGCCAAGCCCGCCGTGTCGTGCGCATCGGGGTTGATCGCGCACAGCAAGCCGCGCTCCGCCGCCTTGCGCCACAGCCGCCAGTCCATATCGAGGCGCCACGGGCTCGCGTTCAGTTCGATGACCACCTTGCTCGCGATCGCCGCGTCGATCACCTTCTCCGCGTCGACCTCGTAGCCCTCGCGTTGCAAGAGCAGGCGCCCCGTCAGGTGCCCGAGCATGGTGGTGTGGGGGTTCTCGACCGCGCGGATGATCCGCGCCGTCATGTCGTCGCGGCTCTGCTTGAACGCCGAGTGCACCGACACGACGACGTAGTCCAGCCCGGCCAGCACGTCGTCGGCAAAATCCAGCCGTCCATCCGGCAGTATGTCGCACTCGGTGCCGGTGAACACATGCGTCTTGAATTTTCCCGACGCGTTTAGCTTCCGAATTTCGGCAACCTGGTCGGCCAACCGCTGCTCGTCGAGTCCCCGCGCCTGCACGCTCGATTTGGAGTGGTCTGCGATGCCTAGATATTCGAGCCCGAGCGCCTGCGCGGCCGCGGTCATCTCTTCGAGCGTGTTGTGGCCATCGGACGCCGTCGTGTGGTTGTGGAAAACACCGCGGATGTCCGCGACCTCGACCAACGCCGGCAACTCCCCTTTCTCCGCCGCCTCGATCTCTCCGAGCCCTTCGCGCAACTCCGGCGGAACGAACGCGAGTCCGAGTTTCTTGAACAGTGCCTCCTCGCTCGTGATGTCGGTCTTGCGGCCGGCCTGCTCGGCCTTCTCCTTCGCGGTCCCCTCGCCCTCCGCGGGCACCAGGCCCCACTCGCTCATCGACAGGCCGAGTCCGAGCGCGCGGTGGCGCATCTGCACGTTGTGGTCCTTCGAGCCGGTGAAGTGATGGAGGGCAAAAACAAACTGCTCCGGCGGGATCAGCCGCAAGTCCGCCTGGATGCCCGACTGCATCCGCACGCTGGCCTTGGTCTCGCCGTGCGCGGTGACTTCCTTCACGCCCGCCTGCGCGACGAACCAATCGGCGACGGGCTTCGGTTCCGTGGTCGCCACGAGAAAATCCAGATCGCCAACCGTCTCCATCTTCCGCCGCAAGCTCCCCGCGTGCTCCGCCCGCAGCACCTGCGGCAGCGCCCGCAGTCCGGCGAGGATCGGCTCGGCCGTTGCGAACGCATCCGACCACAGATGACGCCGCGAGTATTTCTCCCGATTGCGGATGCCTTCGAGGATCTTCTCCTGCGACTTCTCGCCAAATCCTTCCAATGCCGCGACCGCGCCCGACTCGCACGCCGCCTGCAATTTCGCGATCGAGTCGACGCCGAGTTTCGCCTGCAACGCGCGGATTTTCTTCGGGCCGACGCCGGAAATCTGGAGCAGCTCGACGAGCCCGGCCGGAATCGACGCCTTGAGTTTCTCGTAGAAGCCGAGCTTCCCGGTCGTGTGCAGCTCGCCGATTTTCTGCGCGAGTGCTTCGCCGATGCCTTTCACTTCCTCGAGCGTGTCGTCCGCGATGCGCCGCGCGATCTCCTCCTCCGCCAACGATTCCACGATGCGAGCGCCGGTCTGATAGGCGCGAATCTTGAACGGATTTTCTCCCTTCAGTTCGAGGAGCGTTCCGATTTCGGTCAGGACGTGGGCAATTTCCGCTTTGGTCACGGGAAAACAGTAGCCACGGATCGGGCAGAAAACACGGAATATTTTCCTGCATCACCGGCCGGCGACTGCCCCCCTGCTGCGCCGCGCGGCGCTTGACCTGCCGGGGGTTTCAACCGACATTGCGCCCGTGAAACCCATGCCCATGAAAGTCGTCGGCCAACTGCGCAAGACGCCTTGGGAGCGGTTCGTCCGGTTGCAGGCGACGGCGGCGGCTCTCGCCAAGGGTAAAGGGCAACCCAAAGGAGTATTCCGTTTTTCCAGCCACCAAGAATGCACCCAATGGACCGAGAAGCAGAGGACAGGCTGACGCGGATTCCTCATGAGGGTGATTTGGTCAAGCTCGCCCGCGAGTTGAACCGACTGAAGGTGGCCTACGTGGTCGTTGGTGGGTTTG
>JACQFT010000211.1 GCA_016199925.1 Opitutia bacterium | reverse complement strand
GTGGGAGCGTGCTTGCACGCGACTCAGTGTGGTGTGCGTGTCGCGACCAAGGTCGCTCCCACAAATACCGTGGACAGGTTTCTGGAACGCCGCGGAGGCCTGCCCCGAGGCATTTTTACTCCCTCTGGGTTCAATATCTCGGAGTTTGCTCCGGCTTGGTTGGGCTGTGGGAGCGTGCTTGCACGCGACTCAGTGTGGGGTGCGTGTCGCGACCACGGTCGCTCCCACAAAAAAATGGACAGGTTTCTGGAACGCCGCGGGGCCGGCCCCGCTGACTTTTATTGCTCGGGCGCGAGGGCGCGGCGCCAGAGCTCGGCTTCGCCCGGGATTCCGTGGGCGTCGAGGCGGAGGCCGATCTGGTCGAGATTGGGCTCGTCAACGCGGTGTTTCGGGTCGCCCGGCCAGTCCGGCCGCACGACCCGGGCGAGCGCCCAGCAGGCCCAGGCGCGCCAGCGGCGCTGGTCGCGGCGCGGCGCGTTCATCCGGTCGGCGAGGTGCTGGAAATGCACGCGCGGATTGCCGACGAACCGGTCGCCTGGCGCGTGCCGCAGAAACCAGGCCATCGCCGCGTAGGGCAACGGCCAGGCGGTCAACACAGGTTCATCCCCGCGCAGGTCGGCGCCGAGCGCGCGGTCGAGGCACAGGATCGCGCGCGCCGGCAGCCGGCGTTGCCAGAGCGACTGGCCGTAGGTCAGCGCCGCGAGATAGAAGACCGCCCCGCGGTCGGAGCCATGCGCCGTGAGCAGGCCGGCGTCCAGGCCCGCCGGGGCGGGCGGCAAGTGGGGGCAGGGAGGCAGGCGGTCCGGCATCGGGGCAGCGTCGCGGTGCGCGCGCGCAGGCTCAAGTTTAACTTGGCGGCGCCGGTGCCTTCCGCGCATAACGGAGGCCTGCAAGCGCAACCGACAGACTCCATCAACGAGGTGCAAGGCGGCCGGCGCTTCGTGCTTTGGCTGCTCGCGCTGCTCGTCCGCGCCTGGGGCCGCACGCTGCGCTTCCGGGCCGACGAGGAGACGCTCCGCCGCCTCACCAAGTCCGACACGCCCGCGGCGATCGTGCTGTGGCACAACCGGCTGTTCGTCTCCGCGGAGATTTTCCGCCGCTACCGCACGCAGCGGCGCGTCTGCGGTCTCGTGAGCGCGAGCAAGGACGGCGCGTGGCTCGCCGCGTTCTACCGCATGATCGGCCTGCTGCCCGTGCGCGGATCGAGCAACAGTTTCGGGCGCGAAGCCGGCCGCGCGCTGATCGAAAAAATGCGCGAGGGCCTCGATGTCGGCATCACGCCCGACGGTCCGCGCGGGCCGATGTATGCCGTCGAGCCGGGCGTGCTGGTGGTGACGCGCCGGAACAATGCGCCGATGATTCTGATCGGTGCGGAATTTCACCACGCCAAGCGGCTGCGCAGTTGGGACCGCTTCTACCTCCCGTGGCCGTTCACGCGCGTGACGATGCGTTGCACGGTCCTTCCGGCGAAAGATGCGGACGGCAACAAGGTGGACGCCGCCGCAGTGCGGGCGGCGCTGGCGGCGATCAATCCGGACCCGCCGGACGCTTGAACGTCAGCGGCTGGGTCGGAATCCGGAGCAGGGGCGCAGACTTGGTGCGCCCGTGCGGTGCGGGCGTTTTTCAGGCGCGGCAAGACAGCGCCCCTTCTTCGCGATGGCGGACTGGGATCGCCGCGCGCTGAGCCGGCGAGCCGGCCTCAGAACACCGGGTTGACCGTCACGCTCGTGCCGGGCTCGGCGGTGAAGTCGTTGCCGGCGCACCAGGTGACGTCGTTCACCAGCACCTTGAAGGTGACGGGGATCGTGGCGCCCTTGAGCGTCGCGGTCCAGAGGTCCGAGCCGGTGCAATCCATCGCGATCCCGTGATCCCAGCTCAATCCCGGGCCTTCGCCGCGGAGATAGAGATGGTTGCCGAAACCGATGTTCACCTTGGCGGTGATGAAAGTGCCGGGGGCCGGGCTGGTGACGGCCTTCTTCTTCGCGGGCGTCGCTTTCTTGACCGGCGCAGCGGCCTTGACGGCGGGCGCGGCAGCGGCGTTCTTGGGAGCCGGGGCGCTCTTGGTGGCCGCCGGGATGGTCTTCTTAGTGGTCTTTTTCATGTGGGAGGGAGTCGCGCGTTTCAATGGCGAGGGTCTGTATTTTCCGGGCGTCTCTCCGGCGCAACAGCAAACTTCGTCCTACTGAAACGCCCGGGTTAAATCGCGCGCCGCAGACGGGGAGCCCTGCGCGGAAAATTTTGTTTTACTCCGGCAAAAACGTCCCCCACAAGCTTCCCTTCCTTTCGGGGCAGTAGCTCAGTTGATAGAGCGCGTCGTTCGCAACGACGAGGTCGTCGGTTTGATCCCGATCTGCTCCACCATCCTTCGCCGGGGGGCAACGAGGAGGCCGGGCGCCCTCCGGCTTGTCCGCGATAGCTCGAAGAGCGACGGCGGAAGCTTTGGCGAAGGACGATTTCGACCGCCGCCGGCGGCCGGAGCCGCGGTCGGCGCGGCCGATCCGCAGCGAGCAAGCCGGCGGGAAAAATTTGCCCTCCGCCCGTCGAGGCGAAGGAGAGCCTCTGGGCCCGCGGGGAGCCGGCGGGCGTCTGGCTTCGGCGCACCGAGCGGCCGCGACGGGCCCGCGCCCCGGGGAAAATACGGCGCCGACTCGCGGGCCGGCGGACGCCCGCGCCGCCGGGGCCCGGAGGCGCGGTTTGCCTTGGGTTTGCGGAGACCCGGATCGTTCGAGCGCGGCTACTCACGCGTGGTCCGCTCGACGAAAAGGGTGGGGACCTCGGCGACGTCGGGCAGGGTTGGCAGATCGATGCCGTCCGATGAGAGGAACACTTGCTCCACTGCCTGGGCGGCGTCCTGCTCGTCGTCGCCCGAGGCTTCCAGCTCGAGCGTGGCCCCCATCGTGGCGCACAGCGCGACGATGCTCAGGATGCTGCGCGGATCGGCGATCCGCCCGCCGCATCGCAGACAAATGGTCGAATGAAAGCGCTTGGCCACCTGCACGAGTTTCGCGGCCGGCAGCAGATGCAGGCCCTCGGTCCATCGAACGACGATCTTCGCGCTCCTCATGTCCTGTTCAGACTATCGCCGCGCGACATTGTTCATTGTTTTCGGCCCGGTTTCGCGCCGCGTCCGGCTCGCCCGGCCCGGGCGCCGCGCCGTCCGCTCCGCGGCGGTCTCGCGGCACCGATTTTTTTCTGCCCGGGAACTGTTTGAAATTCCCGCGCGGTCGCTCATTAGGTGGAGGCGATGAAACTCCCTGCCCTCTGCCGGCTGGCGCTGGTCGCTGCGGCGCCGCTGCTGTTGCTCGCGCGCGACCCCGGTCTGCCGCCCGCCGCAGCGATGAAACCGCTCGGCCTGATCGGCGGCCTCTCGTGGTATTCGACCGCGGACTACTACCGCACGATCAACAAGGCGGTGAACGATGCTTACGGCGACAACACCAACCCGCCGGTGATCGTCTACACGCTCAACCAGCAGAAAATGC
>JACQFT010000210.1 GCA_016199925.1 Opitutia bacterium | reverse complement strand
TTGGCGGTGGGTGTTAGAGGATAGGACAGCGGGTGACGGCAAAGTTCACAAGTCAGGGCTGCTTTTTTGCTAATTCACTGAGAAAGACGACGGTGTCGCGGTCGGCGGATTCGACGTGCAACACAACCTCTTGGGTGCGCGCCGGCAACGGCTGTCCCGCGTCGTCGAGAAATTCCAGCGTCGCCGCGTGATCGCCGGGCGGCAACCGAAGCGCGGCGAAACTCAGCGTCTGCGGCAGGTTGTCCCACGTGCGCGTGTCCGCCGTGGCGTTGGCGGCGGCCGACGCGCCTTTGCTGATGAGCCCGATGATGCCGAGCGCGATGGCGGTGTTCTCGGCGTCGCGGCTTTTCTCGCCGTTGCGCTTGCGGATCTGCTCGGCTGCGATGACGGCACCGGCCAAAGCCACGTCACCGATCGTGTCGGCGCTGTCTTTGAACACAGCCTTGTTGCCGAGGATGTGGTCCATCACGCGGCCGCCGCGCGTCGTGGCCTGGAAATTCAGATCGTCATACGCGGGCAGCGGAATCGTGCGGCCCTCGACGGTGAGCACGGCGCGCCTCGCCCGCGACTCGCGCGTCTCGAAGCGCAGCTGCTCGCCGTTGCGGCCGCCGGCGTATTTCAGCGGCCCGCGCCCCCACTCCGCAAACACGAGCACGTTGGCGCCGGCGTCGTAGGGCGGCAGCGCGTGCTGCGCGTTTTTCTCGGCGCGCGCGAGGGCATCGCTGCCGTCGGCCGCGAGCTTCGTGCTCGCGAGTCCGTCGAGATAATCGAGCAGCACGTAGTCGCTCTGGTAAGCCGCGTCGCCCGCCGCGCTGTCGATGAACTGCGCGCTGCGGAAGCACGCGCGCGCGTTGTCGGGCTCGCCGTCGCGCCAGTAGAGGATGCCGCGGTAGTAATATGTCATTGCGCGCTCGTAGGGCTCGCCGATGAAGACTTTTTCGCTCTCCGCCGACCACAGGCTGCGGGCGCGCGCGGCGTCGGCGCTGTTCGCGATGATGCCGCCCATGGTGAGGATGGCGTCGTCGAGCCGCGCCTTCGCTTCGTCGAAGCGCCCGGCGCGCAGTGCGCGGACGGCGAGCCGGTCCTGCCAGAGCACCTTGTCCTTCGCGGCGGTGCCGACGAGCTGCGGGTCGTCCGTCACGAGTTCGCGCGCCGCGCCCGCCGGCCCGGTGGCGCAGCCGGCGAGCCCGAAGCCGCAGGCGAGCGCCGCCAGGGCGGCCGCCGGGGTTTTCCAGATCGAGATCATGCTGCGCGGCGCCGCGTGCGCCGGTCAGCGGTAGGCGGCGTCTTCGAGCCCCTGTTTCTTGATCTCGGCGGAGTCCTCCCAGACGATCTCGCTCGTGCGGGCGTCGGTGAGGCGGAAGCTGTAGAGCACGTAGTCGCCCACGCCCTGCGCCGTGCGCGTGCTGAGGCCCTGGAGCTTGCCGGTGAGGAAATAGTCGGCGCCGCGGAACTCGACGACGTTCGGGTCGGCGCTGGCGGTGACCTGCCCGGCCTGCTTGAGCGCGCGCTCTTTCTCGAGCGTCCGCATCATCTCGCGGTCGAGGAACCGCACCTTGCCGAGCGCGTGGGCGCTGAGCTGCGTGCGGAGGCGGGTGAGAAAAATGTCCTTGTTGATCGGGAAGCGCGTCTCGTTGACGACGGGCTCGAGCACGATGCGGGGCGCCACCCGGGCGCCGGCGATCTCGGGGATGCCGAGAATGCTGCGCGCCATCTGGTCGGTGACGGCGACGAGGTCCTGCGACTCGACGCCGGTGCCGGCGACGAAGCCGCGTTCGTCGGCCTTCATTTCGGTGACGGGCACGCCCGAGGGATTTTGCACGCCCGACGACGCGGCGCAGCCGGAGAGCAGTGCGGCGCCGAGCGCGGCGGTGGAGACGAGGTAGAGACGGGTGTTCATTGGTGGGTGGTTCAGGTCGGGCGGAAACGGCGCGCGGTCAACGGCCGAAAAGCGAATTGGCGGAGGCCATCACGGTGACGGGGCCGTTGAAATTGTTGATGATCGTCACCTGCTGCGGCGGCGGGGCGGGGGCGGGCTCGGCGTCGGCGGCGGGCTCGTAGTAGCGCGCGCGGCGGGAGAAGCGCGGCGGCGGATAGTCCCGCGGCCCGCGGTGTCCGTCGGCGATGGAGCCGAGGATGAGGCCCGCGGTGGCGCCGATGAGCGCGCCCCGGCCGCCGTGGCCGCGCCCGCTGTTGTTGCCGATGATCGCGCCCGCGAGCCCGCCGAAGAGCGCGCCCCGCAGCGCGCGGTCGCCGGGGTCACCCGCCGGATAGACCGGGTAGCGCGGTCCCGCCCAACCGTAGCCCGCGGGGCGGTCGAAATCGTAGTCGTCCCAGCGCGTTGTGCGCCAGGGTCCCGCGTAGTGCGGCCGGCGCACCTGGGTGTGCCGCCAGTCGCGGTCGCGGTGCGCTTCGCCGGCGGCCGCGCCCACCAACGCCCCGGCCGCTGCGCCGATCAGCGCGCCCCGCCCGCCGTTGTGGTTGCCGCTGTTGTTGCCGATGACGGCCCCGGCGAGCCCGCCGAGGAGGGCGCCGCCCACGATCTCGGGACGGAAGGTCTGGGCGGAAACGGACGCGGCGGCGGCACAAAACACGGCGGAAAAAAGCAGTTTGTTCATGGCGGGGTTGGGTTTGCTGGGAGGGTGGGACACAGGGGCCGGGGGAGAGTTTCACGCTTCCCGCAGTTTTTGCAAACCCGCGGCTGGCCGGGCCGCCGGCGGTTGCGCTTGCCTCTCCGCGGTCGCCGCCGGATTTTCCAGCCCGCGAGCCGTCTAAGTCCGCAGATTTCACATTCCCGATGAAAGCGTCGAACCGTCTGTTCCCTGGGGCCGGGGCGCCCCCGCCCCGGTCCGCGCGCGCCACGCGGCGACGCTGCCGGCCGGCCAGGCGCGCCCCCGCGCACTAACCCGGGCAAACCCGCCATGCTCCGCAGCAGTTTCGATCTTCCCGTCCTGTTCGATCTCGGTGCGACCTTTGCGTTCGCGCTCTCGGGCGCGCTCGCGGGCATCAAGCGCAACTACGACATCGTGGGCGTCTTCGCGCTCGCGCTGGTGTCGGGCATCGGCGGCGGGCTGATCCGCGACGGGCTCTTCATTCATTCGGGCGCCACGCCGCTCCTGACCATCCCGCGCTACATCCAAGTCATCGGCGCCGCCGTGGTGTGCGGCGTGATCTTCGGCGCCCGCATCCATCGCTTCGCGCGGCTGATCGCCGTCGTCGACGCGCTGGGGCTCGGCGCCTACGCGGCCTTCGGCGTGCAAAAGTCCCTGCTCGCCGGCCTGCCCGCGCCGGCCGCCATCCTCGTCGGCGTGATCAACGCCGTCGGCGGCGGCGTGCTGCGCGATCTGCTCTGCCGCGAAGAGCCGCTCGTGTTCAAGCCCGGCCAATTCTACCTGCTCACCGCCCTCGCCGGCGCCGTGACCTTCGTCTTTTGCAGCGTCACGCTGGAATTCTCCGCCAACCGCGCCGCGCTCATCGCGGTGGCGCTGACGTTCGTGTTCCGCGCGCTCACCATCGCGGGCAACTGGCGCACGGCACCCGTCGCCTCGGGCAGCATTTTCGAGAACGACGAGCCGCCGGCACCGCGGTAGCAACTTGGCGCGCGCGCGATACCGCGACGGCGGAGAAAGGTTCCGCCTCAATCACGGTAAAAAATTTGCGGAAATATTCTCCGAACCGCACTTTTTCCGCGGCCCCCGGTCGTGGCGACGAACCCTCAACCAAAGAGTCATCGCCATGAAAAGAAAACACACTCGCCGCATCCTCGTCGTCTCCGTCTTCGCCGCTCTGGCCACTCTGGGCTCGGCTCAGCCCAGGGGCGCCGCAAGTGCCGCCGGTCGCGTGAGCGCACCGGCCATGCCCACCGTGCGCCCGCCGCCTCCTCCTCCGGCGGCGATCAATACGTCATCGTCCGCTGCTTCGTCGGCCGCAATGCGTGCGCCCAGCGTGCCGGCCAACGCCAACGCTGCCGCCAACGCCAACACGCACGCCTCCCCGTCCACGGGGCTGAACGCCCATGCGACTTCGCACGCTTCAGCCACCGGTCAAGTCAAGGGCTTGACGGTCGCCAGCGTCGCATCGAACCAAACCTCGGCGACCGTCGGCACGGCGGAAACCGTGCAAGCCATCAAGGACGCGGCCTTCGCGATGCGGGACGCCGTTTCCGCCGGAGTGCAGGCGCGTCTCGAAGCTTCGGACCGCGAAGTCACCGAGCTGCGCGCGAAAGCCGATGCTTCCGGCGACAAGGCCCGCACCGACTTTGCCAGGTCGATGATCGCCCTGCGCGCGCAGGAGAAAAAACTCCGCGCCAGCCTGAAAGCGTCGGTCAAAGCCGACGGCGAAGCGTCCTGGGGCAAGGCCCAAGCGGCACTCGCTCACGACTACGCCGCGTATGCACAGGCGCTGGCCGAAGCGCACGCCGCCGCCGAAGGCTCAGCGAAAACGGACCCCGCGCCCAAATCCTGAGTCCTGACTGGACCGCGTGCAGCCTGCGGGCCGCGCGTCAGATCACCCTCGACGCGCTTCGGTTTCATTCCGGGGCGCGGCCTTTGCGGTGCAACCCGCCACCACCCTCTCTCCGCTTGCCATGAACTTTCTCAAATTCTGCTCCCTGCTCACGATCCTCGCCGGCGCCGCCACGCTGGCCGCGCAAAACACCGCGCCCGAATCCGCCCCGGTCGCCGCCACCACGGTGGGCACCGGCTTTGACTATAGTCGCGGCAGCTACGGCTTCGCGACCGACACCGAGATTTTCTCCGTGCCGCTCAATCTCGGCTTCGACAACGGCCCATGGTCGACGAACCTCAACTTCTCCTATCTCACCCTCAAGGGTCCGGCGACCGTCGTCGCTGGCTCCGGCGCTGCGCGCCCGACCTCGTCTTCCCAGTCGGGTTTCGGCGACATCTACGCCGGCGTGACCTATCACTTCGGTCCGGCGTTCGGTGCTGTGAATCTCGACGCCACCGCGCGCGTGAAACTGGCCACCGCCAACGAGAGCCGCGGGCTCGGCACCGGCCAGACGGATTATTACGGCGAACTCACCGTCAGCCGCACCCTCGGCACGACCACGCCCTTCGCGACCGCGGGCTACCGCGTGCTCGGCGACAGCGCGGTCTACCAACTGCGCGACGGCGCCTATCTGTCCGGCGGCGCACACTTCCGCGTTTCGCCCACGAACGTCATCACTGCGGTGCTCGACTGGCGCCAGCCGATCACGGTCGGCGCCAAGCACGAGGTTGATGCAACCGCGATGTTCACGCACGACTTCGACGCCAACTGGCGTATCGCCGCCTACGTGCTCAAGGGCTTCACCGACGCCAGCCCCGATCTCGGCACCGGCGTGCAGCTCAGCCACCGGTTCTAAAAATTTCAGTCGGTCACACGGGCCGGCGGGCGACCGCCGGCCCATTTCGTTTTCACTTCGCGAACTGCGGCTGGTCGGCGGGCGCGGGGCGGCGCTTCGGCGCGCGCTTGCGCGCCAGCCAGCGCGTGAACTGGTCCAGATAGACGTAGATCGCGGGCGTGATGTAGAGCGTGAGCAACTGCGACACGACGAGCCCGCCGACGACGGCGAGCCCGAGCGGGCGGCGCGAGTCGGCCCCGGCCCCGAGGCCGAGCGCGATGGGAATCGCGCCCGCGAGCGCCGCGAACGTCGTCATCATGATCGGGCGGAAACGCACGGCGCACGCCTCGACGATCGCCTTCTCGGCCTCGAAGCGGTCGCCCTGCTCGCGCTCCTTGGCGAGCGCGAAGTCGATCATCATGATCGCGTTTTTCTTCACGATGCCGATGAGCAGGATCACGCCGACGTAGCCCATGATGTTGAGTTCCTCGCGGAACGCCCACAGCGTGACGAGTGCGCCGAAGCTCGCGGCGGGCAGCCCGGAGAGAATCGTCAACGGGTGGATGAAGTCTTCGTAGAGGATGCCGAGCACGACGTAGATCACGAGGATCGCCATGATGAGCAGCAGGCCGAGACCCGCGAACGACGACGCGAAGGCCTGCGCCGAACCTTGGAAGCCGTAGCTGATCGTCGCGGGCAGTTCCTTGTGCGCGAGCTTTTCGATGACCGCCGTCGCCTCGCCGAGCGAGTAACCGGGGCGCAGATTGAACGAGATTGTGACAGCGGGCAGCTGGCCGAGGTGATTGACCGTGAGCGGACCGACTTCGCGTTTGAGCGCGGCGACGGTGTCGAGCGGCACGAGTTTGCCCGTGCGGCTGCGCACGTAAATGAGCGAGAGCGCCTCGGTGTTCTTCTGGAATTCCGGCGCCGTTTCCATCACGACGTAGTATTGGTTGGTCGGCGTGTAGATGGTGGAGACCTGCCGCGAACCGTAGGCGCTGTAGAGTCCGTCCTCGATCTGTTGCGGCGTGACGCCGAGCGCGGCGGCGCGGTCGCGGTTGATCTCGACGCGCAACTGCGGGTTGGAAATCTGCAGATCGGTGTTCACGTCCTGCAGGTCGGTGATCGCGCGCATCTTCGTCTCCAT
>JACQFT010000209.1 GCA_016199925.1 Opitutia bacterium | reverse complement strand
GCAGCCCCGCTTCGCTCGACGGAAAGTGGGCGTATTTCTTCCGCACGAACGGCAACGGCACCAATAACGGCGATCTCGCTTTCACCGGCACGCAGCTCGATTTCTCCAAGGGTGCTGGCGCCGGCAGCTACTTCCTCGGCTGGCTCGGCGCTCCGCCGTCAGCCTCGCGCAGCATCGACAGCTACACCACGAGCTGGGTCTCCGAGATCAGCGTGACGAGTAATTTCTCAACACTCGCGGTCGGCTCTGATTTTCTGGCGGTCGGCATCGAAGTCGCCGGCGGCAACGGCCAATTCTCGACGATCATGCTCAACACGAATCCCGGCGCGAATTTCATCCGCACCGAAGGCTCGGGCACCACCTTCAACCAAGTCAGCTCGCCCAGCAGCACCGACGTGCGCCTGCGCCTCAGCTGGGACGCCACGACCAAACTTCTCGTCTCCTCCTTCAGCACCGACAACGGCAGCAGCTACGCCGACCTCACAACCTTCACTCCTGACTCTCAGTGGACCGGTTCGACGCAGGGCACCAACGGTTTCAATTTCGAAATCTGGGTCAATAGCAACGCCACCACCGCGGTGTCTGTCGGCGGAACCTCGCTCGATAATTTCAGCATCGTCGCCGTCCCGGAGCCCTCGACCTACGCGTTGCTCGCGAGCGGCCTCGGCTTCGTCGGCCTCGCGGTTTGGCGCAAGCGCCGCTGAGCCGAGCGCCGGTCAGGTCTTCGCCGCCAGTTTTTCCGGCGTGACTCCTGCGCGCACCTCAAGGGTCGCGAGCACCTTCGGCACATACATGCGCGCCTCCGTCGGGAGCGACGGCGCGATCTCCGCAAAAGTCTTGGCGTGATTCGCCGCGAGGAGCCGCTGCACGCGGCCGGGCCCGGCGTTGTAGGCCGCAAGCGCAAGCGGCCAGTCGCCGAATTTCTGGTGCAGTTGCCGCAGCATCTTTGCGGCGGCGCGCGCGGACTTCTCCGGGTCGGTGCGCTCGTCGGGCAACGTCGTGCTCAAACCGAGTTCGCGCGCGGTGGCCGGCATGAGTTGAAACAATCCCCGTGCGCCCGCCGGGCTGCGCGCCGACGGATTGAACGTCGACTCTGACTCGGCGAGCCACACGAGAGACGGCGGCACTCCTTCCGCCGAAAATATCCCGCGCAACCGCGACGCCATCTGCGTCGCGCCCGGTGGCACCGCGCGACCTTGCAGACGTTTTAGCCAAAGATCGTAGTGCGGGATCACGGGCGCCTTGCCGGGCAACGGCCGTGTGGGCGGTGGAACCGGCACGAGCGTAGCGGTCTTCGCCGCCTCGATGTAGTCGAGCCGTTCCGCGAGCCAGTCCGCGTAGTCCTCTCCGCCGGGCAGTGTGCGCAGGGCCTGCAAGGTCAGCCGCGCCTCGGGCTCGTAGCCGGCCAGCTCTTCCAGGGAGTTGTTGTCGAGCGCGCGCTGGAGGCGCGCGGCGAACTCGTCGAACCGCTCCTTGGTCGGAAATTCCAACCGCTCCTTGATCTCCGGCGGCGCCACGGCGTCGAAGATATCCTTGCCCGCCTGGAAAACGTCGTCGAGCGACGGCGCTTCGTCGGGCGGCGGCTCCGGTTTCGTAGGCGGCGCGGCCGCGACGAGGGTCGCCCCGAGCAGGGCGAGGCTCCAGTGGCGGCGGATTTTCATGCGGTCATGACACGCTGCGCCGGCAATAGTTACAACCTCCCGACCGGCGGCGGCGGGAATCCGCGTTGACCGCCCGGGGCCGACGGGTAGTTACAACCCTCCTTCCGCATGAACCGCGTCTTCATCAAAACCTATGGGTGCCAGATGAACGAGCGTGACAGCGAGGCCGTGGCGGCCCTGCTCCGCGCCCGGGGCTACCGCCTGGTCGCCGACGAGGCCGAGTGCGACGTGCTGCTCCTCAACACCTGCAGCGTCCGCGATGCCGCCGAGCAGAAAGCCATCGGCAAGGCGGCCCACGTCTCCGCCCAGCGCAAACGCAACCCGCGCTTCATCCTCGGCATCCTCGGTTGCATGGCGCAAAACCGCGGCGCCGCGCTTCTCGACCAGTTGCCCGACGTCGATCTCATCGTCGGCACGCAGAAATTTCACCAAGTCCCCGGCTACCTCGACAACCTGCGCGCCGCGCAGGAAGCCGGCGCGCCCGTCGGCAGCACCATCGTGGACATCGCCGACGAGGCCGGTTCGCAGAACACCATCCGCGACCACGTGCTCGCGGAGAAACAGGTCACGGCCTTCGTCTCGATCCAGCAGGGCTGCAACATGGATTGCTCGTTCTGCATCGTGCCGAAGACCCGCGGCGACGAACGCTCGCGGCCGATGGACGAGATCGTGCGCGAGTGCGCCGAGCTCGCCGAACGCGGCGTGCGCGAGATCACGCTGCTCGGCCAGATCGTCACCAGCTACGGCCGCCGCGATTACACGCACACGGACGGCGTCACTCCTTTCGTCCAGTTGCTCGAACGCCTCAACGCGCTCCCCGGCGTCCAGCGCATCCGTTTCACCTCGCCGCATCCGCGCGGGTTCAAGGACGACCTCATCGCCGCCTACGGCCGGCTGGAGAAACTCTGCGAATACGTCCACCTGCCGCTCCAGTCCGGCAGCGACCGCATCCTCCGCGCGATGAACCGGCCTTACACGCGCGACCGCTACCGGCAGATCGTCGACGACCTGCGCCGCGTGCGGCCCGATATGTATTTTTCCACCGACGTGATCGTCGGCTTCCCCGGCGAGACCGACGAGGACTTCGCGCAGACACGCGAACTGTTCGAGACGTGCAACTACGACATGGCCTACGTCTTCAAGTATTCGATTCGCAGCGGCACGCCCGCCGCCGAACTCGCCGACCAGGTGCCCGACGCCGTGAAGGAGGCGCGCAACCAGATCCTGCTCGACGTGCTCGCGAAGAATTCCGACCGCCGCAACGCCACGCTCATCGGCACGACGCAGGAAGTCCTCGTCGAAGGCCCCGACAAGAAAGGCCGCGGCTACATGGGCCGCACCCGCGGCAACCGCATCGTCCACTTCGCCGGCACCGAGCGCCTCATCGGCGAACTCGTCCAAGTGAGAATCGAACGCGCCAGCACGGCGGTGCTCTACGGGGAGCTGGCGCTCGCCGGAGTTGAGGGTTGAAGGTTGAAAGTTGAATGACCACAAACCCCCTCTGACCGGCGTCCTCTTTTCGTGTCTTTCATCTCTCAACTTTCAGCTTTCAACTCCTAATGTCCCTCCTCCTCGCCACCCTCCTGCCCGGTCTTTTCCTTGCGCTGCTCGGCGGCCTGCTCGTCTGGGGCGACCCGCGCGTCAGCTCGACGGCCCGGGCGCTCCCGCGTTCCAAACGTGCCGCGCAACTCTTCTTCGGCGCCGGCGCGCTGTGGTTCCTCTGGCGGCTGACGAAGCTCGGCGAGGCGGACCTGATTTTTTTCCAGACCCCGACCTACGTCGTCGTCAGTTTCGGGGTGCTGGCGCTCCTGGCCTTTTTCTACACGCCGGACTTCCTCGCCGTGCGCGGGCTGTGCGTGCTGATGCTGCTCGCGGCCGAGCCGCTGCTCTACGCCGCCTACATGGAGTTCGCCCACCCGCAGCGCCTGCTGATGGTCGGCGCCGTCTATGCCGGCCTGTCCGCCGCGCTCTATTTCGCCGCCGTGCCCTACCGGCTGCGCGATTTCCTCGAGTGGCTGTTTCTGCGCCCGGGCCGGGCGCGGATGGCGGGCTGGATTCTGCTCTCCTACGGCCTCGCGACGGCAACCGCGGCGTTCACTTACTGAGTCGCGGCATCGGTTACGAAGTTTGTCCAGGGGGGCGCGGTGCTTCAGCCCGCGGATTACCCGCTGGCGCGGGCTAAGCACCGCGCTACTACCAAGCCTCTGTTGGCGTTTTCCTGCCGGTTTCCCGAGAAAACTCCCTATCACGCCCGCACAAATTGCCCGCCCGGCAGGCAAGCGCTTGACGCCGCGCGCGTCGGTGCGTCACCTGTTGCGGAATGCCTCCCGCCGCCGCTTCGCCCACTGTGCTGCTGATCCTCGCCGGACCGGCGGGTGTGGGCAAAAGCACGCTCAGCGAACGCCTCGTCGCCGAGGCCCCGCGGTTCGAGCGCGTCATCACCGCCACGACCCGCCCGCCGCGCATCGGCGAGGTCAACGGCAAGGATTATCATTTTCTTTCGCCCGCGCAGTTTGACGAGAAACTGGCCGCCGGCGAATTCCTCGAGTGGGCGTGGGTCCACCAGAAGCACCGTTACGGCACGCTCAAGTCCGCCGTGCTCGACCGCCTGCCGCACACGAGCCTCGTGATGAACATCGACGTGCAGGGCGTGCGCAGCGTCCGCGCCGCCCTCGCGCAGCACCCGGAGCTGCACACCAAGCTCGTCACCATCTTCGTCGCGCCCGACTCCTTCGAGGTGCTCCGCGAGCGCCTGAACTATCGCGGCAAGGACACGCCCGAGGAGATCGAGCGCCGCCTGCACACCGCCGAGCTCGAACTGGCCGAGCGCAACGCCTACGACTACGTGATCCACAGCGGCACCAAGGAACAGGATTTCCGCGCGCTCCTGGCGTTTTGGGAACAGGCCAAACGCAAGCTCGCGAGCCCGCCGGCCCTCCCTGAGTGACCCCGCCTGCGTCGTCCCTTTCACGCCATGCCCCGCTCCGCCTCCGCTCCCGCCCCGCCGCCGGTGCCGCTCGCCGTCTGGCGCGATTTGCTCGCAGCGGCCCATGAATTTCGCGCGGCGCGCCCGTGGGATTTTCTCAGCGACCGGGACGTGTTTGCCCTGATCGACGAGCGGCAGCAGCCGTGGTTCCCTTCCGTGCTCGGCGCGGCCCGGCAGGTTTTCGGCGTCGTGCTGTATCGCGGGGCGGACGGCCTCCGGTTTTTGTTCGAAGCAACGGCGATTGCGGAAGCCGCACCCGACGACGCGCTTTTCGCGCAGGACGCGCTGATGCTCGACTGGGGCGCGAAGAAGGCGCTGCTCCCGCCCGACCTCGCGATGCTGGCGGCGCTCGGGCACGCCCCGCGGCCGCGCGAGCGCCTGGCCTGGCCGTGCCTCCGCAGCCACCGCCCCGGCTGGTATCCGTGGTTTTTGGAGGAGGGCGAAGCGCGCGAACTCACCGCCGGTCTGCGTGCCACGCTGGCCGCCGCCGAACTCGCGCGCGGGCACCCGGGTTTCTTCGCGCCCAGCGAGAAGGAGCACGACTTGCTGCCCACCGTGACGATGCGCGAGGCACTCGCCGGTCCGCTGCGGCCGGCCCAGGTGGAGTGGCGGCATTGGCAACCGTCGCCGGTGCCGGCCCCGGTCACGGTCCTGCCCACGCCGGCCCTCGCGGCGCTCGCGGCGCTGCCCCGAGCCGGCGGCGGTGGCATGGAGTTCGACGTTTTCCACGCCTTTGCGCCGGTGGCCGAAGGCGCCCGCCCCTACTTTCCCCGGCTGGCGCTCATGGCCGACGCCCGCTCGGGCTTCATCTACGCGACGGAGATGGCCCCGCCCGAGCGCTCCTGGCCGGAGTTGGTCACGGCCGTCTGGATAAAAGCGGTGCGGCAAGCCGGGGCACGCCCGGAGTTCATCGACGTGCGCCGGGGGGAGTGGCTGGAGTCGCTGCGCCCGCTGGCGGCGGCGCTCGGGATAAACTTGCGGTTGGTGGGTGGGCTGCCGGCCATCGCCGAGGCGCGGGCCTCGCTCAAGCAATTCAACGGCTGAACGGGCTCCGCCGTCACCCGCAAACTTCGTCGGACCTTCAGTCCTGCCTCCATGCCACCCGCGACCATCGCTTCGCCTTGGAGGAAATTTGCCAGCCGGCGGAGTGGCGCCCGCCTGCTCGCTATTCGCGGACCGAACGGAGCCGGTCCCTCCTCCACTCAAATCCAAGTTGGAGAGATTCTGCCGGGTAACAAAATGTCGTCCGTCTTCGTTTCGCGTCGTCCGCGTTCGCGCCGAAGCGCCGGGCCGGCCTCGCGGAAGCTCGAACCTCCGGGCGGACTGCGCCCATGAAATTTCCCGTCAGCGACCACTGCGACGGCCGGCGGTTTTTCAATCCGCTCGGCCGGCCGCAGGCGCGCTCGTTCGCCGATCTGCCGCGCTGGTGGTGGCAACAACTCGTCCACCGCCAAGGCACGCGCTGGCCGAAAAATTTGCCCGCCCCGCGCCGCCCGCAACTGCCGGACTCTGTCGCCGCCGGCGAGGTCGCCGTCACCTTCATCGGGCACTCGACGTTCTTGTTGCAATTCCCCGGGCTCACCGTCCTCACCGATCCGATTTTCGCGGCGCGCGCCGGACCGTTCGGTCTGCGCGGGCCGAAGCGCGCCCGCCCGCCGGCCCTGACGTTGGCGGAGCTGCCGGCCATCGACGTCGTGC
>JACQFT010000040.1 GCA_016199925.1 Opitutia bacterium | reverse complement strand
CCCATGCAACTCACGACCATCGCTTCGCCTTGGAGGGACGACCTCCGTGTCGTCCGTCTTTTCGCAATCCGCGGACCGGACGGAGCCGGTCCCTCCACCCAAACCAAGCCGGAGCAAGCTCCGGAGTATTGAACCCACAGGGCATAAAGCCCCTCCTACCGTAAGACAGCGCGACGACAAGCGCCGGCCCTGCCGCCTGCCGGTCTGCCAGTGATCGCGGCCGGCGAGGACGCAGGCCCTCCAACCCAGAAACGCGGCTGAAGCCCGATCGCCTTCGGCGCCGCCAAAGACGGGCAAACATCGCGCTACTTTCAGACCGACGGCTCCGCCGGCTCGATCACCGCGGCCGCCGCGGGGGGCACGGCGGTCTGGATGAGGTCGGTCTCGCCCGGCTCCATCGCGATCAACTGGATGAGGCTTTGCAGCGACGTGAAGTGTTTGGTCCACTCGAAGTCGCCGCCGGCACCGCCGACGATCTGGTTGAAGAGGGTTTTCTTCTCGGCCTTGAGCGTCTGGATGCGCTCCTCGATCGTGCCGGCCGTGACCATGCGGTAAACGAAGACCGTGTTCGTCTGGCCGATGCGGTGCACGCGGTCGATCGCCTGGTCCTCGACGGCGGGGTTCCACCACGGGTCGAGGAGGAAAACGTAATCCGCCGCGTGCAGCGTGATGCCGGTGCCGGCGGCCTTGAGGCTGACGAGCATCGCGGCCGCGCCCTGCGCCGCCTGGAATTGCTGCACGGGCTTCTGCCGGTCGACGGTCATGCCCGTGATCTCGTAGCGCGGCAGGTCGGGGTAATGCGCGACGAGCGCGGTGCGCACGCGGTCGAGCAGCGTGACGAACTGGGAGAAGATGACGACCTTGTGGCCGCTGCCGACGATCTCGCTGAGCTTTTCGATCAGCAACTGGAGCTTGCCGCTGTCGGTGAGCGGCGCGTTGAGCCACGGCAGCAAATCCGGGTCGCAGCAGACCTGGCGCAGGCGGGTGAGCAGCGCGAGGAAGCCGAAGGATTTTTCGCGGAGCGCCGCGCCGATGTCCTCGCCGAGCCGGGCGAGGCCCTCGGTGCAGATGCGCGCATACTCGGTGCGCTGCACTTCGGTGAGCGGGCAGAGCAGGTCCATCTCGACTTTCTGCGGCAGTTCGGTGGCCACTTCGTTTTTCGTGCGGCGGAGAATGAACGGCGCGAGTTGCTGGCGCAGCCGGCGCATCGTGCCCTCGCGGTCCTGGATCAGGGCCGACTCGAACGCCTGCCGCGTGCCGAGCAGCCCGGGCAGCAGGTAGCGGAAGATCGACCACAGATCGAGCTGGCGGTTCTCCAGCGGCGTGCCGGTGAGCACGAGCCGGTGCGCGGTCTTGATCGCGAAGCACGCCTGCGTGACCTTGGCGTCCGGGTTCTTGATGAACTGCCCTTCGTCGAGGATCGCGTAGCCGAACTCCGTCTGGTCGAGCAGGTGGCGGTGCTTGCGCAACTGCGTGTAGCTGGCGAGCCAGATGACGGGCGCGGGGTGGGTGGTGTAGTCGTGCCCGGATTTGAGAATCTCGATCTTCGCCTCCGGGAAAAAACGCGCGAGCTCCTCGCGCCACACGGGCACGACGCTTGCCGGGCAGACGACGACGTGGCGGCGGTCGGCCAGCGGCCGCGTGCTGAGCAGGGCGATGACCTGGGCGGTTTTGCCGAGACCCATCTCGTCGGCGAGCAGGCCGTGGCAACCGGTCTCGCAGAGGTGGTGCATCCACTCGACGCCGCGCCGCTGGTAGGGGCGGAGGTAGTCGGGCAGCACCGGCGGCGTAGCGGGCGCGGTGAGCACTTTCTGGCGCCACGCCTCGATCTCGGCGCCGAGCGTGACCTTGATGCGGCTGTCGTTGAAGAGGGAGAAAACCAGGTAGGGCGGCACGCTGCCGTCGGCGGAGGTGTCTTCCAGATTCCGGCGCCACTGGTGGAGGCTCTCCCATTTGTCGGGCGCCATCGTGACGATGCCGAGATCGGGCAACAGCAGCGGGGTGCGGCCGTGCTTGAGCAGCGCCGCGGCCTGCTCCTCGGTGAGCAGCAACTCGCCGGCGCGGAAGATCCAGCGGAGGTTCAGCCCGGAGCCGTTGCGCTTGTCGGCGACGGCCTCGACCTCGATCACGCGGTGGCCGAGTTTCAGGTTGGAGACCTTGGCGTCGAGCTCGACGCTGAACTGTTTTTTCCAGTGCGGCAGCACATCGCGGATGAAACCCGAGATGTCGCCGAGCGCCTCGAGGCCGTAGGCGTGGGTCGTCTGGTTGTAGCGGAAGTGGGCCTTGCGCGCATAGGTCGCGAGCGCGATGAGCTTCGCGCGCTCGGCGGCCGACGGATGATGGGTGGTGTTGCCGAGCGCCGGCACGCGGTTGCGGCCCTGCTTCCAATAGGCGAGAAAGATCAGGCCCTCGGAGGTGGTGGTGAAACTGAGGAGCAGGTCGCGGGCGGGCTGGTCGGACTTCGCGCCGTTGGCGTGCGCGACGCTGTGGCCGTTCGGCACGGGGGCCATCGGCGGATTCGAGCCGGGCAGCTTCGAGGTCATCTCGTCGGCCACCAGCTCTTCGATTTCATGCAGGCCGGCGACGGCGATGGCGTGGGCCAGCGTCAAATCCGTCGAGGACGACCGGACCTTGATCGTGTCGCCCTCCCACTCGATCACCGCGTATTCCTCGCGCTTTTCGACCTTGCGGTGGATGATGGCGTCGCGGGCGCCGAGCTCGATCTCGCGGATTTCCCCGTCGCGATACATCGCATGGCCGCGCTCGACCTGCTCGGAAACGAACTGAGTCTCCCAGTCGGCTTCGAGCCGGTCGAACCAGAATTCGAGAGATTGCGGAGTGTAGATGCGCTTGGGGCCGTGGGTTTGCATCAAACTAAAAAGCCGACGTTAAAAACCCCGCGCGGGCTCCGGCAACCACTAATTTGCCGATTTGCCTCCGCCCCGCCCCTCCCCTCCCGGGCCAACGTCACCCGAATGTCACCGCGCCGGCGCGGGATGTTCACCGGCCTCCGCCATCGTCGCCGGGCCCCCACCATGTCCAAACCCACCCTCCAGGTCCGCACGGTCATCCTGTCCGACGTCCACCTCGGCACGCCCGACAGCAAGGCCGACGAAGTCTGCCACTTCCTCAAACACGTCCAGTGCGAGCGCCTGATCCTCAACGGCGACATCGTGGACGGCTGGCGGCTCAAGCGCGGCGGCAGTTGGGCGAAGTCCCACACGCGGTTCATCCGGCTCGTGCTGAAAAAAATCGAAAAGCAAAACACGCAGGTCATCTACCTGCGCGGCAACCACGACGACTTTCTCGGCCGCCTGCTGCCGATGCAGTTCGAGCGGCTGAGCTTCGGCGAGGACTTCGTGCTCGACACCGCCCAGGGCCGCTACCTCGTGCTGCACGGCGACGTCTTCGACGGCGTCGTGAAAAATCTCGTGCTCCTCGCGCACGTCGGCGACGCCGGCTACGCGCTCCTCCTGCGCCTCAACCGGCTCTACAACCTCTTCCGCGCCTGGCGCGGTCAGGGCTATTTCTCGCTCAGCCAGGCCGTCAAGGCCCGCGTCAAACAGGCCGTCAGTTTCATCTCGAGTTTCGAGGACCAGCTCGCCGCCCTCGCGCGCGACCGCGGTTGCCGCGGCGTCATCTGCGGCCACATCCACACCCCCGCCAACAAGCACCTCGGCGACATCCACTATCTCAACTCCGGCGACTGGGTCGAGTCGCTCACCGCCATCGTCGAGCACCACGACGGCCGCTTCGAGCTCATCGACTACCAGCGATTCGTGCGGCAGTTTCCCCGGAGCGCACCCGACACCGACGCGCTCGAAAACGAGGAACCCCTCCGCCTGCCCGTGCTCGCCTGAGTCATGACGAAAATCCTCCTCCTCACCGCCGGCTACGGCGAAGGCCACAACACCGCCGCCCGCGCCCTCGAGGCCGCCTTCAACGAACACTCCCCCGCGCCCGTCGCCGAGGTCGTCGATGTCTTCGCGCTCCGCGCCCCGCAACTGAACCGCCTTTCGCGCCGTGCCTACCTCGGACTCATCAACCGCGCGCCGAGAATTTGGGCCGGCGTCTATCGCTGGCTCGACCGCTCGCCGCACGCCCCGCAAGCGTTCCGCGCCCTCGCCAGCCACAAGCGTCTTCTCGCCCGCCTCATCGCCGGACATCAGCCGGACGCGATCGTCTCGACCTATCCGGTCTATCCTTGGCTGCTGCGCGAACTGCGGCGCGACGGCCGCCTCGCCTGCCCGCACTTCACCGTCGTAACCGACGCCCTCACCATCAACTCGCTCTGGTTTCGCGCACCGTCCGACGGCTGGTTCGTCACCGACGAAGACTCCGCCCGGCTGATGCACGCCGCCGGCGTGCCCCCGCAAAAAATCAACGTCAGCGGTTTCCCCGTCGCGCGTGCCTTCGCCGACCGGCCCGATCACTGGCAACCGCCCGAGCCCTTCCTCGGCGGCCCGAAGCGGATTCTTTTTATCATCAACTCCGGCCGACCCCGCGCCCTCGCGACCGCCCGCGCGCTGCTGCGCTGCGAGAACTGGCACATCACGTTCACCACCGGCCGCGACGAAACTCTCCGCTCTGAAATCGCCGCCCTCGCCCGCGGCGCCCCCGCCTCCTCCGAAGTGCTCGGCTGGACCGACCGCATCCCCGAGCTGCTGATGACGCATCACGTCGCGATCAGCAAAGCCGGCGGCGCCACCACGCAGGAATCCATCAGCGCCCTCTGCCCGCTCCTCGTGAATCAGATCGTGCCCGGTCAGGAAGAGGGCAACTACGAGCTCCTCCGCCGCGCCGGCGCCGGCGCGCTCACCGAGACGCCGCACGCCGTCGTCGCCACCCTCCACGCTGCCTTCGAACACGACGCTCGCCTCTGGCTGCAATGGCGCGCCAATCTCCGCCGCCTCGCGCGCCCCGACGCCGCCCGCGACATCGCGAAGCGCGTGCTGCGCCCCGCCGCCAATTACTCCGCCTTCCCCGTCCCCGCCATCACGCGCAAAACCGCGTGAATCGGAATGCGAACGCGGCGCCTTCCCCGCACCGCCTCCCGCAAAGTGTCATATAATTAGTGACACTTCCCTCCGGGCGCCCGCGGCGAGTGTCACTTATTATATGACACTGTGCCGAGGGCCGTCGGGGGACGGGAGCGCGCGAGCGGACCGGTTCGCGCTCACAGATTCAGCGCGCCGAGCTGGGTGCGGATGACGGCGAGGGTGCGCTCCGTCGCGCCACGGTTCACCTCCGCCCACGCGCGGGCTGCGGCCGCCATCGTCTCGCGCTGGGCGGTGTCTTGCAGCAACTCCACGGCCGCTTTGATCAAATCACTGTGCGTCTCGACGCGGCGAGTCGCGCCGGCCTCGGCGAGCGTGCGGATGATCTCGCGAAAATTCGTCATGCGCGGGCCGTGCAACACGGGCTTGCCCAGCACCGCGGCCTCGACGGGCGTCTGCCCGCCGTCGTGCGGCGCGAGACTCTTGCCCGTGAACACCACATCGGCCAATTGCGTGAAGTAGCGCAACTCGCCCGTCGTGTCGCCGACCGCCACGTCGAATTTCTTGCCCTTCGTCGCGCCGACGAAGGCTGAGCCTTGGGAGCGAAAATAGAACGACAGTCCTGACTTCTCCAGCAGCGCGCGCAGTTCCTCGCGGCGCTCGGCGTGGCGCGGCACGAGCAGCAGCGAGACCGGGAGGCCGAGCGCGCGGGCCGACTTCAGGGCGGCGAGCATGGCGGTCTCCTCGCCGGCCCAGGTGGACGAACCGAGGAGAACGAGGCCGGCCTCGGGCAGGCCGAGTTCGCGGCGCAGGCCGAGTTTCTCCGCGGCGGTCAGGAGCGTGAGGTGGACATCGAGTTTCAGGTTGCCGGTGGTCTGGAGGCGTTCGGCCGGGAGCCCGAGCGACTTGAAACGTTGCTCGTCGCGCTTGGACGCGCACAGCACGCGCGTGATGCCGCGCATGAGCGGACGGACCGCCCAGCGGAAACGCGCGGAGCGGCGGAAACTGCGGTCGGAGAGCCGGGCATTGACGCAGAGCAGCGGCACGCGGCGCGCGCGCGCCTGGTGGATGTGCTCGGGCCAGCGCTCGCCTTCCATGATGATCGCGAGATCGGGCGCGACTTTTCGCCAAGCGCGCGAACTGAAGGCCCAGAAATCGAGCGGGAAGTAGCCGATGCCAACCGTGAGCGCGGCGTATTTCTCCTTCGCCAGCCGGTAGCCGGTGCTCGTCGTCGTCGTCAGGTAAACCTCCATGTGCCCTTCGCGCTTGGACGCTTCGAGCAACGGCGCGATGGCGAGCATCTCGCCGACGCTGACGGCTTGGAGCCAGATGCGGCGCACGCCGGCGGGCTTCGGCGGCAAGCGCGGGACTTCACCGAAGCGGTGCCAGAATCCCTCGGCGTAACCGCCCCGCCGCCGCATCCGCCAAAGATAATACGGCGACGCGATGAGCAGCAGGGGGAGGAAGAGGGCTCTATAAACCCAAATCATGAAGTCGAAAGTCGAGGGTCCATAGTCGAAAGCCTCAGATTTTCACCTTGGAGGTTTTGATGTTCAGTGAGCGGTTCAATGCCGCCATACGCATGGCGACGCCATTGATCTGCTCAAGCGCAGACTCCACCAGCTTCGGGTCAACGTAGCCGAGGTCGCCGGCCAGAAACAAATGTGAGGCCAGCTCCATCGCCGAACCGTAGGACTGCTCCAAGTAGTGAGCGAAGTCCTTGTCGGAGTTCCGCCCGGAGCCCTCGGCAATGTTGGCCGCAATGGATACCGACGCACGACGAACCTGCGAGGTGAGGGCGAATTGCTCGGCGGGCGGGAATTTCCCGGCAAGCCGGTAGATTTCAAGATTCAACCGGCGGGCATCATGCCACACTTCGAGCTTCTGAAAACGAAAACGGATTTGGGCCGCCGGCGGAGGGTTCATGCGGCACTGTTACCTGTGGTTCGCATCACGGGCAATATGCAATCTTCCGTCTGCTGGCTTTCGCCTTTCGACCCTGGGCCTTCGACTACAGAAGAGTTCCGTCGAGCTATTGCCCCAGAACCCAGGCGAAGATCAGCGGGGCGACGATGGTGGCGTCGCTCTCGACGATGAACTTCGGGGTCGAGCCCGCGAGTTTGCCCCAGGTAATTTTTTCGTTCGGCACGGCGCCGGAGTAGCTGCCGTAGCTGGTGGTCGAGTCGCTGATCTGCGCGAAGTAACCCCAGAGCGGCACGCCGGTGCGCTGCAAGTCCTGGTGGAGCATCGGCACGACGCAGATGGGGAAGTCGCCCGCGATGCCGCCGCCGATCTGGAAAAAGCCGATCGAGCCCTCGCCGTTGCGCAGCTTCTTCGCGGTCGTCGTATACCACTCGGCGAGCCACGTCATGTATTCGATGCCGGTGCGCACGGTGTGGACGTTTTTCACGTCGCCGCTGATGACGTGGCCGGCGAACATGTTGCCGAGCGTCGCGTCTTCCCAGCCGGGGACGATCATCGGGAGATTCTTTTCGCAGGCGGCGAGCATCCACGAATTCTTCGGATCGATCTGGTAGCTCTTCTTCAGTTTTCCGCCACGAAGGATCTTATACATGAACTCGTGCGGGAAGTAGCGTTCGCCGGCGCGGTCGGCCTTTACCCACTCCTCCAACACGACCGACTCGATGCGCCGCATGGCTTCCATCTCGGGAATGCACGTGTCGGTCACGCGGTTCATGTGGCGTTTCACGAGCGCGACTTCGTCCGCCGCCGTCAGGTGGCGGTAGTGCGGCACGCGCTCGTAGTGGTCGTGGGCCACGAGATTGAAAATATCCTCCTCCAGATTCGCGCCGGTGCAGACGATGGCGTGCACCTTGTCCCGCCGGATCATCTCGGCGAGCGAGATGCCGAGCTCGGCCGTGGACATCGCGCCCGCGAGCGTGACGAGCATCTTGCCGCCCGCATTGAGGTGGGCCTCGTAACCCTTCGCGGCATCCATCAACGCCGCGGCGTTGAAGTGCCGGTAGTGGTGGGCAAGGAACTGGGAGACCGGCCCTTTCTTCTGGGCGAGGGCGGCGTTGACGGCTTCGGGTTTGGACTTGGCTTTCGATTTCATAGCGGGAGCAGAAATAGAGGACGGGGCCGCGCCTTTGGCCACGACAAAATGGCCCCGGCGCCGAATCGGTCCGGGCTGCCGCCGAGTCCGCCTTTCTCGCCGCGGATTCGTCGCCCGTCCCGCCACGTCAAGCGCGAATATGACCTCAATCTAGGCGGTTCCTGACCTTGCGCAGCGCCGCCCCCCACCGAAACTCCGTCCACCCATGAAATCCCGCTTCGCTCTTCTCCGCGTGTGGCTGCTGCTCACGCTGCTCACTCCCCTGCCCTCGTTTGCTGCGGCCGTCTTCCCGCAGGACGAATCCGATCTGCCGCCCGATCCCGCGATCCGCTGGGGCCGGCTCGACAACGGCGTGCGCTACGCGATCCTGCCGAATCCGGAGCCCAAGGGCCGCGCGAGCGTGCAACTCGCCATCGGGGCGGGCACACTCAACGAGACCGAGGACCAGCGCGGGCTCGCGCATTTCGTCGAGCACATGGCGTTCAACGGTTCCAAGCATTTCGCGCCCGGCACGATGGTGGAATTTTTCCAGCGCCTCGGCATGAGCTTCGGCGGCGACACCAACGCCTTCACGGGTTTCGACCGCACGGTCTATCGGCTGGAGCTGCCCGAGACGACGCCCGCGCGCTTCACCGATGCGTTCACCTACCTCGCCGACGTGGCCGGGGGCCTCCTGCTCCTCGAAACCGAGATCGACAAAGAGCGCGGCGTCATCCTCAGCGAGAAACGCACGCGCGACTCGGTCGAAGAACGCCAGTTTATCGGCGAGTTCGAGTTTCTGCTGCCCGAGGCCCGTTTTAGTCAGCGCCTCCCCATCGGGCTCGAGCCCGTCATCAGCGGGGCCTCGCGCGCGCGCTTCACGGATTTCTACGACACCTGGTATCGGCCCGAGTTGATGACGGTGGTCGCGGTCGGCGACTTCGACCCCGCTGCCGTCGAGGCGCAACTGAAGACCTTCTTCGCACCGATCTCCGCCCGCGCGCCGGCCCAACCCGCACCCGATCGCGGCCGCATCGCCGATCTCCAGGGTCTGACGGCGCGGCTTCTCTCCGAGCCCGAGGCGGCCGTCGTGCGCGTCGCGATCAAGACCGTGACTCCCTACGCGCACGAGGCCGACAATGCCGCCCACCGCCTGCAATACCTGCCGCGCTCGCTCGCGCTCAACATGGTCAACCGCCGCCTCGCCATTCTCGCCAAACAGGAGGGCGCGCCCTTCCTTGTCGGCGGGATAGGTGCCGCCGAACAGTATGATTTCTTCCGCGTCGGCTCCGTCGATCTTGCCTGCAAGCCCGAGCACTGGCGCGCCGCGCTCGCGGTCGGCGAACAGGAACTCCGCCGCGCGCTTCAGTTCGGCTTTCAGCCGGCCGAGTTGAAAGAGGCCGTCGCCACCCTGCGCAACGGCCTCGAGCAAGCCGTGAAGACCGCGCCCACCCGCCGCTCCGGCCAGCTCGCGGGCGAACTCGCCGGTTCGGTCATCGACCAGTCCGTCTTTGTCCACCCCGCGACCGAACTCGCGCTCTTCGGCCCCGTGCTCGACAAAGTCACGGTCGAGAACTGCGTCGCCGCACTGCGCCAACTCTGGCCCGACAACTTGGGCCGCCGGCTCTGGGTGACCGGCAACCTCAAGCTCGACGGCGCGCCCGAGCCGCAGATCGTCGCCGCCTACGAGGCCAGCCGCGCCGTGGCCGTGACGCCGCCCGCCAAAGTCGCCGAAGCCGCCTTCGCCTACACCCACTTCGGCCCCGCCGGTGAAGTCGCCAAGAGCGAGACCGTCGCCGATCTCGGCGCCACGCTCATCGAGTTCAAGAACGGCGTGCGCCTCAACCTCAAGCCCACTGACTTCGAGGCCGGCCGCATCAGCGTCTCCGTGCGCGTCGGTGGCGGCAAACTCACCGAGCCCCCGGCGCAAGTCGGCCTCGCCTTCTTCGCCCAACACACGCTGCTGCTCGGCGGGCTTGGCCAGCACGCGGCCGACGATCTCCAGCGCCTGCTCGCCGGCCGCACCGTCGCCACGAACTTCGCGATCGACGACGATGCTTTCCAATTCGGGGCCACCACCAACCGCGCCGACCTCCCGCTCCAGTTCCAGCTTCTGTGCGCCTACCTCACCGACCCCGGCTACCGGACCGAGGGGCAGCGCCAACTCCGGCAATTCCTCGCTCCGTTCTACACGCGCCTGGCCAACACCGTCGAGGGCCCGCTCCAGACCGATGTCCCGCGCCTGCTCGCCAGCGGCGACCCGCGTTTCGGCGTCCCGCCGCAAGCCGCCGCCGTCGTGCGCACGAACGAGGAAGTGAAAAGCTGGCTCGCTCCCGAGTTCACCCACGGGGCGCTGGAGGTCGCCATCGTCGGCGACTTCGACCCCGCCGCAGTCATCGCCGCCGCCGCCCAGACTTTCGGCGCCCTGCCCGCCCGCAACGCCAAGCCGGCCTACGCCGCCCAGCGCAAGGTCGCGTTTCCGGCTCAACCGCTCGCGCATCAGTTTTCTGTGCCGAGCGAGATTCCGAAAGGCGTCGTGCAACTGGTGTGGCCGGCCACCGACCGCCGCGATGTCCGGCTCGCCCGCCGCCTCAACCTGCTCGGCAGCGTCTTCAACGACCGGCTCCGTCTGAAAATTCGCGAGGAGCTGGGCGACGGCTACGCGCCGAACGTCGGTGCCAACCTGAGCGACGCGTATCCTGGCTACGGCTTTTTCGCCGCCTCCACGGTCGTCGCACCTGACAAAGCCCGCGCCGTGGCCGACGCGATCCGCGCCGCCGCCGCCGCCCTTGCCGCGCACGGCGTCACCGAGGAGGAACTCGTCCGCGCGAAGCAGCCCGTGCTCGCGGGCATCAAGCAGTCCGTCCGCATCAACGCCTACTGGCTCGCCAGCGTGCTCTCCGCCGCGCAGGAGCAGCCCGAGCGCCTCGACTGGGCTCGCACCCGCCTGGCCGACACCGAAGCCATCACCGCCGCCGAACTCACCGCACTGGCCCAGCAATACCTCGATCCGGCGAAGGCCTCGGAATTTCTCTCGCTCCCCGCGCCGAAGAAAACGGAGTGATCCGGGCAGGCCCCGATTCCGTCGGGACTCGGCAATCTCGTTCGCGTAGCGGCAGGCGTCCCTGCCTGCCGTTCCATCACCCGTTCGCGTAGCGGCAGGCGTCCCTGCCTGCCGTTCCGCCGCCCCGATCCCACAGGCACGGAGGCCTGTGGCTACGCACGGAGACGGCGGGCCCGTCGCGGATTCGGCGTCGGCCGGCCGCCTGGTCTGCGGGCCCCACCCGAGGAAACTTGCACCCGCCGTCGCGGTCGCAAAGGTTTCCCTCCGCATGAAATCGCGCCTCGCCCTGCTCGCCTGCCTGCTCATCACGCCCCTGCTCACCCTCGCCGCGTCGCCGGGCGGACCGCCGCCCGCCGCCGTGCTGCCGTCCGCGGCGAGCGACCTGCCCGCCGACCCCGGCGTCCACTGGGGCCGTCTCGCCAACGGCCTGACCTACGCGATCCTCGCCAACCCCGAGCCCAAGGGCCGCGCCAGCCTCCGCCTCGCGGTGCGCACCGGTTCGCTCTATGAAACCGAAAACCAGCGCGGCCTCGCCCATTTTCTCGAGCACATGGCGTTCAACGGCAGCACGCACTTCCCCGCCGGCACGCTCGTCGAATACTTCCAACGCCTCGGGATGAGCTTCGGGGGCGACACCAACGCCTCCACCGATTTCGAGCACACCACCTACCAGCTCGAGCTGCCCGACACGAAAACGGCCACGCTGGCCGAGGCCTTCACCTACTTCGCCGACGTCGCCGGCGGGCTCCAGTTCCTCCCGGCCGAGATCGACAAGGAGCGCGGCATCATCGAGAGCGAACGCCGCGCGCGCGACTCGGTGGAGTTCCGCACCTTCCTCGACGAACTCGACTTCGTCGTGCCCGACACGCGTTTCCCCCATCGCATTCCCATCGGCTTGCCGGAGGTCATCGCCACGGCCCAGCGCGACCGGTTCGTGGACTTCTACGACACCTGGTATCGCCCCGAGCGGATGCTCGTCGTCGTGGTCGGCGACATCGACCCGGCGGCCGTCGAGCCGTTGTTGAAGGAAAAATTCGGCCCGCTCGCCGACCGCTCGCCCGCCCCCGTCGAGCCGAACTACGGCGTCGTGGCGCCGCCCCGCGGCGTCGAGATCCGCCTCCATTCCGAGGCGGAGGCGCCCGCCACCACCGTCTCCATCGCCACCGTGTCGCCCTACGCGCACGAGGCCGACACGGCCGCCAACCGCCTCAAGTATCTCCCGCGTTCGCTCGCCCTCAGCATGCTCAACCGCCGCCTCTCCATCCTCGCCAAGCAGGAAGGCGCGCCCTTCGTCAGCGGCCAGGTCGGCGCGACGGAGCAGTTCGACACCTTCCGCAACGCCGCGATCGAGCTGAGCTGCCGCCCCGACCAATGGCGCGCGGCCCTCACCGTCGCCGAGCAGGAATTGCGGCGGGCCCTCGAATTCGGCTTTCAACCCGCCGAACTGACCGAGGCCGTCGCCGACCTCCGCAACGGCCTCGAACAGGCCGTGAAAACCGCGCCGACCCGCCGCTCGCCCGGCCTCGCCGACGAACTGACCGACACGACGCTCGCCCGCAACGTCTTCACGCGCCCCGAGACCGAGCTCGCGCTCTTCGCGCCCGCGCTCGAAAAAGTCACGGTCGCGGACTGCACGTCGGCGCTGCGCGCGCTCTGGAGCGAGGCGCCCGGGCGGAAAATTTTTATCTCGGGCAATCTCGCGCTGCCCGACCCCGTGCGCCAGATCGCGGCCACCTACGCCGCGAGCCAGGCGGTCAAACTCGAGCCGCCGCCGCCGGTGGAGAACGCCGCCTTCGCCTACACCGACTTCGGCCCCGCCGGCACGGTGGTGAAAACCACTGCGGTCGCCGACCTCGGCGCGACGCTCATCGAGTTCGCCAACGGCGTCCGCCTCGACCTCAAGCCCACCGACTTCGAGGCCGGCCGCATCCGCCTCTCGGTGCGCGTCGGCGGCGGCACGCTCACGATGCCGCTCACGCAGCCGGGCCTCTCGCTCGTCGCCAACACGACGCTCACCGCCGGCGGCCTCGGCCGGCACAGCGCCGACGATCTCCAGCGCATCCTCGCCGGCCGCACGCTCAGCCTCGCGTTCGCGGCGCGCTCCGACGCGTTCACCTTCAGCGGCTCGACCAACCGCGCCGACCTGCTGCTCCAGCTCCAGGTGCTCTGCGCCTACCTCACCGACCCCGGCTACCGGCCCGAAGCGATGCGCCAGATGCGCAAGGCGGCCGACCAGCTCTACACCAGCCTCGCCCACACGCCCGAGGGCCCGCTGCAGACCGAAGTGCCGCGCCTGCTCGCCAGCGGCGATCCGCGCTTCGGGCTGCCGCCCAAGGAGGTCGTGCTCGCGCGCACCTCCGCCGAGGTGCGGGCGTGGCTCGCGCCGGAGTTCGCGCACGGCGCGATCGAGATCGCCATCGTCGGCGACTTCGACCCCGCGGCCACGATCGCCGCCGTGGCGAAGACCTACGGCGCGCTGCCGCCGCGTTCGCCCAAGCCCGCCTACGCCGACGCGCGCCGGGTCGCGCTGCCGCCGGCGCCGCTGACCCGCACGTTCACCGTGCCGACCGAGATTCCGAAAGGCATCGTCGAACTCTATTGGCCCGCGACCGACGCGCGCGACGTCCGCCTCGCGCGGCGGTTGAATCTGCTCGCCGAGATCTTGAGCGACCGGCTGCGCGTGAAAATCCGCGAGGAGATGGGCGGCACCTACAGCCCCCAGGCGGGCGCGGACCTCAGCGAGACTTATCCCGGCTACGGATTCCTCGTCGCGGAGGCGACCGTCGCGCCCGACCAGGCCCGCGCGGTGGCCGACGCCATCCGCGCCGTCGCCGCCGGCCTCGCGAAGAACGGCGTGACCGAGGAGGAACTCGTGCGCGCCAAGCAGCCCGTCCTGACCTCCCTCCGCGAATCCGCCCGCACCAACGGCTACTGGATCGGCAGCGTGCTCGCCGCGGCGCAGGAAGAACCGCAGCGCCTCGAGTGGAGCCGCACGCGCTACTCCGACAACGAGAGCGTGACCGCCGCCGAACTCACCGCGCTGGCCAAGCAGTATCTCGAGCCCGCCCGCGCCAGCGAGTTCACCGTGCTGCCCGAGACGGTGAAAGCCGACGCGGCAAAGTAGGGGCGCAGACTTGCTGCGCCCTCGCCTCGATCCACGGACGCAAAATCCAAACCGCAGAGACCACGGATTTCCCGGACCGACACGGGGGGAAGTCTGCCGTGAACGTCCCCGCTGGCTCGACTGTAGGAGCGGCTTTCTTGTCCGCCATAGCCTTGGCGACGGCGGAACGCCGCGATACGAACACTGATCGCGGCGTAAAGCCGCTCCTACCGCCGACCCAGATTTTGCTTCGGCATTGCCGGAGCCGCGCCGACCTCGGCGCCCATCCAAGAGATCTCTGACGGCCAACGCCGAATGCAATTCGACAGTTGAATCGGCCCCGCCAATCCGGCTTACTCTTTTCGCGGGCCACAAAACCATGCTTGTTCTCCAATGCTTTTTGATGTCTGCGGCGACGTATTACTTTGCCGCCGTGATTCAGACCCTGCTCCATCGGATTTTCGGACATCGTGATCGCATCCGCAAAGTCTATGAAATCCACGCGAAAGGGCACCATGGGAAATACCCGCCCAAGCAGTTGCTCACCGACGAGTGGCTGGACAGTGAGCAGCACGTGATGTGGTATTATGCGATTCCGTTCGTCCCGATCGCGGCGGCGGTTGCTTGGATTTTCGGCCCGTGGCTTTTCCTGAGTCATGCCTGTGCAATGGCCTTCGCGATCTGGTGGCACATTTACCTGCACAAGCACTATCACCTTAGATGCAGCCCGTGGGTGCGCTTCCGGTGGTTTCGAAGAAAAAGAGAACTTCACTTCGTTCACCACCGGGAGGTCCACAAGAATTACGCCATCGTCGAATACTGGATCGACCTCTTCCTCGGCTCGCGAAAAGAGCCAAACCAATAGCCTCAAGAGTGCGCGACGGCCTGCGCACGGCGTTATCGAGATCGCACGGAAATCAGCCGCCACCCAGCGCGTTCACCGCCCTCACCCACTCGGCGACGGGGGTGCCGCCCTCCAGGTGTTCGCGGCGGATGCGGTCGAAGCGTTCGGCTTCATTCCCGACCCTTGACCCGCCTGCCCGGCGAGATAAGTTCTCGCGCATGATCCAGCAAACCATCACTCCCATCCGCCAACGGCTCACCGATGCCGGCGTGAGTAGGTTGGGCGTGTTCGGGTCAGTCGCCAGAGGAGATGCGAAGCAGGACAGCGATGTGGATGTTCTCGTGTCTTTTCTCCCTACAGCACGGACGTTCGACAATTTCATGGCGGTCAGCGAAGCGCTGGAGTCCGCTTTTCGCCGACGCGTGGACTTGGTGACGGATGACTCGCTCAGCCCCTACCTCGGGCCGCATATCCTGCGCGAGGTGCAGTATGTCGATCTCGGTCATTGAGTATCTGCGGCACATCCGCGACGAGGCGGTGTTTCTGCGCGACTCGACCGCCGGCAAAACGGCCGATCAGTTCGTCGCCGACGCAGTGCTGAAGCGCGCTTGCGTGCGGGCCATCGAAATCATTGGTGAAGCCACGAAGAAAATTCCCGAGGAGTTTCGGGCGAAGCACCCGCAGATCGAGTGGCGCCGGATGGCCGGAATGCGTGACCGGCTGATTCACGATTATTTCGGCGTGGATTATTTCATCGTCTACGATGTCGCTCGCAACAAGGCACCCGGACTCAGCCGCGACATCGGGCAACTCGTCACTGTTTTGGAAAAGGCCTGAGTATCGCGGCGTAAAGCCGCTCCTACAGTCAATCCCTGCCCACCAATTCTCACTCGCCACCCAGCGCGTTCACCGCCCTCACCCACTCGGCGACGGGGGTGCCGCCCTCCAGGTGCTCGCGGCGGATGCGGTCGAAGCGCTCGGGCGTGACGTGGGAATACCAGACGCCGTCGGGATAGACGACGAGCCACGGACCTTCTGCGCAGCGGCGGAAACACGCGGCCTTCGTGCGGAGCGCGGGGAGGTGGTGCGCTTTCGCCTGCGCCTTGAGGTGCTGCCACGTCGCGAGGCCCTCGGCTTCGGTGCAGCAGCGGGGCCCGGCGCAGAGGAACAGATGGTAGCGGGCGGCGGGGAGGTTGATTTCCTCGAAAGTTTTCATTTCTCAGAAAGAACCACGGATTACGGATTGCACGGATTGACCAAACACAGATGCAGGCTGCGCGGCTTGATCCGTGAATGTCCGTGCGATCCTTAGAGAAAAATTTAGCGTCAATTCGGCGGGGTCGGCGACCCTGCCCTACAAATCCTCAGGCCTTCAGCGCGGCGGTGTAGTTGGCCTCGACTTGCGCCCAGTTGACGACGTTCCAGAAGGCGGCGCAGTAGTCGGCGCGGCGGTTCTGGTAGTGGAGATAGTAGGCATGCTCCCACACATCGAGGCCGAGGACGGGGGTCGCGCGGCCCGTGAGCGGCGAATCCTGGTTGGCGGTCGACTGGATCATCAGGCTGTCGCCGTTGAGGCAGACCCACGCCCAGCCGCTGCCGAACCGTTTCATCGCGGCGTCGTTGAACTGCTTTTTCAGGGCGTCGAAGGAGCCGAACTGGCGGGTGATGGCGTCGCCGATCACGCCGGCGGGGGCGCCGCCGCCGTTCGGTCCGAGGATTTTCCAGAAGAAGGAATGGTTCACGTGGCCGCCGACGTTGTTGCGCACGGCGACGCGGACGCTCTCGGGGAGCTCGGTAAACTTGGACAGCATCTCCTCGCCCGTCATTCCATGCAGCTCGGGGTGTGACTGCAGCGCGGCGTTCGCGTTGGTGATGTAGGCCTGGTGATGTTTCGTGTAGTGAATCTCCATCGTGCGCGCATCGAGGTGCGGCTCGAGGGCGTCGTAGGCGTAGCCGAGCGGCGGCAGGGTGAACGGCTGCGGGGCCGGCGCGGCGGCGGCCGGCGCCGCCGTTTCCTGGGCCGCGCCCGCGCGACCCGCCAGGGCGGCGAGACCCGCCAACACGGCCACAGCCCCCAGCGTTTTCAGCGCAGCGCGCCGCGACATCTTCGTGGAATCATGAGCGCTCATGCGACCGCACTATGCGAATTGAAAACGAAAGCGCAAGGGCGGCCTGCGCGCGGAGCGCCACGGCGTGCCAAGGCGCCGTCGGGAGCTGTAGGGCGCTTGCCGCCGTGCCGCGCCCACCCTTCTTTTTACCCTCGGATTTCACGGATAAAGACGGATACAACCCCCGATCCCAGCCGCCGGAAAATCCGTGCCTTGATCCGTCTTCATCCGGGCAATCCGAGGTCAAACAAGACGGCCGTCGTCGGCCTCACCCGCACGCGCCGTCGCCAACAGCCGCGCTTGCCACTGTAGGGCGCTTGCTTGCCCGCCGTAGGCTTGGCGACGGCTTGTCGCCCTGCCGCTCCCGTCCGTTGGCGGCACGCCGACAAGCGGCGGCCCTTGCGGAAGGCGGAGTCGGCGACTCCGCTCTGCAAAAATTCACCTCACGCGCGCACGGCCATCGTGCCGTCGGCGGCGATGTCTTTTTGGATTCGCTGGAAGACGGTGTTGACCTCGTCGTCGGTGAGCGTGCGCTCCTGCGAGCGGAACGACAGCGCGAAGGCCAGGCTCTTCTTTCCGGCCGGCAGGCCGGCGCCGGTATAGACGTCGAAGACTTCGACCGACTCGACGGCGAACGCCGTGCCGGCCGCCGTGCGCGCGACGGCGAGCAACTGCTGGCGCACCTCGCCGGCGTGGCGCGCGGCCTCGACCACGAGCGCGAGGTCGCGCAGCGCGGCAGGCATGAGGCTGAACGGCTGATAGCGGCGGTGGCCGCCGGCGGCGGTGAGTTTCTCCGGTAGGATCGCGAGCATCCCGGCCCAGACTCTGCCCTCGACGCCCGCGGCGCGGACCATCGCGGGATTCAGCAGGCCGAAGCGCGCCGTCCACCCCGCCGTCAATTCGCCGGCGGTGGCGGACTGGCCGGGTTGCCAGCCCCAGAACGCGCCGGTGACGGGCTTGAGTTCCTGCGCCGCGAGCGTGAGGCCGGCCGCGCCGGCGAGAATCTCCATGTGGCGCTTGACCGTGTAGAAATCGGGCTGGGCGCGCGGGAGCCACGCGCGGTCCTTTTCGTTTTCGCAGATCAGAAAAGCGACGCCGACGCACTCCTGCACGGTGCCGTTGTGCTCCATGAACACGCGGCCGGTCTCGCAGAGGCGCGCGACGGCGTTGCCGCGGGACTGGTTGAGCTTGAGCGAGTCCATCAGGCCGAGCACGAGCGTCGGGCGGAGGTGCGACTGGTCGTCGACGAACGGATTCGCGAGCGCGAGCTCCTCGGCCGAAGCGGCGGAGACCCAGGTGGAAAGTTCCTGCTGCGAACGCAGCGTGTAGTTGACGACTTCGTGGAAACTCTGGCCGACGAGGTAGTCGGTCGCCCGGCGGTTGAAGACGGCAATCGGGTCATCGTCGCCGTCGACGAGCGCGGGGCCGGCGCAAGGCGCGGGCGGCACTTTGTCGGTCCCGTGGATGCGCAGGACTTCCTCGACGAGATCGATCGGGCGGTCGAGATCGCCGCGGTAGCTGGGAATGTCGACCGTCCACTCGGGGCCGGTCGCGGTCTCGCTCTCGCCGACGATGGCGAGGTTGAGCGCGCGCAGGGCGTCGCGGATGGCGTCGTCGGAAACATCGAAGCCGAAACGCGCGCGGATGAACGCGGGCGTGACTTTGATTTCGCGCTGCCACGGGCGGTCGCCGCCGACTTGGAACGACGGGCCGACGACGGTGCCGCCGGCGGTTGCGAGGATGAGATCGATGGCGCGGCGCGCGGCCTCGAGCGTGCCGTGCGGATCGACGCCGCGCTCAAAACGATACGCGGAGTCGGACGTGAGACCGAGGCGCCTGGAGGTCCAGCGGATCGACTGCGGGCGAAAATACGCGGCCTCGAGCACGATGTCGGTCGTGCCGGCATCCACCTCGGCGCTCGCGCCGCCCATGAGGCCGGCGATGACGAGCGGTTTCGCCTCGTCGGCGATGACGAGCATGCGGCGGTTGAGCTGGCGCTCCTTGCCGTCGAGGGTGGTGAGCTTCTCGCCGTCGGCGGCGCGGCGCACGACGATCTGGCGACCGCCGATTTTCTTGGCGTCGAACACGTGCAACGGCTGGCCGAGCTCGAGCATGACGTAGTTGCCGACGTCGACGAGGTTGTTGATCGGGCGCAGGCCGACGGCGGTGAGGCGCTCCTGCATCCACGCGGGGCTCGGGCCGACTTTCACGCCGGCGACGGCGATGCCGACGTAGAGCGGGCAATCTTCGGGCGACTCGACGCGGATGCCGGCGAGAATGTCGGGACGCTCGCCGTGGGTCTGGTTGTGGAACTTGATTTCGGGAAACGCGACGGGCTGGCGGAACCACGCGGCGAGTTCGCGCGCGAGACCCATCTGGCTGAGTGCGTCGGGGCGGTTGGGCGTGATCTCGAGGTCGAAGACGGTGTCGCCGCCGTGGAGAGTCTCGTTGATCGGCTGGCCGAGGGTCGGCTGGCCGGAGAGCAGCAAGAGGCCGGCGTGCTCGCCGCCGAGGCCGAGTTCGTCGGGCGAGCAGAGCATGCCGTCGGAAGTCTGGCCGCGGATTTTGGACTGTTTGATTTTGAAATCGCCGGGGAGGACGGCGCCGGGGAGCGCGACCGGGACGAAGTTGCCGGCGTCGCAATTGTGCGCGCCGCAGACGATGGTGCGCACGCCGCCGTGGGCAGGGCCGACATCGACGGTGCAGACGGAGAGCTTGTCGGCGTTCGGGTGCTTGGTGCGCGTGCGGATGGCGCCGACGACGACGTTGGTCAGCGGCGGGAGCGCGGTGCTGACGACGCCCTCGACCTCAAAGCCGAGGAAGGTGAAGGCGTGCTCCAGCTCGGCGGTGGAAACGCCGTCGAGCGCGACGTATTGCTTGATCCAGTTGAGAGAGATTTTCACGGAGGAGATTCTTGAGTAGCGAGGAGTGAGTAGCGGGTAGCGAGTAGTCTAGGATCCAGGATCAAAGCCGTTGATGTATCCTTGGAGGAGTCGCGAAACTTGATCGAGCTCAGTCTGCAAGCCCGTCGTATCGGCATAGCCGAGGTCGTAAGCCAAGATCAAATGATAGAGACACTCGTCCGCCGAAGCTTGGGCGGTGTTGTAGTAGCGAAGTTTGTCGGGCGTCGTGCGTTTGCGGAATCCTTCGACGAAATTCGCCGGCACGCTGGCAGCAGCTCGACGCAGTTGAGAAGTGAGAGCGAAGAGTTCGTGCTTCGGAAAGGCATCAGTAGTGCGATAGACGGCCAACGTGAAAGCGTGGGCTTTTTGCCACACGATCACATCGCGGAAGGATTGGGATTTGCCGGCCATGCTCACTGCTCGCTTCTCGCTGCTCGCTACTTGGCAGTTGGTTCAGGCGAACTGTTTCAGGAAGCGCACGTCGTTCTGGTAGAAATAGCGGATGTCATCGATGCCATACAGGAGCATCGCGAGGCGCTCGAGGCCCATGCCGAACGCGTAGCCGGTCCACACCTCCGGGTCGTAGCCGACGGCCTCGAACACGCCGGGATCGACGATGCCGCAGCCGCCGATCTCGATCCACGCCTTGTTCACTTTGGGCAGATGCTTGGCGGAGAGATCCACCTCGAAGCTCGGCTCGGTGTAACTGAAATAGTGCGGGCGGAAGCGCGTCTTGGTGTCCTGGCCGAGGAGCGACGCGAAGATGTAGTCGAGCAGCGCCTTCAGGTCGCGCACCGTGACGTGCTTGTCGACGTAGAGGCACTCGATCTGGTGGAAGTTCGCGCTGTGCGTGGCATCGGAGGTGTCGCGGCGATAGACGCGGCCGGGCGACACGACGCGGAGCGGCGGCGGGCCCTTGAGCATGGAGCGGATCTGCACCGACGAGGTGTGGGTGCGGAGGAGATATTTTTCTTCGGGGTCCTTTTTGGTCACGCCGGCAAAACGGGCGCGCTCGGGAAAGTAGAACGTGTCATGCGCGTCGCGCGCCGGGTGATCGGCGGGCGTGTTGAGCGCGTCGAAGCAGTAATACTCGGTCTCGACCTCGGGGCCTTCGACGACGGTGAAGCCGGCCTTGCGGAGGATGCGGCACATTTCCTCGCGGACGAGCGTGAGCGGATGCCACGTGCCGGGGCCGGCGTCGGGCGACGGGAGCGACGGATCGACGGCGGGGCCGAGTTGCGCGGCGATCTCGGCGTCGCCGATGCGCGCGAGGGTGGCGTCGAGCTGCGCCTGCAACTGGGCCTTGGCCTCGTTGATGAGCTTGCCCATCGCGGGGCGCTGCTCCTTGGGCACGGCGCCCATCTGTTTCATGAGGGCGGTGAGTTCGCCGTTCGGGCCGACGTAGCGGGCCTTGGCCGCCTCGAAGTCGGCGCGGGTCGTCAGGGCGGCCAGTTCGGCCGGAGCTTTGGCGAGGAGGGCGGTGAGGAGGTCTTGCATCGGGAGAAATTCAGTTAGCCACGGATTGCACGGATGGTCACAGATGAATCAATTCACGGAGCCAAACGCGGCCCGCGGGGACGCGGGCCCTTCACGAGCTGATCCGGATTCGTGGGTGTCATCGGTGCGGAAAAGAAAAAGGACGGGCGCGCGAGCGGCCCGTCCTGCAGAGAAGTGGGTTTGCCACCGGAAGGCGAGCCTTTGGGCCGGCCCGCGTTTCGCGAAACCGGCTTACGCCTTGGCGGCGCTCGCCTTGGTCTTCAACGCGTCCTGGGCCTGTTTGATGAGGCTGGCGAACGCGACCGTGTCGGCGATCGCGAGCTCGGAGAGCTGGCGACGGTCGAGCTGGATGTTGGCGGCTTTGAGGCCCTCGATGAAACGGCTGTAGCTGATGCCGGCCTCGCGGCAGGCCGCGTTGAGACGGACGATCCACAGGGCGCGGAAATTGCCCTTCTTCTTCTTGCGGTCGATGTAGGCGTATTGCCAGGCGTGCTGGACCGCTTCCTTGGCGTAGCGGAACAGCTTGGATTTGTTGCCGAAATAGCCTTTGGCGTATTTCAGGACTTTCTTGCGGCGCTTGCGCGACGCGGGCGAGTTGGTTGCACGAGGCATGTTGGGTGGTGGGTTGGAGGCCGGCGGGTCGTCTCGTTAGGAATCACCCGCCCGGCGCAGTTGCGGTTGAGCGCTGGTTAACGGAGGCCGGTGGGCAGGCAGCGCATGAGGGGCGCGGCGTGACCGGGGGCAACAAGCTTGTCACGGGAGGCACGGCGTTTGGACTTCGTGCTCTTCGCGGCCAGCAAGTGGCGGAAACCAGGCGTGCGGCGAATCAATTTACCCGTTCCGGATATCTTGAAGCGCTTGGCGACGGACTTTTTGGTCTTTTGCATGAATAGAGCGGAGCAAAACAGAGCAGCCTCCGGCGCTTGGCAAGGGGAAAGTTGGCCCGCCCGGCGACTCGCGCCAAACGGGCCTGCCGCTCGCGAGCGATGGTTGATCTCCCGCGCCCGCCGGGGCGGTTGCGGCCGGTTTGTTTTGCCGTTGCTTGGGCCACGACCGTTTTTTTCCAACCTCGTGGGAGCGACCTTGGTCGCGACAGTCGCGTGCAAGCACGCTCCCACAGCCTTCCATCGAGGCCGGAGCGAACTCCCGGGTTGTCGGGCCCACAGAAAACATCGCGGCGGCAAATTGAAAGCCGCGCGAGCGCGCCGACTCCGCGCGCGGCGCGGCGCGAATCGGGCGGGGCCTCAGTTGCCGGCCGCGGCGTTGGTCCGGCGCTGGTCGGCGAGCCCGGTGAGGGTGCCGTCGGCGTTGAACTGGATGGCGTTGAAGCCGCCAAAGGAACGGCCGGAGCCGGCGGGTTCTTTGAGCTCGACCGCCCAACCGCGGGCCCGGAGCGCCTCAGCCACACCGGCCGGCAAGGAGTCCTCCGCCTCGACGACATCGGGCGCGCCTTCCACGGCGGCCGCGGAGAAATGGAAACGCGTGTCGCCGATGGCGTCGACGAGGGGGCGCTGGAAGACGAGCGTATCGACGAGCACCTGCAGCATCGCGGTCGGGATGCGGCCGGAACCGGGCAGGCCGAGCGCCATCACGGGCCGGCGGTCCTTGAAGACGATCGTGGGCGCGAGGGTGGTGCGCGGGCGCTTGCCGGGCGCGAGGTAGTTGAGCGACTTCGGCTCGGCGAACGAGAAGTTGCTCATCGTGTCGTTCATCACGACGCCGGTGCCGGGCGCCACGACGCCCGCGCCGAAGTGCTGGCTGAGCGACTGGGTGGCGCAGACGATGTTGCCCTGCGCATCGGCGATGACGAAGGACGTCGTCGAGGCGAACGCCGGCTCCGGCTCCCGGTCGAAGCTGATCGCAGCGGTTTTCGATTTCGGGTCGGGGCTGACGGGCGGCGGCGAACCCTCCAACTGGCGGCGGAGCGCCTCGACGTTGCGCTGGCTCGTCAACTGGCGAAAACTAAAACGGGCGCCCATCGTGTCGGCGATCTGGCTTTGCACGAGCGGCTGGACGATGCGCCAGGCGCGGCCGAGATGGTCGAGGTTGTCGGCGGTGCGTAGCGTGGCGTCGGTCCATTTGACGCCCTCGAGCACCTTGAGGGCGGTCATGAACAGCGCCGGGCCGGAGCACGGCGGCGGCGCGCCGGCCAAATGGTAGCTGCCGAAACCGATCTCCGCCGGATCGCCCATGAAGCCGCGCGTGCGGCCCAGGTCTTCGAGCGTGATCGTGCCCCCGCCCTGCTTCGCGGCGGCGGCGATCGCGTGCGCAACGGAGCCGCGGTAGAAACCCTCGAGGCCCTTCTCGGCGAGGATCTCCATGGTGCGGGCGAGGTCCTCGTTGACGAGGCGGACCCCGGTCTCCGGCAGCTTGCCGCCCGGCAGATAGAGCCGTGCGATCTCGGGGTCGCCCGCGCGGAGTTTCGGTTCCTGCTCGGCGAAAAACTCGCGCGTTTTCGGCAGCACGACAAAACCGTTTCGCGCGAGCTCGATCGCGGGCTGCAGATTCTGCGCCCACGGCTGCGCGCCCCAGCGTTGGTGCGCTTCCCACAGGCCGGCCGCGAGGCCGGGCACGCACACCGAGGTCCACCCGGCGCTCCGCGCCTCGGCGGGGAGTTTCAAGTAGGCCGCCACGTCGAGCTCGAACGGCGCGCGGTCCAGTCCGTCCACGGCGTAGGTGCGGCGCGACTTCGCGTCGTAGTAAAGCAGCACGAGTTTGCCGCCCAGGCCCGACGCGTAGGGCTCGGCCACGCCGAGCGCCAGCGACACGGCGACTGCGGCATCGACTGCGTTGCCGCCGGCTTTCAGGACGGCGAGGCCCGCCGCGGTGGCCTCGGGATGCCCGGCCACCACCATCGCGTGCCCGGCGGTGTCCGTCTGCACCTCGACCGGTGCGGCGGGCGCGCCGGACGCGCCGAAGAAAATTGCGGTGAGGAAAAGGGCGCGGCGAATCAAACGGTGTGTGATCAAGAGGGAGGGTGCGCCGCGGTTGGGGCAGTGCACAATGCGCCAGACTTTCGGGAAGCGCCCGGACTGGCAAGGAATCTTCCGCCCCGCCGGCCAGCCAGCCCGGGGGGCGGTTCGCTCGCGCGAACGGTTGCCCCGTGGGTCAGCGCGCTTGCGCGTGTCAAACCGCGCGCGCCCGTTTGGCGCGGCCGTTCCGGGGGGCCGCCTGCGGCCGCCGCTGGCGAGCCGGGCGGATTCCCGCGGGCCGGCGGGACGCCGTCGCGGGTCCGCCGCCGACCAAGCCGCGGCGCGACGCCCGCCCGGGCTTTACTTTGAAACACGGGCACGGCTGTATCGATTCGCGATGAAGAAAGTGAAGGTGGCGCAATTCGGGCTCGGGCCCATCGGCTTGGAATCGCTCCGGCTCGCGGCGGCGCAGCCGTGGATGGAGATCGTCGGCGCGGCGGACAACGATCCGGCCAAGGCCGGGCGGCCGCTCGCGGAGATGACGGGCCTCGGTTCGCTCGACGGCTTGAGTGTGGCGCCAAGCCTCGAGGAAATTTTTCGCGACACACAGCCGGACGTGATTCTCCACACCGCCACTTCGCGCGCCCGCGCCACGCTGGAGCAGATGCGCCCGGCGCTCGAGGTCGGCGTCAGTGTGGCCACGACCTGCGAGGAACTGGTCTTCCCGCGGCTGCGCGTGCCCGACTTGTTCGAGGAGTATCACGCGCTCTGCCGGCACACGGGCGCGCGCCTGGTCGCCACGGGCGTGAATCCCGGCTTCGTGATGGACCTGTTGCCGATCGGCCTCACCGGCGTGTGCCGCGCGGTGGACCACATCCGCGTGGAGCGCGTGGTGAACGCGACGACGCGCCGCCGGCCCTTGCAGGCAAAAATCGGGAGCGGACAGGAGGCCGCGGCGTTCCGCGCCAAGCTGCAGTCGGGCGCGGCCGGCCACGCGGGCTTGCGCGAATCGCTCGCGCTCGTCGCCCACGCGATGGCCTGGACGCTCGACGAAATCCGCGAGCAGAGCGAACCCGTGGTCGCCGACCGAAAGCTCGCGACAGAATTTTTCACCGTCGCCGCCGGCCAGGTGTGCGGCGTTCACCAGCGGGTCGTCGGCTCGGTCGGCCCGGTGGAAAAAATCTCGCTCGAGCTCCGGATGTATCTCGAGGCGCTCGCGCCGCACGACACGATCGTGATTTCCGGGCGGCCCGGTTTGCACGTGACCATCGCCGGCGGGGTCGCCGGCGACGACGCCACGGTCGCGTCGCTGATCAACGTCGTGCCGCGCTTGCTGGCGGCGGCGCCGGGCCTGCGGCTGCTGACGGAACTGGCGGTGCCGAGTTTCGTGGGACCGGCCGCGTGAAATTTTCCGCGAACGGCAAACGAGCGGCACGCTTGGGCGTTTCCCCTCGGAAAACCGCAGGAAAGGGGTTGACAACCCCACGCCGATATAAACGTTGGCCACTCCTGTTTTGGACGGCTTCCTAGCTCAATGGTAGAGCAGTTGACTCTTAATCAATTGGTTCCGGGTTCGAGTCCCGGGGGAGCCACCAGTTTCTGTTGTTTGCAGTCATTCCGATTCATGCGCGCTGCGCCCGATGCCGGCGTAGCTCAATGGTAGAGCACCTGTTTTGTAAACAGGCGGTTGCGGGTTCGAATCCCATCGCCGGCTCCAGTTTTCGCGCGCGTTTGCTCTCGCGCGAGAATTGCCGCAGGACCGGCGGCGAGCGCGAGCGGCGGGCCGGGCCCGACGCCGCCCGAGTTTTTATTTGACCGGTCGTTCGCAACAAACGCGCAGCAAAAAAATTTTGCGTCACTGCCCGATGGTGTAATGGTAGCACAAACGACTCTGACTCGTTTTGTCTAGGTTCGACTCCTAGTCGGGCAGCCACGCAAAAAATTTTCCAACAGACGACAGAAAGCGCATTGACACTCGAAAGTGATTCCAAACAACATCCGGTTCCCTCGAATTTTTTCGCCCAGTCCCTTGCTTCTGCAGAACACCCCAGTTCAACACCCCACGGCCAACCGGAGACTCCGCGTGGGGCCCTGACTGCCCGAATCGCTCGCAACGGCTCCCTGCTTTCCTCGTTTTCATCGCTCATTCTCACTCCGATAAACTCACCCACTAATCCTTGATCCCTCGTATTGCCCTATGATCACTGCACAAATGCCACTAGCGTTTTTGATGAATAAGACTCCGATGGAGTTGTTTGAGGCCGGCGGTTACATTATGTGGCCGATTCTAATTGTCTCGTTCCTCATGATCACGGTGGTGACGGAGCGACTGATTTTTATCTTTCGGGAAAACAGCCGGCGCGATCGCGCCATCGTCGAACAGATGATGGACAAAGTTGAGAAGCGCGACATCGACGGCGCCGTCGAACTCGGCAAGAAGAGTCAGGACTACGTGGCCCGCATCCTCACCTACGCGCTCACGCACAAAGAATTCTCGATGGCCAACGCTTTCACCCGCGCCGCCAATCAGGAGCTCCAGCGTTTCAGCCAAGGCATCCCGACGCTCGATACCTGCATCACGGCCGCCCCGCTCCTTGGCCTGCTCGGCACCGTCACAGGCATGATGAACACGTTTGCCGCTCTCGGCACGGGTGACATCGGCGCTGCCGCCGGCAAGATCACCGGTGGTGTCGCCGAGGCGCTCATCGCGACCGCGTGCGGCCTCGCCATCGCAGTCACTGGTTTGCTCCCCTACAACGTGCTGAACTCTCGCGTAGAAGAAGCCCGCCACGAGGTGGAGGATGCTTCCAACTCCCTCGAGATTCTTCTGAAGAAATCCGAGAGCAACACCGTCGCCCGCTAGTCCGGGGCCTCACGGCTGCGTTGACCCGAAGTCCAACCTTCAATCCCTACAAGCTATGCACGGCGGCGGCGGCGGAACAGGTCCCGGCGGCACGAAGAAGGCACGCATTGAGATCATCCCTCTCATTGACGTCATCTTCTTCCTCCTCGCCACGTTCGTGTTGTTCACCCTTTCGCTGAACAAGTCGAACGGCGTGAGCGTCCAGTTGCCCGTCTCTTCGACCAGCGTGGCGCGCGATCCGGCCGGCACGGTGACGGTCTCTGTCACCTCCGACGGCACCCTCGCTTGGAACAAGGACCCGGTGACCCTCGACGAATTTCTCCAGCGGCTCGTGCAATACCGCCGCCAGCAGCCCGACGGCCGCATCCTCATCAACGGCGACGAACGCGCTTTCTTTGCGCAGGCCATCTACGTGTTCGACGAAGCCCGCAAGGCCGGGTTCAACAAGGTCTTTATCGAGACCCGCGTCCGTCAGAACTAATAAATCCCCCTCTGCCGCGTTTAACCGACAAGCGAGCAACTCTCATGCAAGGCAGCATCAAACTCAAAGTCCCGAATCGCAAGAAAGCGCGCATCGAAATCATCCCGCTGATCGACGTCATCTTCTTTCTGCTCGCGACCTTCGTCCTGTTTACCCTTTCGCTGAACCGCATCCAGTCGGTGCCCGTCGATCTGCCGGTGCCCAACGTTAATCCGAAACCGCCGGACAAGGACGAGACAGTGAACATCCAGATATCCAGCGAGGGCGCGGTCTACTGGAACCGGGAGCCCATCGACATGAGCGAAGTGGCCCCGAAGATCGCCTACTACAAAACCCAGACGCAGGATCCGCGCATCATGGTCTCGGGCGACGAAAAAGCGCGCTTCGGCGCGATGGTCGTCGTGCTCGACGAGATCCGCAAAGCCGGCATCGAAAAGTTCTCCGTTGAAACCCGCACCCGCCCGACGGGCAAATAATCCGGAACCGAAATCATGAGCAGAGACCTTATCATCGGCATCCTAGTTTCCGCCCTGCTTCACGCCGGTTTCATCTTCGGTTTGCCCAAGCCCTCTGCCGAGGTGAAAAAGCACGTCGAGGACAAAATCGACCAACTGCAGATGGAGATGCCTCCCATCGAGCCTGACAAGGAAGACAAGCCCGAGGAGCAGAATGACGAACCGGTCGAAAACCAGATCGCCCCGCCGAGCCTCGTGGATTTGCCGACCGTCGTTCCCGTCAACGCTTTTGTCCAGCAGATCCAGCCGCCGCCGCCTCCGGGCCTCCAGCCCTCCAAGGGCGCCGTCACCATCCCGGTCAACCGGCCCGGATCGAACCTCGGGAAGGGCATGAAGGATCTCTTCGACATCGCCAATCTCGATCAGGCACCGTCCCCGAAATTCCAGCCTCAGCCAAATTATCCCTTCGAGATGCGCCGGGCCGGCGTCAGCGGCGAAGTCACCGTCGCCTTCATCGTCGGTTCCAGCGGCGCCGTGGTCGAGGCCTACGCGGTCAAATCCACGCAGCGCGAGTTCGAGGCGCCCGCCGTGCAGGCGGTCCTGAAATGGCAGTTCCGTCCCGGCCGCAAGAACGGTCGCGCCGTCAACACGCGCATGCAGGTCCCGATCGTCTTCAATCTCAACGACGAATAAGCCCACTCCCGCGTCACCATGCTCAAGCCACTCTTATCTCTCCGCCGGAGTCTGACCGTATTGCTGCTCGCCTCGGGGCTGACCGGCGCCGTGCTCGCGCAGGAGGTGCCCCGCGAATATCAGATTTCAGACAAGACTTCCGAGGAGTTCGCCAAACTCAAACCGCTCGCCGACGCCAAGAATTGGGACGGCGCCGTCGCGATCTTGGACGCCCAACTGGCAAAGGTCGAAGGGACCAGCTACGACGCGGCGATGCTGCAATACTACAAGGGGCAGATGCTGCTCCAAAAGGGCGACTACCCCGGCGCCATCCAGCCGATCGAGACCTACGTCCAGCTCTCCGATTCGCACACGCCGACCTATGCCGACGAGAAGACGACGCTCGAAGTCACTTACATCCTCGCGCAGCTCTACTACTCGGAGGCGACCACGACCAAGAACCCGACCCTCGCCGCGCAGTATTACGACAAGGCGGAAAAAGCGATGGCCCGGTGGACGAAATTCACCAAGAAGCCCACGGCCGACGCCTTGTCCTTCTACGCGTCGCTCCTCTTCAATCATGCGGCCCAGAATCCCGAACATCCCGACGAGAAAAAGGTCAAACTGGCCCTTGATCAGACCGAAGCCGCCCTCCATCTGAGCGCGCACCCGAAGGACAACCTTTACCTCATCAAACTTGCCTGCCTCCAGATGCTGAACCGCAACGCGGAAGCGGCCGAGATGCTCGAGCTACTGGTGAAGCAGAAACCGGAGAACAAGAACTACTGGCAGCAGTTGTCCGCGCTCTATCTGAACCAGAACAAAGACATCCGCGCCATCCTCACGATCGAGCGCGCCCAGGCCCACGGGCTGATGAACTCGCCGAAGGACAATTTCAACCTCATCGGCATCTACTTCAATGTCGGCCAGTATGAGAAGGCGGCCGAGCTCCTCGCCGCCGGCCTGCACGACGGCAAGATCGAAAACACCCAGCAAAATTGGGAGCTCCTCGCCTACTCCTACCAGCAGTTGCGCCGCGAGTTCAAAGCCATCGACGTGCTCGTCGAAGCCGCGAAACGATTCCCGAAATCCGGCCAGCTCGAATACCAGATCGCCCAGATCTACTACTCCCTCGACAAACCGCTGGACGCGATCGCGCACCTCCAGGCCTGCATCGCGAAGGGCGGCAGCGCCAAGCCCCATCAGGCCTATCTGTTCCTCGCCTACCTCAGCTATGAACAGAAAAACTTCACCGTCGCCCTCGATGCCGCCAAGCGCGCGATGGAGACTCCCGAAGGCTCGAAAGAAGCCCAGAAAATGAAAAGCGCCATCGAAGACGCCATCAAGGAACGCGAAGCCAAACTCGGCAAGAGCTGACCCACCCACCTTACCTCCCGAAAAACTCGACCATGAACAAAGTCTATATCCTAGTCCCGCTGCTTGGCGTCCTGATCTTTGGCGGCGCATACTGGAATTTCAACAAGACCTATCAGGCCAAAATCGAGGCCCGCAAAGCCACCGAACAGGCTGCCATCAAGAAGAAGCAGCAAGAGGACATCGCCGCGCGCGAACAGGCCATCAAGGACGCCATCGCCACCCAGGAAAAGCGCAAGCTGGAGCGCGAAGCCAAGGAGAAGAAGGATGCCGAAGAGAAACAGGCCAGGATCGATCTCGAAGACAAGCGCACCCGCACCTTCGAGGAGATGAAGCGCGCCCGCGAACAGGTCGACCGGCTCAAGAAAGACCTGGGCGTCGTGCAGGAGGACATCAAGAAACTCGAGGACGAGCGCAAGCGCCACCTCGAAGAACAGGCCTTCCTCAAGACCTACGTCAAGCAGGCCGAAGCCAACACGAAATATTATTACGACCTGCTCGACAAACTGGCCGCCGCCGAGGCCGCCGCGGCCGAGGCCGCCAAAGCCGCCGCCGCGGCCAAGAAAGGTTGATCAACTCACCCCCTCACCGCCCACCACATGAACAAGTTTTACCTCATCATCCCCGGCACCCTGCTCGGCGTTTTCCTTTTCTTCTACAACGGCGCGTTGAAGGAAATGAAAGCGAAGGAAGTCGCCGCCCAAGTGGAGAAAGACCGCAAGAATGCGGAAGAAGCCGTCCGCAAGGCCGAGATCGAAAAGAAGGCGACTGAAGACGCCACCGAGCGTCAGCGCAAACGCGACGAGGAAGACCGCGCCAAGGAAGAGAAAAAACGGCACGACTATCAGGAAATCATCAACGTCCTCACGCGGGACGTGAACAGCAACACGGCCGCCACAGACAAATACGCCAAGGAGGCCGCCGACCTCGAGCTCCAGATCAACGCGCAGCGCAACCGCAAGGAGAAGCTCAACACCGAGACCTTCGATTTGGCCAAGCAGGTTGAACGCGCCAAGATCGAACGCCGCAATGCGGAGCTCGAGATCCAGCGCATGGTCGAGATGGTGGCGAAGAAAGTCGGCGAGAGCAGCCTCACCAACATCCCGCCGCCGCCCCCGCCGAGCAAATAGCCGCCGGCGTGCAGTGTCTTCCCAGCCGCGTCTGCGACGCGGCTTTTTTATGCCCGGTGGCTCCCGATCCCCCGAAGTTTGCCCCGGCTGGACGGATGGCCGTGGGCGCGAGCTGCCCGCGACGTTGGGCGGAAGAGTTCGCGACCGGGGCCGTGCCCACCAATTCGGAGCGAAGCGGTCTGGACCAACTTCCCCGGCACTTGCGCCGGAGATTTTTGCGCCCGCGCGGTCGCGGCGGGCGACGCCGAGAATTTCAGCAGATTTTGTTTGCTACCCCCGGGTCCGTCACGTTTGTTAGCCGTCCTTTTCCGGCCGTGGGGCCGAACGCTGTCGGGGCGTAGCTTAGCCTGGTAGAGCGCTACGTTCGGGACGTAGAGGTCGTCAGTTCGAATCTGACCGCCCCGACCATTTTTCAGACCAGGAAGGGATTGAATCGCCGCTCGTTCTCCGCCGTCGTCAACGGGCCGTGGCCGGGGGCGATGATCGTGTCGCCCGGCAAACCGTCGAGCACCCGCCGGGCATGCATGAGCTGGCGCTGGCAGCAATAGTAGCCGCCACCTAGCGAGCCCGCGAAAATCAAGTCGCCAGAGATCAGCACCTGCCCGGCCTGGGCGCGGCCGGACCGCTCGACCCGGTAACAATTGTGCTCGGGCGCGTGGCCGGGCGTGTGCAGCGCGGTGACCGTGAGGCCGCCGACTTCGACGCCCTGCCCTTCGCCCACCCCGCGGCACAGGGCCCAGCGGCCGGTCGGCGGTCCGTAGAAGTGCCCCAGCTCGGATTCCTGCAACACAGTGCCCAACCCGCCGATGTGCTCGGCCTCGTAATGGGTCACAAAGACGGCGTCCAGCCGCGTGATCTTCGCCGGCCAGGCCCGGTGCAATTCGGCGTGGCTCGCCCCGGTGTCGAAGAGCACGCCGCTGTCGCAGCCGGGCAGTGTGCAGAGGTAGGCGTTCGCCACCCCGACGCCGAAGGGCATCCGCAACGGGTGCAGGCAAAATGGCAGCGCCGTCGCGGCCGGCAACGGATACCGCTCGCTCGCCAAGGCGCAGAGACCGACCTCGTTCAGCCGCAGCAGGCGGGCGAGGGCGCCGAGTTCGGCGACCGTCAGTTCCGAGCGATAGTCGAGGGCGTCCTTGATCCGCCCGAGGTCGACGCCGCTTTGTTGCGCGACGGCGTCCAAGCCCAGCGCCGCGTGCCGCACGGCTTTTTCGAGCACGTCGCCGAGGTCGTCTTCCAGTGCCGGTTTGTCGTGGGCAGGGGGCATGGGGATAAGGGCCGGGGAGAGGGAAAAGTTGAGCGCGCCGTTGTGGTCCGTCGGCCGCCCGGGGCCGGGCCCCGGCTCGCGCGGGGAACGAAGTCGGGGCGAGAAAAATGATTTCCTTTTTCGGAGCGAAGGCCACAGCGTTTTTGCGCCATGGACGCCGTTCAACAGGAGGTGATCGAGATTTTCACGCGCACGCGGGCGCTTTTGCAGGGGCATTTCGTGCTCCGGTCGGGGTTGCACAGCGGGCATTTTTTCCAGTGCGCGCAGGTGTGCCAGCATATGCCGGAGGTCGGGCGCCTCGGCGCGCTGCTGCACGCCCTGCTCGGCGGCCTGGAGTTCGCCACGGTGCTGGCACCGGGCATGGGCGGGCTCGTGATCGGGCAGGAAGTCGCGCGGCAGGCCAAGTGCCGCTATCTTTTTGCCGAGAAGGAAAACAACGTGCTCGTGCTGCGGCGGGGGTTTACGTTGAAGCCCGGCGAAAAGGTGCTGGTGGTCGAGGATGTGATCACCCGCGGCGGACGCGTGCAGGAATGCCTCGACATCATCCGGCAGGCGGGCGGGCACTGCGTGGGCGTCGCCGTGCTGGTTGATCGCAGCGCCGGGCAGGCGAAGTTCGCGGTGCCCTGCTACTCGCTGCTCGAGCTCAGTTTCCCAACCTATCCGGCCGACCAAGTGCCGGAGGCCTTGGCGAAAATCCCGGCGACGAAGCCGGGGAGCTGAGGCCGGAGATTGCACCGGGGACGCGGCTTCCTCGCCGCGTTTCGCCCCGTCGTCCGGGGCGGGGGCGCCCCGGCTCCAAAATCGAAACGCCGGTTACGGCGCGGGGAAGAACAGGTAGCGATAGAGGCCGCGGTAATAGATATAAGCCATGTTCTTCGCTTTCGGCTTCAGCGCTTTCTTGGCCGAGGCGAGATCGGTCACCGGCTGGCGATTGATTTGTTCGATCACGGCGCCCACCGGAAAGACCTCGGCGTAACGCGTGCCCTCGGCGACGTTGGTGATCACGAGACCCTCGATGTCGTCGTCGAGGCGCATCTCGCGGCGGATGTCGTCGGTCAACGGCGCCACCGTCACTCCGGGCAACAGATCGCCGACCGAGGCGTCGTCGTCCTCGGCGCGGCCCAAGGTAGCCTCGGCCGCCAGCGGTTTGCCGCCGCGCAGATAGGAGACCTTGATTTTCGTGCCGGGGGCCATTTGCGCGATCGTCAAGCGGAGGTCGTCGCGCGAGCCGACGGGTTTGTCGTTGATCGCCACGATGATGTCCTCGCGCTTCAGGCCGGCTTTGGCCGCGGGGCCGTTGGCAGGATTGAGTTGGGTAATGACGACGCCCTTCGTGTCGCCCTTGAGGCCGAGCGCCTCGGCCAGTTCGCTGTTGAGCTGTTCGGTGGAGACGCCGAGATAGCCGCGCGAGACGGAGCCGGTCTCGATAAGGCTGTTCATGATACTGCGGACCAGATTCATCGGGATGGCGAAGCCGAGGCCGATGCTGCCCTGGGTGGTCGTGATGATGGCGGAGTTGATGCCGACGACGCGGCCCTTGGCGTCGATGAGCGCGCCGCCGGAGTTGCCGCGGTTGATGGCGGCGTCGGTCTGGATGAAGTCCTCGTAGCCGCCGACTTCGTCGAGAATGCCGACGCGCCGGCCGGTGGCGGAGACGATGCCCATCGTCACGGTCTGGCCGACGCCGAGCGGATTGCCGATGGCGAACACGACATCGCCCACGCGCAGCTTGTCGCTGTCGGCGAGGGTCACGGCCGGGAGGTTCTCGGCGTCGATCTTGATGACGGCGACGTCGGTCTTCGGGTCGGTGCCGATGACCTTGGCGATGAGTTCGCGGTCGTCGTTGAGGAGCACCTTGAGTTCGTCGGCCTCGTCGACGACGTGATTGTTGGTGAGAATGTAGCCGTCGGAGGAGACGATGACGCCGGAGCCGAGGCCGTTCATGCGGCGCTCCTGGTCGGGGATGTTGCCGAGCATCTGGCGGAGGAGGGGCGGGACCTGCTGGCGCACGATCTTGGTGGAATAGACCGAGACGACCGCGGGGCGCACGGCTTGCAGCACGTCGGCGTAGCTCGTGACGAGGGGGCTCTTGCCGTCGCTGACCGGCGAGGTGTCAACGTTCAGGATCGGTTTCTTGTTGGCGGCTTTTTCCGGCGCGGCCGCGAGGACGCCGACGGAGAGCAGCCCGAGACCCAAGGCGGTGAGGAGGGCAACCAGCTTGTTTTTCATAGGGAGAGGCATAGGGAGAGGAAGCTCGGGACAGACACTAGCGCGCCCGGGCGGTTCCGCAAACCGCTCAGAAGCCTTTGATGCGAAAAAGGCTGGTGACGCTCTCGTTGCTGTTGATGCGGAGGATGGCCTCGCCGAGGAGCGGCGCGATGTTGAGGACCGTGATGGGCAGGCCGCGGGGGTCGATGGGCACGGAGTTGGTGGTGATGAGCTCGTCGATCAGGCCGCCTTTGAGGCGCTCGTAGGCGACCTCGTTGAGCACGCAGTGGCTGACGGCGGCGCGCACGCTGGTGGCGCCGTGTTCGCGGAGGATCTTGGCGGCGGCGGTGAGGGTGCCGGCGGTCTCGGTGATGTCGTCCACGAGGAGGACGTCGCAGCCCTTGACCTCGCCGACGATGTTGATGGCCTCGACGGTGGTGGCGCTGGTGCGCTTCTTGGCGACCATGCCGAGGGAGGCGCCGAGGACGTCGGCGTAGGCGGACGCCATCTTCATGCCGCCGACATCGGGCGAGCAGACGACGAGGTTGTTGTAACGCTTGGTCGCGAGGTATTGGAAGAAAACGGGCGAGGCGTAGAGGTGGTCGACGGGGATGTCGAAGAAGCCCTGGATCTGCTGGCTGTGGAGATCCATCGTGAGCACGCGGTTCGCGCCGGCGGCGACGAGGAGATTGGCAACGAGCTTGGCGGTGATCGGCACGCGGGGCTGGTCTTTGCGGTCCTGGCGGGCGTAGCCGTAGAACGGGATGACGGCCGTGATGCGCTGCGCCGAGGCGCGCTTGGCGGCGTCGATCATGATCAGCATCTCCATCAGGTGATGGTTGGTCGGCGGGCAGGTCGACTGGATGATGTTCACGTCGGTGCCGCGGATGTTCTCGTTGATCTTCACGAACGACTCGCCGTCCGGGAAACAGGTGACGGTGGCCTCGCCCAAGGGCACGCCGATGCTTTTGCAAATCTCCTCCGCCAGGGTGCGGTTGGAGGTTCCCGAGAAAATTTTCAGCTTGGTGTCCCTCATGGGCTCCGCGTGCTAGACGAGATTGGAAGCATGAGGAAGATTATTTTGCTTTCTGCTCCAGAATCTCGACGCGCTTGAAAAGGTCGGGCAACCGCTGGTGCAGAATCTGCAGCCGGCGCTCCAGCAGATAGGGCAAGGCCGGCGTGCCGTTCAGGTAACTGCCGGGCGCCACGCTCGAGCCGATGCCGGTCTGGCCGCCGGCTTTGGTGCCCTTGCCGATGGTGATGTGGCCGCCGACGCCGGTCTGGCCGCCGAGGATGACATAATCCTCGATTGTCGTGCTGCCGGAGACGCCCACCTGCGCGCAGAGGATGCAGTGCCGGCCGATGACGACGTTGTGCGCGACCTGCACGAGGTTGTCGATCTTGGTGCCCTCCCCGATCACGGTCCGGCTGAAACGCGCGCGGTCGACGGTGGAGTTGGCTCCGATCTCGACGTCGTCGCCGAGGACGACATGGCCGACCTGCGGGACTTTTTCGTGGCGGCCTTTGACGAATTCGTAGCCGAAGCCGTCGGAGCCGATGATCACGCCCGGCTGGAGGCGCACACGCGCCCCGAGCACGCACTCGGCGCCGACCACGACGCCGGGCAACAGCCAGCAATCGCGGCCGATCTGCGCCCCCCGGCCGATGAAGACGGAGGCCTGCGCGAAGACGCCCTCGCCGACCACGGCGCCGGCCTCCACGACGCACAGCGGCCCGATGCAGGCGGTCGGCGCGACGCGTGCGGTCGGCGCGACCACCGCGCTGGGATGGATGCCGGCGGGCGGCTTGGGCCAGAGCAATTGCTCGATGCGGGCGCAGACGCGCGCCAGCGCCACGGAGGGATTCTCGACGAACAGGTAAAGCTGGTTCGCGGCCGGCTCGCCGGCGTAGTCCAACGGCAGGAGGAGGACCGAAGCCCTGCTGGCCGCGACCTCGGCCTTGTATTTGGCGTTGCCGAGGAACGACAGGTCGCCCGCCCCGGCGGCGCCGAGCCCCGCGATGTCGCGAATCGTCTGGTCGGTCGCGCCGGCGGTGCGCTGCGGCGTGACGATGGCGACGATGTCGGCGGAGGTGTAGGCGACCTGCATGGCGGGGGAGGCGGGCCGGCTCGGCGGCTCAGCCCCGGAGGCGGGCGTGGGCGGGAGGGCGCGGGGGCATGAGCCGGAGCCAAAAAAAGCCCCGTTCAGTTGAACAGGGCTGGGCAAGAGCAGTTACGGCTTCTTGGGGTCGGCCGGTTTCGGCGAGACGTTCGGGACCGTGAACTGCGGCGCGGGCGCGGTGGCGGCCGGCGCGGGCGTCGGCGTGGCGGCGGGCGCGGCGGGAGGGGCCGGCGGACGGTCCTTGTTAATCTCCTTGGCGACTTCCTCGGTGATGTCGTAGGCGGGGTCCGAATAGATCACGGTCGGGATGCCGAGCAGGCTCGGGCCCGAGCGGTCGAGAATGAGCGTGGCGCCTTTGCGCTTGGCGATGTCGGTGACGACCTTGCTGATCTCCTCGAGGAGGAGGTCGCGGTGGGTCTTCACGCGCTGCTGGAGCGAGCGCTGGGTGTTGGCGCGGAAATTCTGGGCCTCGGCCTGCATGCGCTGGAACTCCTCGATCTTCTTTTGAGCCTCTTCCGCTTTCTGCTTTTGGGCGTCGGGCGTGAGCATCGCGTTCTTGGACTGCTCCATCAGCTCCTTGTATTCGTCGGCGACGCCCTGGATTTTCTTGTTGAGCTCGTCGAGCTGTTCCTGGGCCTTCTGCGCGGCGTCGTTGAACTTCGCGTTGGCCTCCTCCGTCTTGTAGTGTTTGTCGAACAGCGACATCACGTCGACGGTGACGAGTTTGATGGCCGGCTGGGCCTGCAACGCCGTGGTGACGGCGCCGAGGGCGAACAGGCCGAGAAGGGTGCGGATGATTTTATTCATAGGATGGGAGGTTGCGGATTAGAAACGGGTGCCGAAGGAGAAGTTGAACTGACTCCCCTTTTTGTTGAATTTGTCGGAGGTGAGCGGGATGCCGAAATCGAGGCTCAAGGGCGCGCCGGCGACGAAGAGGCGCAGGCCGAAGCCGAAGTTGTCGTTGAAGTCGCGCGGATTGAAATCGTAGGCGTCGGTGTTGACGAAACCGGCATCATAGAAGACGGCGAAGCGGATCGGCTTCACGACGTCGAACGAATACTCGGCGCTGAAGAAGCCGTAGCTCTTGCCGCCGATCGGCTCGCCGAGGGTGTTCTTGGGGCCGACTTCGCGGAACTCAAAACCCCGCAGCGTCTGCGGGCCGCCGAGGAAGTATTGGTCGAAGAACGGCACGGCCCGGCTCTTGCCGAAGTTCTCGACGACGCCGGCGCGGCCGATGAAGGCGATGACCTGCTGCTGGAACTCGAAGACCGGCAGGAACTGCGAGCCTTTCGTCTCGAGCCGGTAGTAGTTCACGTCGCCGCTCAGCGGCCCGCCGGCGACCTCGGTGATGAACTCCATGCGGTTGCCGCTGGTGGTGTTGACGATCTTGTCGCGCGTGTCCCGCAGGAGCGAGAAGCCGAGCTTCGAGATTTTCGTCTGGCCGGCCTGCGCGAGAATCTGGGAGGAGGCGTTCGGGTCGACGTTCTTGATGTCGACGATCTCGTAGGTGTAGGTGAGCGTGCCCTCGACGAGCTCGAAGAGGCGTTTGCGAAGATAGATCTGGCCGCCGGTGCGGATCTCCTCGTAGAAGGCGCTGTTGAAATTGGAGGTCGTGCGGAAGACCTGGAAACCGAGGGCGAGTTCGCGCTGGAAGAGCCACGGCTCCTCGAAGGCCAGCACGACTTCGCTGGAGCGGGAGCCGAGCTGGAGGCGGAGGCGGAACTTCTGGCCGGCGCCCTGGAAAAAGGAGCGGCGGTTGAAGAGGTCGAAGTTGGACTGGGTGACCTCGGTGAAGATGACGGCGCGTTCGAGCGAGCTGAAGCCGGCGCCGAAGGTCAGGTTGCCGGTGCGGGCCTCCTTGACGGCCACCTTCAGGTTGCGGCGGCCGGGGATGTTGGTGGACTCGGGCGTCACGTTGACGTCGTCGAAGAAGCGCGAGTTCTCGAGGCGCGCCTTGCTGATCTTCATGCGCACCGAGTCGAACACGTCGCCGGGGCCGAGGACCAGTTCGCGGATGATGACGATGCTCTTCGTCTTGGTGTTGCCCTCGATGTTGATCGACTCGACCTGGAACTTCTCGCTCTCGTTGATCTGGTATTCGACGTCGATGTTACCGGTCTTCAGGTTGGGCTTGCGGACCAGACGCACGCGGGTGTCGAGGTAGCCGTCGCGGCCGTAGAAGTCCTCGAGGGTCTCCACGTCCTTGTCGAGTTTCGACGGGACGAAGACCGTGCCTTTCTTCTGCTTCTGGAGCAGGCGCAGCAGCGACTCGGGGTAAAGTTTGTTGCCGGAGAAACTGATGTCGCCGACGCGGTAACGGCGGCCCTCGTTCACGCGGATGGTGATGACGAGCTTGCCCGGGGTCGGATAGTCGAAACTGACTTTGTCCTCGGCGATCTCCGCGTCGAGGTAGCCCTGCTCCTTGTAGTAGTCGCGCAGCTTGTCGAGGTCCTCCTCGAATTTGTCGTCCTTGAAGCGGCCGCCGCCGGTCAGCCACGAAAACGGATGCCAGGTGCTGGTCTCCATCTCCTTTTTGAGTTTGCGGGCTTTCACATGGTCGTTGCCGACAAACTTGATCGAGCTGATGCGCACCTTGGCGCCCTCGTGAATCTTGAACGTCACCACGCCGAATCCGGTGCTGCGGTTGCGGTCGATCGCGTAGGTCACCTGCGCCTGGTTGTAGCCTTCCTTCTGGTAATACTCGAAAATCTTCTCCGAGTCGGTCTTTACCTGGCGTTCGTCGAGCGCCCCGTTCGCGACGGTTTTCACTTCTTTCGCCAGCCGGCGGTTCTTTACCGCGCGATTGCCTTCGTAGTGGACGGAGAGCACGCGGAACTTCGGCGTGACCTCGACGACGAGGTTCACGATGTTGCCCGGCAGCGCCTCGCGCTTGACCTCGATGAACTCGAACAGGCCGGTCTTGTAGAGGGAACGGATGTCGCGGTCGATGACGGCCTCGTCGAGATCGGCGCCTTCGCGCACGGCCATGTTGGCGCGCACGATCTGCTCGCTGACGTTGGCCACGCCGACAAACTTCACGGTCACCGTGCCGATCTTCGTGACGGGCCCCGGCGGCTGGCTCGGCCCCGGGGTTTGGGCGAAGACGCCGGTGAAGGCGGCCAGCGCGAAGACAATGACTGAAAAAGCCCGGATCACCGGGCTAGGGAGTGAAGTTTTCAAAGCGCGTAATCTCTTGAAGGAAAGTTAGTTTTAATTCTCCTACCGGCCCGTTGCGTTGCTTGGCAATGATTAAATCGGCGGCGGTAGAAGCTGTTTGGAATTTTT
>JACQFT010000233.1 GCA_016199925.1 Opitutia bacterium | reverse complement strand
GGGAAGCGAGGTGCGCTTGCCATGCAGCGACAGGATCAGGTTCGTCTGCGCGCAGAGCGGCAAATACATCGTTCCACAGCGCCGCGAGCCGTTGTTCCGAGGGCAAATCGTCGTAGGCCGACTGCGCCCACACCGGAATCGGGGCCGGCGCGACCGTCCAATTGGTGGCGCCTTGCACAAGCTGCTGCGCGACGGGGCCGAAGTGTTCCCAGCCGATGCGATGTTGCGCGTTCACCAGATTTGGCGGCAGACCGCTCATCAGCCGCGGCTGGCTGCTTTGCAGGAAGAGCAGGGCCGCGCCACCGTCGATGGCGTGTTGCATCTTCGCGGCGTGGGCGGCAACGAGTTTGGCGAAGCCGCGCTCGTTGCCTTGCTCGGCGAATTGCCGCAAGCGCGCGCCGTCGCCCCAGATCACACCGACGTCGGGACAACCGGCGGCATCGGCGGCGGCGCGCACGGCGTTGACGATCACCTCGGCTCCGCGAGCGACGCCCTGCAATTCGTAGGGCTCGGCGATGAGCAGGCACTGGCCCGGCTGTAGATTCAGACCGACACGAACGAATACTTCGGCAGTGGCGCGGAGTCGTCCGGTGAAGTCGGGCAGCATGGCGCACAATCAGTCAGAAATCGCGCGGGCACGGAAGCGCTGAGATGCGCGCGCTCAGCCGGCGGGAGGCACCTGCACCTCAAGCACGACGGCGTCACGCAGCTGATTGTTGAGGTAGTTGTAGGTCACCGTGCCATAGCCGCCCTGACCCCAATCGACGCCCCAGGAATTTTTGAAAACGAAAACAGCGTCCTCGATGCGACCGGTCGTCGTTTTGTAGCCGACCAAGGTGACCGCGTGGCCGGAGCCGGGCATCGGCTTTTGCGCGCTCAAGTAGCCGGTGCGGAGCGTGCGGTAGTTCGGCCACGCCAGGCCGACGGCCACGGGCACGCCGGTGTTGAGCGCGTGCACGGCGTTGTTGATGCGCGTCGCGTTGTCGCGGCCGGGCAACCGGTGCACGAACACGCGCTGGTGCTGGCGCGCCTCGTCGATGATCTTGGCGGGCGGGTCTTCGATCGCACCGATCTTCCGGCCAAAGGTGTTGGGCATCGTCGACTGGAGCGGAATGCCAAATGCGCGCAACGCGTCGACGACCTCGGAGAGTGTAAAGCCGTCGTCGCTGTCGTCTTTGTTGGTCGCGTCTTCGCTGGCGGCGGGCTCGGGCGCGCGCTGGACGGTTTTCCGCACCGCCCAGGTCAGATATTCCTCGGAGAACCGCTCGACGCGCCCCGTGAGTTCGGCGTGCTGGAGCTCGAGTGCGCTCACGATGGAGAAGACGGCGCAACTCGGACGCCGGCCCTGATTTTTAACGCCCAGCTCGAGTTGGAAGAACTTGGCGCGGAGATCGACCCCGGGTTGCACCGCGGCGGGTTCGCCGAACTGCCGGAGCAGGCGGTCGAAAGGCGATTCCGCCTTGCGCGCCGCGCGCTGAGCGGGCCGCGCGGCGGGCACCGCGGCCTCGGCGGCGGCCTCGGTCGCCGGATCGTAGCGGAAACGCCGCTGCCACTCGGGCGAGAGATCGCGCAGCCGGATCGACGCCATGCCGCCCGGGTGCGTGATGACGACGCTGCGCGCGTTGACCGAGCGGATGCTCACGTCGCGGTAGGTGGTCGCACCGACGGGCAGCGAGTCGAGGTGGCTGCCGGCGGCGAGTGCGTCGCCTTCGTCTGCGTGGAGAAACGGAGCCGAAGTCTCCAAAAGTGCTCCGAGCATCAGAACACAGAGTCGGTTGCCGAGTCGCGGGAGCATGGCAGAAGTGAGACAGAAATCGCCGAGACGCGGAAGAGCGGAAGTAAACATCCTCGGGGCAAGCCCCGAGGCGTTCGACCAATCCCCATGCAACTCACGACCATCGCTTCGCCTTGGAGGGACGACCTCCGTGTCGTCCGTCTTTTCGCAATCCGCGGACCGGACGGAGCCGGTCCCTCCACCCAAACCAAGCCGGAGCAAGCGCCGGGGTATCGGACCCACTGCGACTGAAAACTCCGCCTGGGTTGCGCCGCGTCGACAGTCGAAATTGAGGTTCGACTTGGATGAGGCGTGGGAGCGAGCTTGCTCGCGACTCGGGGAGTATCTGTCGCGAGCAAGCTCGCTCCCACAGATTCCGCTCCCCTCGCGCGGCCGCGATGGTTTGGGGCGGCCAAAGAAAAACGCCGCCCGTTCGGGCGGCGTCGAAAGGGAGCCGGCCGCAGCGGGCACTTATTTGCCGAGCGATTTGCGCAGGTCGGCGAGCTGGCCGGCGGAGCCGAGCAGGCGGTTGCGCGAAGCGATGAACTTCGCGTATTCGGCCATGAAGATCTTGCCGGGCGGGCGGAAGTCGAACTCGCCGGCCTTGTCGCGAAAGAACTCGCGGTGCACGCGGGTCCAGACGAGGCGCCCATCGGTATCGATGTTGATCTTGGTGACGCCGAGTTTGGCGGCGGGGAGATACTCGTTCACGTCGACGCCCATCGAGTCCTTGATCGTGCCGCCGGCGGCGTTGATGCGGTCGACTTCCTCCTTCGGAACGCTGGAGCTGCCGTGCATGACGAGCGGGAAACCGGGCACGCGGGCTTTGATTTTCTCGAGCACGTCGAAGTGGAGGGACTGTCGGCCCTTGAACTTGAAGGCGCCGTGGCTGGTGCCGATGGCGCAGGCAAGGGAGTCGCAGCCGGTCTGGCGGATGAAGTCCTCAGCCTCGGCCGGGTCGGTGAGGCAAGCGTTGCCCTCCTCGACCTTGATGTCCTCCTCCACGCCGCCGAGCATGCCGAGCTCGGCTTCGACGGAGATGCCCTTGGCGTGGGCGGCGGCGACGACGCGCTTGGTAATCGCGACGTTTTCGGCGAACGGATCGTGCGAGGCGTCGATCATCACGGAGCTGAAGAAGCCGGAGGCGATGCACTCGTAGCAGGTCTGTTCGTCGCCGTGGTCGAGGTGGACGGCGAAGATGGCTTCGGGAAAAATCTCGGCGGCGGCGCGGATGATCGCCTCAAGCATGCGCTTGTCGGTGTAGCTGCGCGCGCCCTTGGAAATTTGGATGATGAACGGGGCCTGGGACTCGATGCAGCCGCGGAAAAGACCCATGGTCTGCTCGGCGTTGTTGATGTTGTAGGCGCCGAGGGCGTATTTGCCGTAGGCGTGTTTGAACAACTGGTCGGTGGTGACGATCATGGAGAGAGAATTTGCCTTCGAGCTAGGCGCGGCGGGAAAGCAGCGACAAGCCTTTTCCCGAGTCGATTCGGTTCGCGCAGGTCGCGGGTAACATCGGACACAGTCTGTGGCTGTTGCATGAACTGTAGGAGGGGCTTTAGGCCCCGATAGATAAACTCTCATCGGGGCGTAAAGCCCCTCCTACAGTCAGAGTCGGACCGGCGACCGAGTGCCGCCGCGAATCCGTCAGCCCTTGGGCGGCACCGGCGGACTGGCGGGCGGCGGGTTGGCGGTGCCGGTGCGCCGCCCGCCCATGCCGGCGCGCATCTGCTGCGCGAGCTGGGCCTGCGCCTGCTGCTCCTGCTGGAGCTGGCGCATGGCCTCGATCTGCGGCGCGCTCAGCACGTCCTGCGCCTGCGCGATGGCTTGGTCGGTGATCTGGTTGCCGCCGCGGTTGCCGGCACCGATCGCCCCCGCAAAAGTCTGAGCGGGCGAACGAGGCGGGGCGTTCTGCGCGAGCACCTGCACCAGCTGCTCGCTTTGCTGGTCGTTGAGCGGGGTCGCCGTGTAGCTCAGGCGCTGGCCGAGCTGGTTGACGACCGTGCGCTGGGGCAGTGTTTGCTCGTAGGTCTTGTATTGGTTGAAGGCCGCGTCGCCGAGCGTGGCGCGGATGTTGTTGTCGATCTCGGCCTGGGACTCCTGCACGAGCTTGCGGAGCTCGGCGGAGTTCTCGCGGCCGGTCAGGCCTTGCGACCGCGCGGCGGCCATGACGTCCATCACACTCGTCTGTTTCTCGACGAGGAGATTCTTGAACTTCTCCAAGTCGGCCGGACTGAGGCGGAGATTTTTGAAGAGCGGACTGAAACGGCCGTCGAGATTGGCGCGCTGGGTGAGAGTCATCAGTCGCTGAATCTCGGGATTGTCCATGAACGCCATGACGCGCCCGGGGATGTCGGACAAATCGCCTGGCCGGACCGGAGCTTCGGGGGCGGTGGCGGCGCTCGGAGCGCCGGCGACCGACGCGGACCCCGCGGCGCCGTCGCCGGGGTGGGCCGCGAGTTCTCGGTTCAGTTTTTCCGCGGCCCAGATCTTCTTGCGGAGGTCCGCGCGCTCGGCGTCGAGCGCAGCGAGGCCGGAGCGCAATCGGGCGATTTGCTTGGATCGGCTGATCGCCCAGCCGCCGGCCGCGAGGGCGAGGACGGCGAAAACGACGGCAAGGTAGCGGGCCATAGGAGGGAAGACGCGCCTTGCCTACGCGCGGTTCCCGGGCGCGGCGAGATATTTCCCGAGGGACGTGGCGTCTTGGAGCCGGGACGCCCTCGGCGCGGAGGAGCGAGTATTTTCGCGCGTAGCGGCAGGCGTCCCTGCCTG
>JACQFT010000212.1 GCA_016199925.1 Opitutia bacterium | reverse complement strand
GAGCGGGCGGCAGGTTTCGCGGCGGCATCGTTTCTGACTGTAGGAGGGGCTTTGTGCCCCGATGCTGCACGGACCATCGCGGCCCGAAGCCGCTCCCGCAGTTGAGCCAAGCCTCGCAGGGTGATTCGATTCGGCCCGTCGAGAAAAAGTCCTTGCGTTCCGGGTCCAAAACTTCCTTTTAAGCCCTTCGTAAGTTTGGTCCGGGGCTCGTAGCTCAGTTGGCAGAGCGCTTCAATGGCATTGAAGAGGTCGTCAGTTCGATTCTGATCGGGTCCACCAAACTTGCCCGCGGCCCGCCGCCGGTCGCCGCCACTCGGCGGTTGCCTCCGGGAAACTGAACCGCCATCTCTTCGACGCAATGCCTTGGAACACAACCGCGACCTTTTCGAACGAGAGCATCGCCCGGTGGTTGAGCGAACGGAATGAAGCGCCGGGCTCCGCCCGCGCCCGGCCCGGGCGACTCTCCTTGGGCGCGGTCGCCTGGCTGCTGGTCGCCGCGGTCGGGGTGATCGACTACGCCAGCGGCTTCGAGATTTCGCTGCGGTTTCTCTATTCCATCCCGCTGGTGCTGCTGGTCGCCGCCCGCGGCGTGAGACCGGCGATGTTGATGGCGCCGATTTGCGTGGCGGGCTCGCTCCTCGGCGACATCGCGGCCGGCGTCAGCTACTCGAGCCTGTTTGTGCCGTTCTGGAACGCCCTGTTTGTTTTTTGCAGCTATCTGCTCGTCGTCTGGCTCGTCGGCGGTCTGCTCGCCCTGCAGCGCGACGTGGAGCGCCGGGTGCAACACCGCACGGCCGCTTTGGCCGACGAGATGAAACGCCGCTACCGGCTCGAGCAGGAGGTGATCGGCATCGCAGAAAAAGAACGCTGGGCCATCGGCCAGGATTTGCACGACGGGCTGTGTCAACACTACACGGCCACCGCGCTGGCCGCGCAGAGTCTGGCCCGCATGCTGGAGGATGACGCGCATCCGGGCGCGCGGGCCGCCCATCAGGTGGTGCGGATGGTCGAGGACGGCATCGGGCAGACGCGGCGCCTGGCGGAGGGGCTGCTGCTCCTCACCGTCGAAGGCGAGGGCTTCGCCAACGCCCTGCGCGAGCTCGCGCACGCCAGCTCCGCCCAGTTCAAGATCGAGTGCGACGTGCAGTTCACCGGCGCGGTCGAAGTGTGGGACACCCTGGTGGCCACGCATCTGTTCCGCATCGCGCAGGAATCCGTCCGCAACGCCGTGCGCCACGGCAAGGCCACGCGGGTCAACTTGAGCGTGGCCCGCGACGGCCAGCGCATCCGGATGACCGTCTCCGACAACGGCTCGGGTCTCCCCAGCCCCGACCGGGAACGGCGCGGCATGGGCACCCGCATCATGGCGCACCGCGCCAACCTGATCGGCGCCTCGCTGGAGACGGCCGCCGCGCCGGGCGCCGGAACGGTGGTGGTCTGCAGTTGGGAGGCGGGAGTGCAAAAATGAAAGCCGCACCCACCGTGTCCGACCCGGCCGCCCGTCGAAAAATTTTTATCGTCGACGACCACCCGTTGGTGCGCGAATGGCTCGCCAGCGTGATCGGGCGCGAGACCGATCTCGAGATTTGCGGACAGGCGGACAGCGCGGCGACGGCGCTCCAGAATTTGCCCGCCGCGAGGCCCGACGCCATCGTCGTGGACTTGTCGTTGGGCGCGAGTTCCGGCCTCGAATTGATCAAGGACCTGCGTCTCCAGTTTTCGGGACTCCTGATCCTCGTGCTCTCGATGCACGAAGAAGTCACCTTTGCGGAGCGGGCCTTCCGCGCCGGCGCCCACGGTTACGTGGTGAAACGCGAATCGGGTTCGCGGGTGATCGAAGCGCTCCGCGCGGTGCTCGCCGGTCAGTTCTACACGAGCCCGGCTTTGGCCTCGCAGATCGCCGGCCGGCTGTTCGGGGCGGGCGGGCGGGCGGTGGGCTCGCCCAGCGAATTGCTCAGCGACCGCGAAATGGAAGTCTTCCAGCAACGCGGCGCGGGCCGGAGCGTGAAGGAGATCGCCGAATTCCTCCACGTCAGCGTGAAGACCGTCGAGTCCTATGAGGCGCGAATTAAGGAAAAACTCGGCCTGAAAAATGCCGCCGAGCTGATTCGCGCCGCCGTGCGTTGGAACGACCGGCAGCACGGCGTGTGAGACCGGACAAGGCGGTCGGGCAGCGCCCGCATCAGGCGCTGTCGCCCGCGGGGCGCCTTGGGGAGAACCGGCTCCGAGCGAGAACAGGGCCGGCCTGCGCGCCGGAGGCGGGCGGGGGCCGCCGCCGAGGTCGGCACAGAGGCTCCGCATCCGACGGATGCGTCGCGCCCGGCTCCCGGGCTGACGCCGGGCTTTCCCCGGCAAACCTTTCAGTTTTTGCCCCGCATCCGGAAACGCGAAAATGCGGTAGGGTAGGGCAACGGCGCGAAAAATTTGCTCGGATAGTTCCACACCCCAAACGACGGCGGCTTCCTTGAACAGGAGCCGCCGTTTCTTTGCGCGCGAGACCGAATCCGCCTCGGCGCTAAGCGCGCGTCGGCCGGGCAGACTCGCTCCTTCCGGCGCAGGTCTTCCGGCTCGATCACGAATTGCGGACTCGCCGTCCGGCCGCCGCCGGAGTCCTTTGCTGCGGCTGGAGCCGCGGGGCGCGCCGGCGCACAAGTGTCGCGACCAAGTTTGCTCCCAAAAAGATCCGACAAGAAATCGAAACGGAGAAGGCTCCGCGCCGGCCCGGAGGAACTTCAACCCGGCCCGGAGAGGAAAGTTGGCGGCGGTGGCTGCGAGCCGGCCGGCGCGGACTCGACGATGCGCTTGGCCATGCCCGCCCAATACTGCGCCTCCTGCTCGCGCCGGAGCAGTTGTTTGTATTCGGCGTCGCCGGCCACGAAGATGAACGCGAAGAGCGCAGCCCCGAGATAATTGCGCAGGTAGAACGCCATCGTGAGCGCTCCCGCAAAGGCGAGCACTTTGCCGACGCTCGCCGCCCACCAGGTCGCGCGCAGATAGGGGAGTTTCATCGCCAGCAACGCACGGAAAATGCGGCCGCCGTCCATCGGGAAAACCGGGAGCAGGTTGAAAATGCCCATCGCCAGATTCGCCAGCCAGAGCTGCCCGCCGAGATCGGCCAGCGAGTAGGGCGGGTCGGCCCGGTCGCTGACGATGCTCGACCACATCACCGGCGTCAGGGCCGCGGCGAGCAGAAAATTCACCGCCGGTCCCGCCAGGGTGATCCACAGCTCCTCCGAGGGCTGGCGCGGGATGCGGTCGAACTCCGCCATGCCGCCGATCGGCAGCAGCAGGATGCGCGGCACCCGCACGCCGTAGCGTTGCGCGGTGAGCGAGTGGCCGAGCTCGTGCAGCACGACGCAGACAAAAAACAGCAGGATGAGTCCGACGCTCCAGACCATTCCGAGCACTCCGTGGTTCGTCCAGCCGTCGTAGGCATAATAGGCGAGCAGCAGGAAAAAACTCGCGTGGACCGCGAGCTGGATGCCGAAGATGCGAAACAAGTTAATTGACCAACCGAGCATGGACCGTAAGTAGAACCAGCTTTCCGCAAAGCGCTATTTATTTCCCCACCGATGTCCGCCCCCGCCAACCGTGCCACGATCCTCGTCATCGACGACGATGCCGAAGTGCGCTACTCGCTCAACCGCGTGCTCACGGCGCAGCACTACACCGTGCAGGAAGCCGCGAACGGCGGCGACGGCGTGGCGGCCGTGAAAAGGCAGGCGCCCGACGTCGTGCTGCTCGACAACCGCATGAACGGGCTCACCGGGCTCGAGACCTTGCAGCACATCCGCGCCGCCAACCCGCGGCAGCTCGTGATTTTCATGACCGCCTATGCCACGGCGCAGACCGCCATCGAGGCGATGAAGTTCGGCGCCTACGACTACGTGGTGAAACCGTTCGATCCGGCCAAGCTCCTCGCGCTCGTCGACGGCGCGTTGCAAACGCAGGCCGGCATCCGCTCGGCCGGCGGCGTGCAACCGGTGCTGAATTCGGACGAACACAAAGAGGGCATCGTCGGCAGCTCGGCCGTGATGCAGGAAGTCTTCAAGGTCATCGGCCAGGTCGCCGCGAGCGATGTGACCGTGATGATCACGGGCGAGAGCGGCACCGGCAAGGAACTCGTCGCCCGCAGCATCCACCGCCACAGCCACCGTGCCGCCCGACCGTTCGTCGCGGTCAACTGCTCGGCGATCCCGGAGAACCTGATCGAGAGCGAACTCTTCGGGCATGAACGCGGCTCGTTCACCGGCGCGACGGCGCAGCGGCTCGGCAAGTTCGAGCAGTGCGATGGCGGCACCATTTTTCTCGACGAGATCGGCGACATGACCGCGACGACGCAGACGAAGATTCTGCGCGTTCTCCAGGAAGGCGAAATCCAGCGTGTCGGCGGCAGCGAGACGATCCGGGTCAACGTGCGCGTCATCGCGGCGACGAACAAGGACCTCGAGGCGCTCGTGCGCGCGAAGGATTTTCGCGAAGACCTCTATTACCGGCTCAACGTCGTGCGGGTGAAACTGCCGCCGCTGCGCGACCGCGTGGAGGACATCCCGCAGATAGTCGATTTTTTCCTCCAGAGCCTGGCCAAGGCGAAGAAGACGAAGGTGCGCCGCATCTCCCCCGAAGCCCTCGCGGTGCTGTGCCGCCACGACTGGCCGGGCAACGTGCGCGAGTTGGAGAACGTCGTCTACCGCAGCGCCGTCATCGCGCAGGGCGATGCCATCCTGCCGAAAGATTTGCCCGAGGAAGTGCGAACACCGGCCGCGGCGACGCCGCAGACGCTCGAGCCGCTGCTCGACGCGCTCTTCGCCCAGCTCCAGTCCGCGCAGCCGGGCGACATGCTTGCCGTCGTGAAGGCAGGCTTGGAGTCGCGCCTCGCCGCGAGCGGCGCACCGGTCCCCACGAAGCCAAAGAAGCCGGCGAAGAAGAAGTGAGTTTGTGTAGGGCCGGCGCTTGCTTGCCCGCCATAGCCTTGGCGCCGGCGGGTGGCCGCGCCGTCGTCCGCTCGTGTTGCGGCGCGCCGACAAGCGGCGGCCCTACATCCGATCACCGATCGGCGTATCCTTGCGGATGCGCCGAGTGCCAGCGCCACGCCGTCTCGACGATGCTGCCAATCGTCTGGAACTTTGGTTTCCAACCGAGCTCCGTCTGCGCTTTGGTGGAGTCGGCGAAGAGGGCCGGCGGATCGCCGGCGCGCCGCGGGCCGAACTTCACCGGGACCGAGAGGCCGGAAATTTTTTCCACCGCGGCGATGATTTCGCGCACCGAGGTCGGCGCGCCGGTGCCGAGATTGTAGAAGAGCGCCGCGCCGGGTTGGGCGAGACGGTCGAAGACCGCGATGTGCGCGCGGCTGAGATCGTCGATGTGGACGTAGTCGCGCAGGCAGGTGCCGTCGGGCGTCGGATAATCGGTGCCGAAAATCTGAAGAGGAGGGCGGTGGCCCAGTGCGGCGCCGATCGCGAGCGGGATGAGGTGCGTCTCGGGCTCGTGGTCTTCGCCGATGGAGCCGTCTTCGGCGGCCCCGGCGGCGTTGAAATAGCGGAACGCGGCGAAGCTGAACTCGCCGGCCCGCGCGAGGGCCCGCAGCGCGTTCTCCACGTCGAGCTTGGTCTGGCCGTAGGGATTGATCGGCGCCTGCGGCATGTCCTCGGTGAGCGGGAGCTTGGCGGGCACGCCGAACGTCGCGCACGTCGACGAGAACACGAATTTCTTCACCTCGTTCCGGCGCATCGCGTCGAGCAGCGTGTAGGTGGCGGCGGCGTTGTTGAGATAATACTTGAGCGGCTCGGCGACCGACTCGCCCACGTAGCAGTAGGCGGCGAAGTGCATCACGACGCCGATCTTCTCGGCGGCGAACACGCGGTCGAGCGCCGCCGGGTCGGCGAGGCTCGCCTCGTGCACCCGCACGCCGGCCGGCACGGCGGCGCGGTGGCCATAGACGAAATTGTCGAGCACGACGGGTTCGTGGCCGGCCGCCAGCAACTGGCGCACGCAATGACTTCCGATGTATCCGGCTCCGCCGGCGACGAGCACTTTCATGGGACCAGACTTGTATTGCCTTTCGATTTCCGATGGCTAGGCAAATCGTTTCCTTTCCCCGGACCTCTCGCATGAAGCAAGCTCGCATCGTCATCACCGGCCTCGGCCTCACCGCCCCGAACGGCAACACGCTGGCCGAATTCCGCCGCCACCTGCTCGCGGGCGTCTCCGGCATCACAACGATCGACGTGCGCTACATGGGCCGGCACCCGGCGGGCATGTGCACCTTCGACCCGCTGAAATATCAAAAGAAAAAGGATGTCCGCATCGGCACGCGCGTCGGCAGCATCAGCATCTACTGCGCGCGCGAGGCCCTCGCCGACAGCGGCGTCAACCTCGAGGCCCGTGACAAGAGCCGCATCGGGATCTATCTCGGCATCACCGAGCACGGCAACGTCGAGACCGAGAACGAAGTCTTCAACATCTCCCAGTTCAAATACGACACGAAGTTCTGGACGCACCACCACAACCCCCGCACGGTCGCCAACAACGCCGCCGGCGAGGTCTCGCTCAACCTCGGCATCACCGGTCCCGCCTACACCATCGGCGCCGCCTGCGCCGCCGGCAACATGGGCCTCATCCACGCCGCGCAGATGCTGCGCCTCGGCGAGGTGGACTTCGCGTTCTGCGGCGGCGTCAGCGAGAGCCCGCAGACTTTCGGCATCTTTGCCGGCTTCAAGAGCCAGAATGCCCTCGCCGTCCATGCCGACCCGACGAAGGCCAGCCGCCCGTTCGACCGGGCGCGCAACGGCATCGTGATCTCCGAGGGCGGTTGCATCTACACGCTCGAACGCCTTGAGGACGCGCTCGCTCGCGGCGCGAGAATCTACGGCGAGATCGCCGGCTACTGCGTGAACTCCGACGCGACCGACTACGTGCTGCCCAACCCCGAGCGCCAGGCCGAGTGCGTGCGCAAAGCCGTCGCCAACGCCGGCCTGACCGTCGAGGACATCGACCTCGTGAACACCCACGCCACCTCCACGCCGCAGGGCGACATCCAGGAATGCGTGGCCATCGCCGAGGTTTTTCGGGGCCGCTCCACTCCGCCCGCCATCAACAACACCAAGAGTTTCATCGGCCACACGATGGGCGCTGCCGGCGCGCTCGAGCTGGCGGGAAATCTGCCGTCGTTCGACGACCTCCTCGTCCATCCGACGATCAACGTCGACGACCTGGATCCGCAGTGCGATCTCCCGGGCCTCGTCCTCAACCACCCGCGCGCGGTAAAACGCATTGACGCTATCCTGAATAACTCCTTTGGTATGCTCGGAATCAATTCCACACTCATCATCAAGCGTTTCGTAGCCTGACCCATCACCCACTGCCACCATGACGAAGGACGCCTGCAAAAAGCTGGTCATCGACATCATCTCCGACATCGCGCCGGACGAGGATCTTTCCGGCATCAAGCCCGAGATTCGCCTCCGCGACCAGCTCCAGCTCGATTCCATGGACTTCCTCGACATCGTCATGGAACTCCGCAAACGCCACGGCATCGAGGTTCCCGAGGCCGACTACGGGCACTTGGCTTCGCTGGAGAGTTGCGCCGATTACCTGACGCCGAAGTTCCCCGACGCCGCCAAGGCCTGAGTCAGCGCCGACCGGCGGCGGGAGCGTGTGCCGGCCCCAGTTGCATGAACGACTCCCGCTACGAGGTCGCCATCATCGGTGCCGGCATGTCCGGACTCGCCGCCGGCATCCGGCTCGCGCACTTCGGCAAGAAAGTCTGCATCTTCGAACGCCACAACGCCCCCGGCGGTCTGAACAGCTTCTACAGCTTCGCCGGCCGCAAATACGATGTCGGGCTGCACGCCATGACGAACTACGTGCCGCCGGGCGTGAAGGGCACTCCGCTCGGCAAACTGCTCCGCCAACTCCGCATCGACCGCGAGGAGTTCGCGCTTTGTCCGCAGAAACAGTCGCGCATCGCCTTCGGCCCGCGCGGCGAGACCTCGCTGCGGTTCACGAACGACTTCGCCGTGCTTGAAGCAGAGGTCGCCGCCCGGTTTCCGGCGCAGATCGACGGCTGGCGCGGCCTCGTCCAGACTGTGCGCGCCTACGACGACGTCTCGCTCGATGCGCAACCGGTCTCGGCCCGCGAAGTCGTCGGCCGGCACCTCACCGACCCGCTGCTCACCGACATGATCTTCTGTCCGCTGATGTATTACGGCAGTGCGCAGGAACGCGACATGGAGTTCGGCCAGTTCGTCATCATGTTCAAGGCGCTCTTCCTCGAAGGCTTTGCCCGCCCGTTCGAGGGCGTGCGCCTCATCCTCCGCGTGCTGCTGGAAAAATATCGGGCCGCCGGCGGCGAGCGGCGCATGAAGTGCGGCGTTGCGAAAATCATCGAGCACGAGGGCCGGGCGGCCCGGCTGATCCTCGACAACGGCGACGAGATCGCCGCCGACCAGGTGATCTCCTCCGCCGGCTTCGCCGAGACGATGCGGCTCTGCGAACCCGCGCACCTGGCCGAAGCCGGGCAAAACACCGGCGCGCTCTCCTTCATCGAGACCATCTCCGTGCTCAACCGCCCACCCGCCGCGCTCGGGTGGAGCGACGACACGATCGTCTTCTTCAACGACTCCGAGCGCTTCGACTACGCGCGGCCGGCGGACCAGGTCGATCTGCGCAGCGGCGTCGTCTGCCTGCCGAACAATTTCGACTTCGCCGGCGCCGAGCTGCCCGAGGGCATTTTCCGCGTGACCTGCCTCGCCAATTTCGACCGCTGGGCAAGTTTGCCCGAAACCGTCTATCAGGCGGACAAGCAGCGTTGGTTCGCCGCCGCGACGCGCAGCGCACGCCGCTTCCTGCCGGCGGCAGACGACGGCGCCCTTGCCGCCGCGACGATCACGACCGACATGTTCACGCCGCGCACGATCCGCAAATTCACCGGTCACCTCAACGGGGCGATCTACGGCGCGCCGAACAAGATCAGGCACGGCCGCACCCATCTGAAGAACCTCTTTCTCTGCGGCACCGACCAGGGCTTTCTCGGCATCGTCGGCGCCATGCTGAGCGGCATCTCGATGGCGAACTATCACGTGTTGCAAGGCGGCGCGCCGAGGTGAGCGCGCCGGAGCTTTCCGGTCGGCTCGCGCAATCGGTTGCCCCGTGGGCCAGCGCGCTTGCGCGCATGGTTTGGCCCGCGCTAGCGCACCGGCCCACACTCCCGAACCCGAACCGGAACGCCGCGGAGCGCGCGCGCGCTGAACTTCCACGTTGCGCTTTGAGACCCGCCAAACTTACTTGGGCGGTTCATGGCTTACGACTGGCTCAAAGGCATCGCCGACCGCTACGACGTCGTGGTGATTGGCAGCGGACTGGGTGGTCTCACTGGCGCGAACGTCCTCGCGAAGTGCGGCCACAAGGTGCTGTTGCTAGAGCATCACTACCAGCTCGGCGGGCTGGCGACCTGGTTCACGCGCAAGGGCGGCCACATCTTCGACATCTCGCTGCACGGTTTTCCCGTCGGCATGGTCAAGTCCGTCCGCAAATACTGGAGCCAGGACATCGCCGACTCGATCGTCCAGCTCAAGGGCATCCGCTTCATCAATCCCCAGTTTCAGGTCGAGACGACGTTTGATCGCGAGGATTTCAGCCGCCATCTCGTCGAGACCTTCGGCATCCCGCGCGACACCGTGGAGCGATTCTTCACCGACCTGCGGGCGATGAATTTCTACGACAACAGCGCCGAGACGACCGGCGAGATGTTCGACCGCTATTTCCCGGGCCGCGACGACGTGAAGCGGTTTTTGATGGAGCCGATCGCCTACGCCAACGGCTCCTGCCTGGAGGATCCGGCCATCACCTATGGCATCGTCTTCTCGAATTTCATGAGCAAGGGCGTCTTCACGTTTCGCGGCGGCAGCGACCTGCTGATCCGCAAGATGGCCGCGGAACTCAAAAAGAACGGCGTCGAAGTCCGCAAGCACGTGGTCGTCGAGCGCGTGCTCACCGCCGAGGCCGGCGGCCGGAAGCGCGTGACCGGCGTCATCGCCAACGGCCGCCCCATCGCCTGCGACGCCGTGCTCTCAAACGCCAACATCAAGAACACCGTGCTGCGGCTGGCCGGCGAGGAGAATTTCCCGGCGGAGTTCGTCGCGCAGACCGAGGCCGTGCGCACCAACAGCAGCTCCTGCCAGGTCTACCTCGGCATCCGCAAGGGCGAGACGCTGCCCCAGATCGGCGACCTCGTCTTCACGTCTGACGCGAAAGTTTTCTCCAGCGCCGAGCTCGTCGATCTGCGCACCAGCAGCCGCACCTTCTCCCTGTATTACCCGGACACGCGCCCCGGCTCGACGCGCTACACCGTCGTGTGCTCGCTCAACGCGACCTACGCCGACTGGAAGGCCCTTTCCGACGACCAGTATCAGGCGGAGAAGACGCGCCTCATCGAGGAATCGATCACGGCGCTCGAGCGGCTCATCCCCGACGTGCGGGCCAAGATCGACTGGATGGAGGCCGCCACGCCGCGCACCATCGAACACTACACCAAGCACTGGGCGGGCACGTCGTTCGGCACGAAATTTGAAGGGCTGAAGGTCTCGATGGAGCTGCCGAACAAGCTGCCCGGGCTCTATCACGCCGGCTCCGTCGGCATCATCATGTCGGGCTGGCTCGGCACGATCAACTACGGCGTGATCGTCTCGAACCAGATGGACAAATTTCTGCTCCAGAAGAAACGCGACGCGGCCGTTCCGGCCGCCACGACCTGACCCGCGATCCCCGTGGAATCCATCCTTCAACTCATCCCGCACCGACCGCCGTTCCTCTTCGTGGACGCGATTGTGGCGCGCACGGAGAGCTCGCTCATCGCCACGCGCACGTGGCGCGCCGACGAAGATTTCTACCAGGGCCACTATCCCGGCGCGCCCATCACGCCGGGCGTGCTCCTCTGCGAATCGGTTTTCCAAACCGGCGCGCTGCTGCTCGCCGGCAAACTGGCGGGGCAGGGGACGCCGCGCGGCGTGCCGCTGCTGGCCAAGGTCGAGAACGTGCGCTTCCGCAGCCCGGTCTATCCGGGCGACACGACGACCGTCGAGGTGAAGATCAACGAAATCGCAGGCGGATTCTACTTGATGTCGGGCCACATGAAGAACGGCGACAAGCGCGTGTTGAACGTCGACTTCGCCGTCGCGTGGAAAACACCGGAGGGCCAGTCGTGACCGATTTTCTCCAGGTCGCCGGGAAAACTTACCTCGTGACGGGCGTCGCGAACCGCAAGAGCGTCGCCTGGCACATCGCCACGGCGCTCGAAGAACAGGGCGCTCGCGTCGTCTACGCCGTGCGCTCGGAAGCGCGCAAGAAGTCGCTGGAGACGCAGCTCGCCGGCAAACCGGTGTTTGTCTGCGATGTCGAGGAAGAGGGCGCTTGCACCAACCTTGCCACCGAAGTCGCCGCCGCGGGCCTCACGCCGTTGCACGGTCTCGTGCACTCGATCGCTTTTGCCAACTACAGCGAGGGCTTCCACCCGTTCCACGCGACGAAGCGGAAAGATTTTCTGCAGGCCACGGCGATCTCGGCGTTCTCACTCGTGGACCTCGCCAACGCCTTCAAGCCGCACTTCACGAAGAATGCGTCGGTGGTGACCATCGGCATCTCGTCGCTGCTCGTGACGCCCGACAACTACGGCTACATGGGCCCGATCAAGGCCGCGCTCGAATCGGCAGCGCGTTTCCTCGCGAAATCCTTCAGCGCCGACAGCGAAGTGCGCTGCAACGTTGTCGGCGCCGGTCCGCTCAAGACGAGCGCGTCGGCCGGCATTCCGGGCTACGTCGAGAGCTATCTCTACGCGGAAAAGCTGACCTTGCGGAAGCGCAACCTGAGTTCGGCCGAGGTCGCCAACGCCGCCCTGTTCCTCCTCAGCGAGCGCAGCAGCGGCCTCAACGGCACGACGCTCGTCGTCGACGCGGGTCTAGGCTTGAATTTCTTCGACAAGGACATCATCCGGCTCGCGATGCGGCCGGAGAAGTAAGCCATGCGCTTCCGGCACGCTTGCATCGAATCGCTGACCGCGGTCTTGCCCGACGAGACCTGGAGTTCCGCGCACCTTGAGGAGCGGCTGCGGCCGCTTTATGAGCGCCTGAAGTTGCCGGCGGGGCGCCTCGAGCTGATGACGGGCATCAAGGAGCGCCGCATGTGGGCGGCCGGCACGAAACCGTCCGACGCCAGCGCCGCCGCCGGGCGCGCGGTGCTGAAGCAATCGAGCATCAAGGCCGATCAGGTGGAAGTTTTTATCCACAGCGCCGTGAGCCGCGACATGCTGGAGCCGGCCACGGCGTCGTTCGCGCACCACAAGATCGGTCTCGGCGCGCACGCGCAGGTGTTCGACCTTTCCAACGCGTGTCTCGGATTTCTCAACGGCCTCGTGACTCTCGCCGCGATGATCGACGCGGGGCAGATTCGCTGCGGCATGGTCGTGTCGGGCGAGAACGGCCGGCCGCTCGTCGAACGGACCATCCAGCATCTGCTCAGCGCGCCGCTCGACCGCAACGCCATCAAGCCGTTCTTCGCGAATCTGACCATCGGCTCGGGCGCAGTCGCCGCGATTGTCTGCCACGAAGACATGTTGCCGGCGGGCGCGGCGAAACACCGGCTCGTCGCCGGAGCGTGCAGGTCGGCCACGCAGCACAGCGAACTTTGCCAAGGCGACCATGCCGGCGAGGGCGGGCTCGCGATGCAAACCGACTCCGAGCAACTCTTGCTCGCCGGCGTCGAAGTCGCTCGGCAGGCGTGGACGCAGTTCGAGCAAGAGACCGGCTGGAACCGCAGCACGCCCGACCGCATCGTGTGCCATCAGGTCGGCTCGACGCATCGCCGGAAACTCTACGAGACCGTCGGACTCGATCTCGCGAAGGATTTCTCCAGCTTCGAAACTCTCGGCAACACCGGCTCGGCCGCGTTGCCCACGACGCTCGCGCTCGCCGTGCAGCAGGGCGCGGTGCGCTCCGGCGACAAGGTCGCGTTGCTCGGCATCGGCAGCGGAATCAACTGCCTGATGCTTGCTGTCGAATGGTGACCGCCGCCCAGTTGCCCGGTTGGTTGCGCGAACTCTATCCGTTCGAGCCGCGGCGCTTTGACACCGGTCACGGCGTCATGAGCTACTTGGACGAAGGTCAGGGAGGTCAGGGCGACGAAGCCGTCGTGATGGTGCACGGCAATCCGACTTGGTCTTTCTACTACCGCAATCTGGTGCTCGCACTGCGCGGGCAGATGCGGTGCATCGTGCCGGATCACATCGGGTGCGGCCTGTCGGACAAACCGCAGGACTTCGATTACACGCTGCCGAACCACATCAGGAACCTGACGGCGTTGCTGGAGAGCCTGCAGCTGAAACGGATTCACCTGATCGTGCACGACTGGGGGGGGCCGATCGGATTGGGCACGGTGTTGCCGCAGTCCGAGAAGCTCGGACGCGTCGTCATCCTGAACACCGCCGCATTTGCCGACACGGTCGTGCCGTGGCGGATCAGGCTTTGTCGCGCACCGTTGGTCGGCGAGCTCCTGGTGCGCGGCTTCAACGGCTTTGCAGGGCCGGCAACTTGGATGGCGGCGACCGAGCCGATGAGCCGCGAAGTGAAGGACGGATTTCTTTTCCCCTACGATTCCTGGGCCAATCGCATCGCGACGCATCGCTTCGTGCAGGACATTCCGAGCGGGCGGGGAACCGCGAGCGATTTGGCGCTCGCCGAGATCGAATCGGCGCTGCCGGCGCTGCGCGAGAAGCCGGTGCTGATTGCCTGGGGAGGGCAGGATTTCTGTTTCAACCGGCACTACTACGAAAGGTGGCGGCAGCTCCTGCCCGCCGCCGCCGCGAGTTATCTCGCTGGGGCCGGACACTACCTCTTAGAAGACCGCGCCGCCGAATGCACGGAGTTGGTCCGATGCCATCTGCTCGGGTAAGCGGGAGAGAGGGGCCATAATATTTAAGACATAAGGCTCCTTGTGCGGGCGAAACCCGCAGATTCCGCTCAAGCTCATAGCTATCGCGCCGATGACCTCCGCAGAACAAGCGGTCTCACCAAGGTGTCGCCCGTTTATCCACCTGAATGCTCATCGGAAGCGTCAACGCCTGCTCCTCAACGAAAGCCCAGGCCGCCTACTTGCAGGCGGCGCGGGAAAGAGTCGAGAATACCGACCGGACGGAAAAGATTTTTCGCGAACTCGCACTGACTCGCGCGACTGCCGGCGTCGAGACTCCGAAGCCTCCCGGTGCGTCCGGCCGCCTCTTGGACGCCCGAGCCTGACCCCGGGGGCCAGCGGCCGCGGCGCTGCGCCCGCAGGCGTCCTCTCCGCCCCACTCAGCGCGCCGGTCCCCACCGCTTGGTCAACGGATAATAGATGAACAGCGGCCGGCCGACGACGTCCTTCTCGGGCACATAGCCCCAGAAGCGGCTGTCTTTGCTGCGCGGAGAATTGTCGCCCAAGGCCACATAGGAATGGGCCGGCACAGACATCACTTTGCCGACTCCAAGCAGTCCCTCGTTCGTGTAGCCCGGATAAAGCCCCTCCTTGCGGGCGTTGGCGGCGAATGCCTCGGAGCCTTCGATGGGTTTTCCGTTTCGGAACAACTGTCCTCCGCCGCTCCGGTCCGGCGCGCCACCGTCACGGGCCCCTGCCGCCGGCTGCCGAATTTCCAAGGTGTCGCCCGGCACACCCACGAGCCGCTTGATAAAATATTTGTCGCCCTCGTCGTTCTTCAAATCCGGGATGTTTCCGGTCTTGAAAACAAAGCCCGAGCCGACCTTGGGCGGCACGAAATTGTAGCTGAAGCGGTCCACGAACAGCAGGTCGCCCGTCAGGATGTCGAACGACAAGATCGGCTCGCCGCGTTTGACCGTCTTGCCGAGGGGCACCCAGTAAACCCGCTCCGCCACCTGGCGTCCGCCGCTGCGGATATTGATCGTCGAAGTCTCCAGCGGCTGGTTTTTTTCGGCCGAGGCGTTCAGCGCCGCCGCCAAGCTCGGCTCACGGCCCTTGAAAGCTTCTTCCAGCACGCGCTCGAAATCGAAATCTGCCGGCACCGTCAGCGTCGTCAGTTGGCCGCCAACCGAGAAGGTGTATTCGCGGTTCACGCTCGGGAAGACCACCATGCTGCGACCCGGTTTGTCGGCGTAGGCCACGCGCAGATTCCGGAACATCGGCAACACCGGCACGAGCACTTCGCCGTCCGCGGGCGCCGCGAGCGAATAGTGCGTGGCCCCGAGCGTGGCGAACCGCGCGACTTTGCGCAAAACCCCGGGCTCGTCGCCCGGCCGGAACAGCTCGTGCGTCATCCCGTAGTAACTTGGCCACATCGAATTTGTCGGAATCTTGAACGGCTGCACAAAATACGCGCGGATGCCGAGGATCACGATCGCGGCCACCAGCAGGAATTCGACGTTTTCCGCCAGCGACGTCGTGGGATAGACGCGGCCGCCGACCGCGCGCAGCACCCGCTCCAGCGCCTCGGCGGCGAGCTTGAGCCGGCTCGCATCGGCCTTCTCTTTCAACCGCTGCTTCAGATCGCCGACGGCGCTTTGCAGACTTTGGCTTTGGGTCGCGGTCAGCAGGTCGCGGCGGTAGTGCCACACCCGGTCGGCGACTTCCAGCCAGTTGGCGGCATGCTGCCGCATCTTTTTTTCTTCGGACAGGAAAAAGCCAAACACGGGGTTGGTGGGGTCAGGAGTTGGTTTTCAGCACTTGGATGAAGGCATCTGGTGGGATCGACACGCGGCCGATTTGTTTCATCTTCTTTTTGCCCTCTTTCTGTTTGTCGAGGAGTTTCCGCTTGCGGGAGATGTCGCCGCCGTAGCATTTCGCGGTCACGTCCTTGCGCATCTCGCGCACGTTGGCGCGGGCGATGATCTTGCCGCCGATGGCGGCTTGCACCGCGATCTTGAACATCTGCGACGGGATGATCTCGGCCAGCTTCTCGCAGAGCGCCCTGCCCTGGCCCTCGGCCTTGGAGCGGTGCACGATGCTCGCGAACGCATCCACCGGGTCGCCGTTGACGAGAATCTCCATCTTGACCAGGTCGGACGGGCGATAGTCGCCCAGCTCGTAGTCCATCGAGCCATAGCCGCGGGAAATGCTCTTCAGCCGGTCGTTGAAATCGACGAGAATCTCGTTCAGCGGCAGCGTGCACGACAGCATGACGCGCGAACCGTCGAGCGTCGTCGTCTGCTCGCACGAGCCGCGCTTCTCCATCACGAGCGTGAGGATGTCGCCGAGGAACTCGTTCGGGATGTGGATCGACGCCTTGATGGTCGGCTCGGAAATTTCGAGGATGCTGGCCGGATCGGGCAGGTTCACCGGGTTGTCGACCTCGCTGATGTCGCCGCCGTGCTTGGTGACCTTGTAGACGACGCTCGGATAGGTGGAGATGATCTCGACGTCATACTCGCGCCGGATGCGCTCCTGGACGACCTCCATGTGGAGCAGCCCGAGGAAACCGCAGCGAAACCCAAAGCCCAGCGCGACCGACGACTCATTCTGATAGATCAGCGACGAGTCGTTCAACCGCAGCTTGCCGAGCGCCACCTTGAGTTTCTCGTAGTCGTCCGATTCGAGCGGATAGAGGCCGCAATAGACCATCGGGCGCACCTCCTTGTAGCCGGGCAGCATGTCGGCCGCCGGTTTGTTGGCGTGCGTGACGGTGTCGCCGACCTTGATCTCTTCGACGCTCTTGATGTTGCTGACGATATAGCCGACGTCGCCGGGGCCGAGTTCCCTGCACTTGACCATGCCCGGGTGGAACATGCCGACTTCCTTGATTTCGGATTTCTGCTCCGAGCTCATCAGCATCATCATCTCGCCGGCCTTGAAGGTGCCCGAGAACACCCGCACGTGCGAAATGACGCCGCGATACGAGTCGTATTTCGAGTCAAACACCAGCATGCGCGTCGTCGGATAATCCGTCCAGCGCGGCGGCGGCACGCGCGTAACGACCGCTTCGAGAATGTCGAGGATGCCGATGCCGGATTTGCCGCTGGCGAGAATCGCCTCCTCGGCCGGGATCGTGAGAATGTCCTCCAACTGGCGCATGCACAGCTCCAGATTGGCGCTTGGCAGGTCGATCTTGTTGATCACCGGGATGACCTTGAGTCCCTGCGCAAACGCCAGGTGCGCGTTCGCCACCGTCTGCGCCTCGACACCCTGCGCCGCATCGATGAGCAGCAGCGCGCCTTCGCACGCCGCGAGCGAGCGGGAGACTTCGTAGGAGAAGTCCACGTGGCCCGGCGTGTCCATGAGGTTCAGAGTGTAGATTTTTCCGTCCTGCGCCGGGTAATTCATCGTCACCGGGTGCATCTTGATCGTGATGCCGCGCTCTTTCTCGAGGTCCATCGAGTCGAGATGCTGGTCCGTCATCACGCGCTTCGAGATCGTGCTCGTATACTCGAGCAGGCGGTCGGACAACGTCGTCTTCCCGTGGTCGACGTGGGCGATGATGCAGAAATTGCGGGTAAGAAGAGCGGGCTTCACTTAGGCAGGGAGTTCGTTGAATTCAGCAAAGCTTTTGACGTTCCACGCCTTTTCGGTGCGCCGGGCCAGGCCGGCGAGCACCGCGCCCGGACCGCACTCCCAGAACTCGCTCGCGCCGGCCGCGGCGCACTGGCGCATGCAATCCTCCCAGAGGACGGACGACACGACCTGCCTGACGAGCGCCGTGCGGATCTCGTCCGGCTCGGCCACGACCTGACCGGTCGTGTTGCTGAACACCGTGAACTTCGGCCGCGCGAACGCGACGCCCGCGAGATACTGCGCGAACTCCGCGCGCGCCGGCTCCATCAGGCGGCTGTGGTAGGCGCCCGCGACGTTCAGCGGCATGATGCGCTTCACGCCGCGGTCTTTCGCCGCGGCGACGAGCGCCGCGACTTTGGCCTTGTCGCCCGAAACGATGATCTGTCCCGGCGCATTGAAATTTGCCGCCTCGAGGTCGAACTCGCGGCAAAGCTCCGCGACCTTCGCGCGTTCTTCGCCGATGAGGGCGGCCATGCCGCCGACCGTCTGCTCGCACGCCCGTTGCATCACCCGGCCGCGCTCGGCGACGACCTTGAGACCGGTCGCAAAATCGAACACGCCCGCCGCGGTCAGCGCCGTGACTTCGCCGAGACTCAGGCCCAGGGCGAATCGCACTTCGGGCAGCTTGCCCGCCTCACCCAAGGCCGCGACCACCGCGAGTCCGTGGACGAACAGCGCCGGCTGGCAGACTCCGGTCTGCGTCAACTCGGTCTCCGGGCCCTCGAAGCTGATTTTCTTCAAGTCCCACCCCAGGATGTCGTTCGCCTCGTCGTAGAGGGCGCGCGCGGCGGCCGAGCCATCGCAGAGCGATTTGCCCATGCCCACCTTTTGGGCGCCCTGCCCTGCGAAAAGAAGTGCCAGTGCCATGATGAAAGGTGCGGTTAAACCGCCGTCCCGGCCAAAAACCAACCTTAAAAATTCTTCTTCGGGAAGAAACGCCCGTCCTCGAACGGCGACCGCGGCGGTTTGCGGTCGCCCGTCCGAGCCGGCGGCGGCGACTCGGCCGGCCCCGGCGGCGCGGGGGGCTTGCGGTCGAACAGCCGCGCCGCCGGATCATAGCCCCCGGCGGCAGGCGCCGGCGGGGCGGGCGCCGCACTCTTGAGTTCGCCCAGATCAAACGCCTGCAAATACGGATTGGGTGCCGGCGGCGCGTTCTTGCCGGGCGCGGGCGCCCGGCCGCCCGACGGGTCGGTGACCGACAAGCCGCTGTCCGGGGAAACCTCCGCCGGCAACGCGGCCCGGTCCGCCGCATTCGGGCCGTCGCCCGCGCTGGAAGGCCTCCGGAGAAATTCGTCGAAGAACTTGCCGCGCACGGGCGAGCCGGCGAGCCAGCCTTGCAGGAACGGCGCGAGCGGATCGGCCGGCGCCGCCGCGTCCTTCTTCTGGTCGGCGTCGGCCGCCTTGGCCGCGTTTTCTTTTTTCTGCTGCTCGCGGTAAACTTGCAGAAAATAGTCCGGGTCGCTCGGGTCCGGCTTTTCCCCGTCCGCTTCCGCGGCGTCTCGTTCAGATTTGCTCAGCCCCTTGGCTTTCAACTTCGCTTCGTCGTCGAGTTTTCCCACGCCGTCCAGGAGCCAATTTTTCTGCGCGTCCCGCTTTTTCTTCGATTCCGACTCCGGGGTCTTCGCCCGCGGCAGCTCGAACGGCAGGGCGCCGGGAATCGGCGACTGAAATTGCGGCAACCCGTCCTTCAGGCTGGTTTCCGCCTCGCCGGTCTTGGCCGCAGCCTGGTCCTTTTGCAGCGCCCGCAGCTCCTCCTTGACGTTGGCCAACGGCGCCGGCGGCGGGTCGTCAGCGGCGCGCCCGCTCCCGGCCAGAATCAGTGCCAAACAGCAAGTGGCCGCGCGTCGCGTCATCAGCTCTTGAAGAAAATGCCCTTGAGGTTCATCTCCAGCGCCGGCGGATTCGGCGAGAAACGCATCCCGTCGGCCTTGCTGATCTTGCCCTCCTTAATCAGCCGGTAGAGGTCCTTGTTGAACGACTTCGAGCCGTCGTCGCCCCCCGCCTCCAGCAACTGCTGGATCTTGTCGTTCTGCCCCTCGAGGATGAGGTTTCGCACCGTGGCGTCGGCGATCATGATCTCGTGCGCGGCGTAGCGGCCGCCGCCCTCGAGCGCGGGGATGAGTTTTTGGCAGATGAACCCGCGCAGCGAACCCGCGATTTGCCGGCGCGCCTGCGCGATCTGCTCGGGCGGGAAAAACTCGAAGAGCCGCGTCAACGACTGCGCCACCGTGGCGGCGTGCATCGTCGAGAAGACCAAGTGGCCCGTCTCGGCCGCCGAGATCGCCGTCTCGAACGTCTCCTTGTCGCGCATCTCGCCGATGAGGATGATGTCGGGGTTCTGCCGGAGCACCGACTTGATCGCCAACTCGAAGCTCGGCACGTCGATGCCGAGTTCGCGCTGTTGGAAAACCGACTTGTCGTCCGTGAACGTGTATTCGATCGGATCCTCGATCGACACGACGTGTTTGTCCAGGTTCTGGTTTATCCAGTTCAGCATCGCGGCCATCGTCGAGCTCTTGCCCGAGCCGGTGGCGCCGCACACGAGCAGAATGCCGTCCTTCGCCTGGGCCAGCCGGATGAGGATGTCGGACTCGATCTTCAGTTCCTCGAAAGTCGGCGGCCGGCTCTTGATGTGGCGGAACACGATGCTCGCCGTGCCGCGCTGGTGGAACGCATTCACGCGAAACCGCCCCACGTCGTCGGCCGCATAGGCGAAGTCCACCTGTCCGTCGCGCTCCCAGTTCGGGCGGAAAATTTTCGGCACGTTCTCGTCGACGAACGACCTCACGTTCTCGTGCGTCAGCGGATCCATCTCCACCGGCCGCAGCCTTCCCCCCATGCGCAGGAAGCCGGGCTTGTTCGTTTTCACGACGATGTCGCTGGCCCCGCTCTCGACGGCGAGCTTCAGCAGATCGTTGAAAATCTCGGTGTGGAGAGAGGTGCTCATTTGATTTTGGGCGTGAACCGGATTGAAAGCTGGCTTTGCCTACAAGCTAATCCACCATCGTTCAAGGTAACATTCCCATGAAATCCCGTCCGTTTCGCGGCACCATCACCGCCCTCATCACGCCGTTCAACCAGGGTGCCGTCGCCTACGACGAACTCGCGAGCCTCGTGGATTTCCAGATCAAAGCCGGCATCGGCGGCCTCGTGCCCGTCGGCACCACCGGCGAATCGCCCACCGTCTCGCACGAGGAACACCGCGACGTGGTGCGCTGCACCATCGAGGCCGCCCGCCGGCGCGTGCCGGTGATCGCCGGCACCGGCTCCAACTCGACCCGCGAAGCCGTGGACCTCACGGGCTTCGCCCACGCCGCCGGCGCCGACGGCATGCTCGTCGTCGCGCCCTACTACAACCGGCCCACGCCGGAAGGCCTCTTCCGCCACTTCAGCGCCGTCGCCGAGGCGACTGACCGGCCCATCGTGCTCTATTCGATCCCCGGGCGCTGCGGCGTGGAGATCGGCGTCGGCGTCATCGAGCGGCTCCGCGCCAAATATCCGCACGTGAACCACCTCAAGGAGGCCGGCGGCAACGTCGACCGCGTTGACCAGATTCTCCAGGCCTTGGGCGATTCCGTCACGGTGCTGAGTGGCGACGACAGCCTCACCCTGCCCTTCCTCGCTGTCGGCGCGCAGGGCGTCATCAGCGTCGCGACGAATCTTTATCCGCGCGAGATCTCCAAGCTGGTCGCCCTCGCCCTCGCCGGCGACTACGCGAAAGCGCGCAAGTCCCACCGCCGGCTCTATCCGGTCTTCAAGCACATTTTTCTCGAGTCGAACCCGAGCCCGATCAAGGCCGCGATGGTGCGCGCCGGCCTCATCACCTCCGAGGAAGTGCGCCTGCCGCTCTGCCCGATGTCCGAGGCGAACCGCAAGACGCTCTTCGCGACGCTCGCCACTTACGAGGCCAAGAAATGAGTCCGCCGCGCCTCATGCTCCACGGCGCCACCGGCCGGATGGGCCGGGCGGTCAGCGCCGCCGCCGCCGAGCTCGGCTTCGCCATCGCCGCCCGGCTCACGGCCGAGAGCGACCTGTCGCCCGGAGCGCTCGCGGCCGGCGACGTGCTCGTGGACTTCAGCCATTTCGACGCGACCGAGCGGCTCATCGCCGCCGCTGGCGCCGCGGGCAAGGCCCTGGTCATCGGCACGACCGGCCACGCGCCGGAGCTGCGCCAGCGGCTCGCCGTGCAGGCCGCCCAAGTGCCCGCGGTGTGGGCGGGAAATTTTTCCATCGGGGTCAACTTGCTCTATGCCCTCACCCGGCGCGCGACCCGCGTTCTCGGCGCCGACTTTGATGTCGAGATCGTCGAGATGCACCATCGCCACAAAAAAGACGCGCCCAGCGGCACGGCGGCGCGGCTGGCCGACCTCGTGCAGCAGGAACGCGAACTCGGCCCGGAGGCGTTGCGCTACGGCCGCTCCGGCCTCACGGGCGAACGCCGCCGCGACGAGATCGGCGTGCACGTGCTGCGCGGCGGCGACGTCGTCGGCGAGCACACCGTCATCTACGCCGGCGCCGGCGAACGCCTCGAGCTCACGCACAAGGCCTCCGACCGCGCCGTCTTCGCCCGCGGGGCCCTGCGCGCCGCGCAATGGGTCGTCGCCCAGCCGCCGGGACTCTACGACATGCAGGACGTGCTCGGCCTGCAAGACTGACCGCCATGATCACCAGCATTTCGGGCCTCGTCGTCTCCGTCACGCCGCTCGCCGCGGTCATCGAAACCGGCGGCCTCGGCTACGAGGTCCACATCCCCGTCACGACCGCCGAGCGCCTCCCCCCGCCCGGCCAGCAGACCAAGCTCCACACCTTCGCGGTCTACCGCGAGGACTCGCAGACGCTCTACGGATTCGCCACCGGCGAGGAACGGGATTTCTTTCGCCTCCTCATCGAGAAAGTCACGGGCGTCGGCCCCAAGATGGCGCTGAGCGTCCTGAGCAAACTTTCCCTGCCGATGCTCAAGGGCGCCATCGTCGCGGGCGACGTCGCCCTGCTCGCGAAATGTCCGGGCATCGGGAAGAAGACCGCCGAGCGCCTCGTGATGGAATTGCGCGACCAACTGCACCCGGCCGAGCTCGGCGCCGCGCCGCCGGCGGCCGCGGGGCAGGAGCAATCCCCGTCCGCGCCGGGTGAAAACAAAATCCGCGACGCCGTCATGGCCCTCGTGGCGCTCGGCTACAAGGCGCCCGACGCCGACAAGGCCGTGCGCCAGGCCTGCGTCGCCCTCGGGCCCGGCGCCTCGACCGAGGCGCTGATCAAGCGCGCGCTGGGCTAAAAGGCGGAAGCCCGCAGTTTCCCGCGGGCTTCCGATGGCTAATGTCGTAGTTGGCGCTCAGCGCTGAAACTGGAAGGCGGCGAACTCGGCCGCCGGCTGCTGGCTCGGCGCGCCGTGGCCGCGGAAAATTCTCTGCCCGGCCGGCAGCAGCACCTGACGGTGGTCGAACACACCGTCGTCAAACAGCGGTTGCAGCCGCCCGGCCGGCATCTGCCCCGCGGGCAAGGCGCGGTCCTGCTGGCGCAGCGCGGCGAGCATCGCCGGGTAGTCGGTCTCCACCACCAGACCGTTCTGCAGGCTCACGAGCCCGTGGTTCCGGGCCGTCGCCACCGGCGTCGTGGCCGCCGGAGCGGCCGCCACCTGCACGGCGGGCGCTGCGTCGGTCGCCGCCGCCGGGCTGACGGCGGGGGTGAAATCGATCCGGGCGACGACAAACGTGAGGCACGCCGCCGCGGCGAGACCGCCCGCGGCGGAAATCCAGCGCTGCCGCCGGCGGCGGTGCCGGATCTCGAGATGCGTAATCGCCGCCCCGCCGCTGCCGGCCGCTCCCGGCGCCGGCTCCGCGCCGTGCTGGCGGAAGCTCTCATAGACGAGCTTGGTGGCCCGGTGCATCTGGCAATACTCGCGATACACCTTCTGGCGGCGCGGGCTGCCTTGGATTTCCGCCTCAAGCTCGGCGGTCTCGGCCGGCGAAATCTGCCGGTCGATATAAAGATTTAGCAATTCGAGGAACCGGTGGTCTTTCATGGGTGTGGGTGGAATTCTTCTCCGAGCTTTTCGCGCAGACTTTCGCGCGCGCGGGCGATACGGCTTTTGACCGTGCCGACACTGATGCCGAGAATCTCCGCGATCTCCTCGTAGGCAAGATTCTGCACGTTGCGCAGAATCAGGATTTCGCGGTGCTTCTCGTTCAGCATCTCCATGCATTCGGCGATGCGGTCGACGTATTCCTGCGTCACCGTCGCGTCCTCGGGCGTCTCGAGCTCGGCCGGGATGAGCTCGGCCAGCGTCGTGTCGTTGTCGCCGCTGACCGGGGCGTCGAACGAGATCGATTTGTCGCGCTTGCGGCGCCACCAATACCAGTAGCGGTTGCGCGCGAGATTGGTCGCGATCTGATAGAGCCAGGTCGAGAAAGCGGAGTCGCCCCGGAAATTCACGAGGCCCCGGTGCGCCCGGATGAAGGCGTCTTGGGTGACCTCCTCGGCGTCCTGCTGGTTGCGGAGCAGTTGGTTGGTCATCCCGAAAATGCGGTCCCAGTAACGGGTGACGAGCTGGTCAAACGCCGAGGCGTCGCCGCTTTTGAAGCGATCAACGAGCATCCGGTCGAGGGCGACTTCCTGGGCCTTGGCAGTCATAGGGTCAGGCTCGTTGGGATCAGGAAATTTAAGAATTGTTCCCATGAAAGTGGTGGTCCGGGCCGATGTTGCCCCAGTCTTCCCGCTGCGGTCAATGCCAGCCTGCGGCCGCGAGGTTTGAGCAATTAGTTCTTGCGTTGCCCCCGTTCCGAAAAAATATCTGCCTCCCTTGGTTGGTCTCGGGGTGATAGCTCAACGGTAGAGCAGAAGCCTTTTAAGCTTTTGGTTCTGGGTTCGAATCCCAGTCGCCCCACCAATTTTCGTCAATTGCTTGCGCCGGGAGCTTTTGTGGAATCCGGGGTTGAATTTTTCCCCTTTGCCCCAACAGTGGCTTCCACTAACAAACCTCGGGGCTTTCGCCCTACTCCACGTGGCTACCTCTACTCAAATAAAACGCATCGTCATCGTCGAAGACCAAACCGCGATCCGCGAGATGCTCGCGGAGATTCTTCGCACCGACCCGGCTTACAAAATCGTCGGCGAGAGCGGTGACGGCCAGCAGGCCTGCGACCTGCTCCTGGAGCTGAAGCCCGACGTCCTCGTCCTCGATGCCCGGCTGCCCGGTCTGAGCGGTGTCGACCTCCTGCGCCGCGTCAGCAAGCTGCTGAAGAACACCCGCGTGCTCGTTTTCTCCGGCTACGAAAGCCCGGCGCTCGTGCGCGAGATGCTCGAAGCCGGCGCCCACGGCTTCGTCGAGAAGACCGCCGGCCTCGGCGAATTCAAGAAGGGCCTCGAGACCGTCGCGAGCGGCGGCACCTACTTCGGCCCCGGCGTCGCCGGCCTGCTCCGCAACGTCGTCGCGAACAACAACCCGACCTCCGGCACCGACCTCCTCACCGACCGCGAGCGCGAAATCCTCAAGCTCGTCGCCGAGAGCCACAGCACGAAGGAGATCGCCCTGAAACTCACCATCAGCGTCAAGACCGTCGACAATCACCGCACGAACCTCATGCGGAAACTCAACCTCCACGACGTCGCGAGCCCCACGCGTTACGCGCTCGAGATCGGTCTCATCGACCACCGCTCGCAATCCTGGTAGCGCGCACGCGGCCCGCAGGGTTTTCGTTCTTGCGCGGTCCTACCCTTTGACCAATAAAACGCCCGATTCCCTTTTCCCTTCCGCACCCATGAAGAATCTCACCAAACTCCTCGGCCTGTCGCTGGCTTTTTCCGCGCTTCTGTTCACGGCTTGCGCCAAGAAGCCCATTCGCCCTGATCCGGGCGCGACCGCCATGGGCCCGGCGTCGAACAATTCCGTCGATCCCACCCAAGTCGCCGTCGAGCCGGCCGCACCCGGCACCAACCTTGAGGCCCGCAATCTGCCGCCCGGCGTCACGGAAGACGAAAATACCATCCGCGGTCTCCTCCAGCCGGTGAATTTCGCCTTCGACCGCTCCGCCGTCGACGCCAAGGAGCGCCCGAAAATCGAGGCCGCCGTCAAATACCTGAAGGACAATCCCGACAAGCGCATGCTCCTCGAAGGCCACTGCGACTGGCGCGGCACCGCCGAATACAATCTCGGCCTCGGTGACCGTCGCGCAACCGCCGTCCGCCGTTATCTCGAATCACTCGGCATCGACTCGAAACGTCTGGAGACGCTCTCGAAAGGCTCGACCGACGCGAAGCAAGGCGGCACCGCCGCCGATTGGGAGAAAGACCGTCGCACCGACTTCGTCGTGCTGAAGAAGTAGCCGCTTCCCCTTTCCAACAAAAAGGCCCCGGAGAAATCCGGGGCCTTTTTGTTTGGTAGAATCAGTTCCCTCGCTCGTCGCGCGCTTACATCCCCGCGAGCTTCGCCAGCACCTTCTCCGACGTCTCGATGCCGCGCTTCATCACGCCGAGGTGGAAGCTCTCGTTCGGCGCGTGCAGATTGTCCTCCGGGAGGAACAGGCCCATCATCACGGCGTCGAGCCCGAGCACTTCCTTCAAGTCCGCGAGCAGACCGACACTGCCGCCCTCGCGCAGATAGATCGGCGGCTTGCCGAACACTTCCGTCGCCGCCTGGTCCACGGCGCGGAAGCACGCCGCCAGAGCCGGCGACTGATCCCTCGGCGTGTTCGAGCGGTCGGGCGGGATCACGACATACGGCGTCGCCGCATGCTGCATCGTCACCGTCATCGTCACGCCCTTCGGGCAACGCGCCTTGAGCGCATTGACCACACCGTCCTTCACGTTTTCCGGCGTCTGGTTCGGCACGAGCCGGCAGGTGATTTTGCAACTGGCCTTGCTCGGGATGACCGTCTTGGTGCCCGCGCCCTGGTAGCCGCCGCTGAATCCGTTGAACTCCAGCGTCGGCAAAAACCGGATCGCCTCGAACGGGTTGTAGCCGGGCGGCGTGTGAAAATCTTTGATGCCGAGAAATTCGGCGTAAGCCTTCTCTTCGAGCCCGACGCGTTTCAGCTCACCCCGCTCCCACGCCTCGGGCTCCACGACCTGGTCGTAGAATCCCGGGATGTTCACGCGCCCGTCCGGCGTGTGCAGCGACGCCGCGAATTCCGCGAGTGCCTGCAACGGGTTCATCAGCACGCCGCCGTGCATGCCCGAGTGTAGATCCGACTGCGGGCCGGTGAACTCGACTTCGAGCGCGAGCATGCCGCGCAGGCCGACGGTGATGATCATCTGGTCGGGCGTCAAAATGCCGTTGTCCGACATGTAGATGAAGTCGCCGTCGAGCTTGTCCTTGTGCTGCGTCAGAAACGTTTTGAAATTCTTGCTGCCGATCTCCTCCTCGCCCTCGATGACGAAGGTGAGGTTCAGCGGCAGTCGCGGATTCTTCTCCAACAGCCGTGCGACCGCGGCGATATGCACCATCAGCGGCCCTTTGTTGTCGGCGGTGCCGCGGCCATAGATGCGCTCGCCGATGATCGTCGGCTCGAACGGCTTCGTGTTCCACTTGTCGAGCGGATCAGGCGGTTGCACGTCGTAGTGACCGTAGATGATCGCGTGCGGAAATTTGGGATCGCCCATGCGCTTCGCCACGATGACCGGATGCAGCGCCGTCGGCACGACCTCGACCTTGAAACCGATCTCCGTCAGCAAACCGCTGACAAATTTCTGGGCACCCACCATCCCGTCCTTGAAGGCAGGATCGGCGGACACGCTCGGATGGCGGATGTATTCCTTGAGCTTTTCAACAGGATCAAACATGCCGCGACCGTGACCCAATTTTCGGCGCGGGGCTAGCCAGAAACACCTCCGGCCCGCTCTTATCCCAGGGTCTTTTGTTTTGCCGCAGCATTGTGGGGGCGCGGCGCCCTGCCGCGTTTCGTCGTGCCCCGCGCCGAGGACGGCGCGGCACCAGTTTTTCTAAAAAAACGACTCGGCTCCTACCGGTCGCGCCGCTTCGCCGCTTCGTAGAGCAGCAGCACTTCCGGCATCCACGCTCGGAGTTGCTCGATCCGCGTGTCGTTCGCCGGATGCGTCGACAAGAACTCCGGCAATTTCCCGCCTTTGCTCTCCTTGTCCATCTTCTGCCAAAACGTGATCGCCGCCATCGGATTGTAGCCCGCCTTTGCGGCGTAGCGGATGCCGATGTGGTCCGCCTCACTCTCGTGCTCGCGCGAAAATTTCAGCGCCCCGCCCAGCCCGAGCACACCGTAGCCGACCAGCCAGGCGTTGCGGGTGTTGTTGGTCTTGTTCTGGGTCGCGAGATCGACCACAAACGCGCCCAAACCGATTCCCATCGCCTCGGTCATCCGCTCCGCCCCATGCCGCGCCGTCACGTGTCCGATCTCGTGGCCCATCACGATCGCAAGCTCATCATCGCTCTTCGCGAGATTCAGCAAGCCGGTATAGACGCCGACCTTGCCGCCCGGCAGCGCGAACGCGTTGATCGTCTTCGGCGCGTCGAAAACCACGAACTCCCACTTCGCGCTCGGCAACTGGTCGCCCACCGCCTCGGCGATGCGCGCCCCCACCCGCTGCACGCGGGCGTTCGCCTCCGGGTCGTGCGACACTTTCTCCTTCGTGCGCAACTCCGCGAACGCCGCCGCGCCCATTTCGCTCTCCTGCGCCGGCGAAATCAGGATCACCGACTGCCGCCCGGTCTCCGGATTCGTGTAGCACCCCGTCAACCCGAGCAGCACCGCTGCGAGCGCACCGGCCGATAGAAAACTTTTCATGTCCGCAAGCTAGTCGTCGCGCCGCGATGCGCCAAGGCAAAGTTGGCCGGCCCAACCCGCTGGGCCGAAGCTCGGGACCCGGCTCAGTGCCGGAAGTGCCGGATGCCGGTAAAGACCATCGCCATTCCGCGGTCGTCGGCGGCCTGGATGACTTCCGCGTCGCGGAGCGCCCCGCCCGGCTGAATCGCCGCCGTCGCGCCCGCATCCGCGGCCGCGAGCAACCCGTCGGCAAAGGGAAACAGCGCCTCGCTGGCCACGACCGACCCGCGGAGATCGAGTTTCGCCTCGCCGGCTTTCCACACCGCGATGCGCGAACTGTCTACGCGCGCCATCTGCCCCGCGCCGACGCCGAGAGTCTGTTCGCCGCCCCCGTAGACGATGGCGTTCGACTTGACGTGCTTGCAGACCTTCCACGCGAAGAGCAGCGCCGTCCACTCCTCGGGCGTCGGCTGGCGCTTCGTCACGCCCTTGAATTCGCCCACGTTGCCCAGCGTGCGGTTGCGATCCTGCACGAGCACGCCGCCGACCACCGAGCGCACCTCCTGGAGCGCGTCGGCACCGAGACCTTCCTTCGCGACCATCAGGCGGAGATTTTTCTTCTTCGCGAAAATCGCCCGGGCCTCGTCGCTGAACCGCGGCGCGATGATCACCTCGGTAAAGATGTCCTTGATCTGCTCCGCCACGTCCGGCCCGAGCGTCTGGTTCACGACGATGATGCCGCCGAACGGCGCCTGCCGGTCCGTCGCG
>JACQFT010000220.1 GCA_016199925.1 Opitutia bacterium | reverse complement strand
GTTTTTGGCTGAGAGGGTAAGTCGCGAGAGAAGAGCCAGCTGGCTTTTTGCTAGACAAATCGGGCGGCCTTCGGCACGGTCCGATGGGATGAACCCTCCCGCTCTGTCCAATGAAAAGGTGTCGGATTTGCTGGCGCGACTGCAGCGCCATCCGCAGTTGGATGAACACATGGCCGCGCTGCTCGATGAGGTGGAAAACCGCGCCGGCACGCTCAACACCGGCGACGAAGCGGAGGACGCGATCGTGGAGCGCATCCGCCAGCTCGGCCGGCAGGCACTGACCCAGTGGGCCGAGCAGCGGCACGGCGACTGGTCAGCTCCCGACGCACCTGTTCGTAAGAATGATACACGCCGCTTTTCTGCGCGCGCTTGACCGCTTGCAGGTCGTAGTAGTCCTCCAGACAGCGGCGGAGTCTTGGCATCAGCCGGGCCTTGCTCCTAAGGGGCAGGGCTTCCACAGCAGCTAGAATTTCCTGGTCGGTGCTCACGGGCGCGACATCGGCGGTCAAAAACCGAGTGTCAAACGGCGGTCTTGGCAGGGCAGGTCTCGGGCTTGAGCGTGGTTCCGGCCTGGAGCTTACAGCTTAAACCTTACACCTTAAATCTTACGCCTTACCGCTCAGCTCCGGTCTCACGCCAGCTTCGTGCCGGTGCGGGCGGCGGCGCGGATGAGGGCGTCGGCCATGTCGCTCGGCGTGACGGCGCACTCGATGCCGCATTCTTGAAACACGGCGATCTTGGCGGCGGCGGTGTCCTCGGCTCCACCGACGACGGCACCGGCGTGACCCATGCGGCGTCCGGCGGGCGCGGTGGCACCGGCAATGAATCCGGCGACGGGCTTTTTGCAGTTGGCCTTCACCCAGCGGGCGGCCTCGACCTCGGCGTTGCCGCCGATTTCGCCGATCATGATGATGCCCCAAGTCTCGGGGTCGTCGTTGAACATCTTGACGACGTCGAGGTGCGAGGTGCCGTTGACGGGATCGCCGCCGATGCCGACGGAGGTCGTCTGGCCGATGTTTTTCGACGTGAGCTGGAAGACGGCTTCGTAGGTCAGCGTGCCCGAGCGGGAGACGACGCCGACGTGGCCTTTCTTGTGAATGTAGCCGGGGGCGATGCCGATGCGGCAGCCACCGGCGGAATCCTTGCCGGCGCCGGGCGTGACGATGCCGGGGCAGTTGGGGCCGATGAGGCGCGTCTTGCGGCCGGCCATCGCGCGTTTCACTTCGATCATGTCGCGGATCGGAATGCCCTCGGTGATCGCGACGCAGAGATCGAGTCCGGCATCGACGCCCTCGAGGATCGCGTCGGCGGCGAAGGGCGGCGGCACGAAGACGGCGGAGGCGGTGGCACCGGTGGCGGCGACGGCTTCGGCGACGGTGTTGAAGATCGGCACGCGATGCACGCCGTGTTCAAAGAACTGGCCGCCCTTGCCGGGCGTGACGCCGGCGACGATCTTGGAACCGTAGTCGAGCGACAGCTTGGTGTGGCGGGCGCCGAATTCGCCGGTGATGCCTTGAACGAGAACGCGGGTGTCAGGAGTTACGATAATAGCCATGAGAGGGAAATGGATCGGAGATTTTACAGAAGGAAACGAAGGTAACGAAGAAGACCGTTCCGACGGCTTCGCCTCTTTGTTTCCTTGGTTAGCTTCTGTAGATGAATCAAGGGTTCGCTTTGCGCTGGTGGAGCATGAGCTCGTTGCCGTCGGGGTCCTTGATCTGAAACATCCGGCAGGGCGGGAACTCCATGATCTCGCCGGGGAGCGCGAGGCCGGCGGTTTGGGCGGCGGCGCGCGCGGCGTCGAGGTCGGCGACTTCGAGGGCGACACTCGACGAGGGTGAGCCAGGGAACGCGTTGGAGATGCACAGCGCCTGGCCGGCGAGATCGTATTCGATCCACCAGAGGCCCGGGCCGACCTCGGTTTGCTGGCCGGTCTTCAGGCCGAGGAAACCTTCATAGAATTTACGGGCGGCGGGGACGTCTTTCACGGCGTGGAAGACGAAGGCGAGTTCTTTGACTTGGATGCTCATGGGATGGTGGGGAAGTAGTGAGTAGTGAGTAGCGGGTAGTGAGTAGGAGTGGCAGAGGACGGAGAGGAGGAGGAAAATCGGACTGGAGATGCTCACTACTCGCTACTCGATGCTCGCTACTGGCTCGTGGCTCAGGCCACGAGCTTGACGATTTTCTGCGCGGCGTCGGCCATCGTGTCGGCGGAGTGAATGGTGAGGCCGGACTCGGCGAGGGTTCGTTTGCCGGCGGCGACGTTGTTGCCCTCGAGGCGGACGACGAGCGGAATGGTGAGGCCGAGTTCGCGCGCAGCGGCGACGACGCCGGTGGCGATGGTGTTGCAGTCCATGATGCCGCCAAAAATATTCACCATGATGCCCTTCACGTTCGGGTCGGTGAGGATGATCTTGAAGGCGGCCTGCACCTGGTCCTTCGAAGCGCCGCCGCCGACGTCGAGGAAATTGGCCGGGCTGCCGCCGTAGTGCTTGATGATGTCCATCGTGCTCATCGCGAGGCCGGCGCCGTTGACGAGGCAGGCGATGTTGCCGTCGAGCGCGATGTAGGAGAGGTTGAACTTCGAGGCTTCGATCTCCTTCGGGTCTTCCTCGTTGAGGTCGCGGAGCGCGGTGAGCTCGGGGTGGCGGAAGAGCGCGTTGTCGTCGAAGGACACCTTGGCGTCGAGCGCGAGCACCTGGCCGCCCGGCGTGGTGATGAGCGGGTTGACTTCGACCATCGACGCGTCGGTCTTCCAGAACATCGTGTAGAGCGCGGTGATGAGTTTCACGGCGTTCTTGAAGTAGTCGCCGGTGAGGCCGAGCTTGAACGCCAGTTCGCGCGCCTGATAGCCCATGAGGCCGACGGCCGGGTCGATGACGATCTTGAAAATTTTCTCGGGCGAGTCGTGCGCGACTTTCTCGATCTCGACGCCGCCCTCGGTCGAGGCGACGATGACGGGGCGCGAGGTGACGCGGTCGAGGAGAATGGCGAGGTAGTATTCCTTGGTGATGTCGGTGGCCTGCGCGAAGTAGATCGTCTGGACTTTGCGGCCGGCGGGACCGGTCTGGGCGGTGACGAGCGTGTTGCCGAACATCCGGTTCGCGTAGTCGAGCGCGTCGGCGGGGGTCTGGGCAAATTTCACGCCGCCCTTGAAGCCGTCGGTGAACGTGCCCTTGCCGCGACCGCCGGCGTGGATCTGGGACTTCACGATGACGGCGCCGGCGGGGAGCTGCTTGATGGCGCCCTCGAACTCGCTCGGCGTGCGGGCCGGCACGCCCTTCGGCACGGCGACACCAAATTTCTCGAACAACGCTTTGGCCTGATACTCGTGAATGTTCATGGGAAGGGGAATGGTTTAGCCAGAAAGGGACGCGAAATGACACAAAAAAGATTCGCGCGACGGCCGGGAGAAAGGGGCCTCGGTTGCGGCTGGTCGCCTCCGCTGGAACGAGGCGGACGGGCGCAGCACGCCGGCCCGCCGTCGCCAAGGCCAGGGCGAGAGGGCGAGCGCCGGGCCTGAATACGCAAGTGGCGCTGAAGTGAACGGAGGCAGTTCTGTTTGACCGCGAATTCCTCGGACGACGCGCGGATCAACTCCGGATTCTTGGCGGCCGGGCTCGAGGATTGCATCCGTATCCATCCGAGAAATCCGTGGTAGAAAACACCGGCGGATGCAGCGTGGCGGCCAAACGCGGACGCGGCGTGGCGGTGGGGGTCTCGTCCCGGCCGACGAACGCGGCGGGCGCCGCGTCCGCATTTTCAGGCGCGGGTCGGCTCGGCGCGGACGTTTCGCCCTGCTACTGGTGAACCGAACTGGTGAGGCGCGCCCGCTCGCTGGCCCACGGGCGATGCTGGCTGGCGAGGGACGGCGCGGCGGCGAGCGCCGGCCCTACATTCGGAGGCGGAACCTAGTCGTTGAAAGTGATGCGCGGGTTCGTTTCGAGGAAGCGCGCGATGGTGTCGGCGAAAACCTCGCCGAACTCTGCGCGCTTTTTTTCGCCGACGCCGGTGATGCCTTCCATCTCGCGGACGCTCGTGGGGTATTCGCGGGCCATCTGGCGGAGCGTGGCGTCGCCGAAGACGATGTAGGCGGGCACATGGCGCTCGTCGGCGAGTTCCTTGCGCAGCGCGCGGAGGCGCTCGAAGAGAATCTCGTCGCAGGCGATGTCGCCCTCGCGACGTGCGACGCGCTTCGCTTTCGGCAAATCCATCGGTTTGGTGAGCGTGATCGGGGCGCGCGAGCGGAGGACCTCGCGGCCTTCGGGCGTGAGTTCGAGGGTGGCGAACTCGCCTTCGGCGACGGCGAGGTAGCCGAGGCGCATCAGCTCGCGGCCGACGGCGGCCCACGCGGGGCGGGAGAGTTCTTTGCCGATGCCGTAAGTGGTGAGGCGGTCGTGACCCCAGCGGTTGATCTTCTCGGTGTCGGCGCCGGTGAGCACTTCGGTGAGGTGGTTCATCCCGACGCTGAAGCGGCCGTGCTGCGCGATGCGGTAAACGCAGGAGAGGAATTTTTGCGCGGCGACGGTGCCGTCGTAGGTGGCGCGCGGCTCGAGGCAGTTGTCGCAGGCGGCGCAGTTATCGAGCGGAAACTTTTCGCCGAAATAACCGAGCAGCTCGGCGCGGCGGCAGCCGGCACTCTCGGCGTAGTGGACGATCTGGCGGAGCTGGGCGCGGGCGACGGCCTGCTCGTGCTCGTCGGTGATCTCGGTGAGGAAGTGGGTCTGCTTCGCGATGTCGCCGGCGCTGAAGAGGAGGAGGCAGTCGCCGGGGAGGCCGTCGCGACCGGCGCGGCCGGTTTCCTGATAGTAGCCCTCGATGTTTTTGGGGAGGTCGTGGTGGATGACCCAGCGGACGTTGGGCTTGTTGATGCCCATGCCGAAGGCGATCGTCGCGCAGATGATGCGGGTCTCGTCGCGGAGGAACGATTCCTGGTTGCGCGTGCGCTCGGCGGCGTCGAGGCCGGCGTGGTAGGGCCGGGCGGGGAAACCGCGGCCGGCGAGGGACTCGGCGACGCGTTCGGCGGTGGCGCGGCTGGCGCAGTAGATGATGCCGCTCTCGGTTTCGCGGGCGCGGACGAAGTCGATGATTTGTTTCGCGGGCTGGTCCTTGGGGACGACGCGATAGGCGAGGTTGGGACGGTTGAAGCTGGCGACGAAGGTGGCGGCGTCGCGGAGTTGGAGTTGCTTGATGATGTCGGCGCGCACGCGGTCGGTGGCGGTGGCGGTGAGCGCCATGACGGGGACGCCGGGGAGGATTTCGCGGAGCTTCGCGATCTGCCGGTATTCGGGGCGGAAGTCGTGGCCCCATTCGGAGATGCAATGCGCCTCGTCGATGGCGAGGGCGGTGACGTGCCACGCCTTCAGGTTCTCCTGCCAGTTGTCGAGCATCAGGCGCTCGGGAGCGACGTAGAGGAGGCGCCACTCGCCGCGGTGGAGGCCGCGCAGGCGGGTGCGCGCCTCGTCGGCGTCGAGGGTGGAGTTGAGGTAGGTGGCGGCGACGCCGGCGGCCTGAAGTTGGTCCACCTGGTCCTTCATCAGCGCGATGAGCGGCGAGACGACGACGGTGAGGCCGGGCCGGAGCAGCGCGGGGAGTTGGAAGCAGAGGGATTTGCCGCCGCCGGTGGGAAGGAGGGCGAAGACATCGCGGTCGGCGAGGGCGGCCTCGATGATCTCGCGTTGCAACGGGCGGAAAGCGCCGTAGCCGAAAGTGGTTTTGAGCGTGAGCAGGAGATCGTCCACAGGAGGAATGGAGATGGCGGGGCGCCGCGCGACCGGCAAGCGCGGAGCGCGAGGAATCCGCGGCGGAGAAAAGTGTCATCTATTAGATGACACTGCCGCCGGCGGCGGGGTGGGCTCACCTGTGCGGAGGCGCGAGCAAGCTCGCTGGCCCACGCGGAACTAGCGGCGGAGGTTACTTGGGGAACCAGTGTTGCGCGGCGGCGGCGCGGCCGAGGTCGGTGTCGGGGCAGCGGCGGACGAGCGCCTGATAGAAACGGTTGGCGAGGCGCGGATCGCGGTGCTTCAACCAGCCGCCGGCTTCGGCAAGCGCAGCGGCAGTGGTGGTGCGATTGTCGGGCATGAGCGCGATCGCTTCCCAGGCGAGGTCGGCGGCGAGGTAGCGATAGTGAAAGCGGCGCTCGGGGTCGGTTTCTTCGACGGAGGCGCGGGTGCGTTCGTCGCGGGAGGGGCCGAGACCGGGCGGGAGGTTGGCGCGGGTGGCGAGGGAGAGACGCGCGGGATATTGACCGTCGTAGATGGCGGCGTCGGGGGCGAGCTCGGTGCCGCGCAGAACGAGGCCTTCGGTGCGGAGGCAGCGCGCGGCTTGCATGAGCGCGGCGGCCCGCACGGCCCGAGGCTGGGCGCGGTCCCGTCCGGCGCGGACGAGGGTGACGAATTGATCGAAGACGGGGACGAGGGCCGGGGGAAAATACGGGCGGGCTTCGGCGAGGCGGTCGTGACGGACGAGGCGGCGGGCGAGCAGGTGGCGCAGGTCGCCGAAATCGGCGACGCGATCTTCAGCGGGAGAAACGCGGGGCGCGGGAACGGCGTGGGTCGCGATGAAGGTTTTCAACTCGTCGATGGACAGGACGCGCTCGGCGACATAGGCGGCGTCTTCCCAGCAACCGGCTGCGAGGAGGTGGCTGAGCGCCTCGGCGTAGTCGCGGCGGGCGAGGCGCAGGGCACCGAGTTCGCCGCGGAGATGGGCCGGGGCGGAGCGCGGGCCGAGGAGAGAATCCGTGGCGACGAGAAGACCATCGAGGGCGGGGGCATGGCGGACGAGCTGAGCCAGCGTCGCGGCGTCGTCGAAGCGGCCGTCGCGCAGGGCGAGTTTTGCGCGGAGCCAGAGGGCGAGGTCGTCGTTGGCGCCGGCGAGGTTCAACCACCGTTGGCACGCCGCGAGGTCGTAGGCGCGGTAGGCCGCGAGGGCGAGCCGGGCGGCACCGGGCGCATCGGACGCAGCGGCGGTCTCGAGCGCGGCGAGCCAGCGGGCGGTATCGCCGGGGCGCAGGTCGGGCGCGTGAGGGGAGAACCGCGGAAAATCGGCGCCTTCGCGCTGGTTGAGCAACAGCGCCGTGATGGTCTCGCGGCGGCGCGGGTCGCGGGCGAAAGCGGCGAGGAGCGCATCATCTCCGCGGGCGAGAACGCGCGCGGCCGTGAAGCGGAGAGAATTGGCGGCGCTCCGGTCGCCGGTCGCGAACTGCGCGAGATAGAGGTCGGCCGCGCGTGCGCAGTCGCCGGCGTCGAGCCAGGTTTTCGCTTCCCAACCGTAGCTGGCAGCGGCGAGCCCGAGCGAGTCGGCGAAGCCGGCGCGGGCGAACTGCCGCACTTGGCGGAACCGAAACCGCGCTTCGCCGGCGTCGGGGTCGAGGCGGCCGAGCATGAACGCGGCCCAAGTGGACTTGAACTTGCGCTCGGCGGCGGGGCGCGCGAGGAGGCGTTGCCAGTGAACGACGGCGTCGGTCGGGCGACCCTCGGCCAGTGCGATCACGCCGGCCTGATAGTCGGCGAACTCCGGCGGCAGGCCGACGGCGGGGGCGAGCGCGGGCGGGACCACTGCGTGCGCGCCGAGAGGCAGGAGGGCAGCCAGTGCGCGGCGGCGTTCGCGGTGCTGGGCGATGACAGCCGGGGGAACGCGGGCGGCGGCGAGATCGGCGAGCTCGGCGGCGAGGGCCTGTTCCGGCGCGGTTTCGTCGGTGGCGGGCGGTGGGCGCGAGACGAGCGGGCGGGCGCGAAACTCGGCGGGAGGAAGAGAGATGCTGGCGAGCGAGTCGGCGTAGCGAGCGAACGGCGCGGCGAGGATGGCGTCGAAGTTGTCGACGATGGTGTCCGGGAAATCCGGGCCGCAGGCGAGCGCGGGGGCGGCCAGCGCGACCGCGAGAAGGAGTTTAGTTTTCAAGGGAAACATCGGGCGGACGGGCGGTGGGGGTGAGGCGGAGCCAGCCGACCGGCGCGTGGCGGCCGGCGGGGAGGCGGCACAGCGGAGCAGCGAGAACGAGGGACGCCGCGTCTTCCTGCGTGATGGAAAAAGGGCCGAGCGCATCGGCCGCGAGGGGTGGCGAGCCGGCCCAGCGGATGCGGAGACGGACCGGCGCGGCGAGATCACCGTCGCCGTCGTTGTGCAGGAAAATTTCCGTCAGGCCGGCCGCGGTGGCGCGAGGGTCGAGGCGCAGCCGCGGGACGGGCGGGCGGCCTTGCATGACGGCGGCGAGCGTGGGCCAGGACCAATTGAGCGAGTCGGTGGCGACAGGCAGACGATACCAGATGACGCCGGTGAGCGCAGACGGAGGATCGGTGGCGAGAGCACGGACGAGCCGGGCGAGTTCGCCGGGATCGGCCTGAACTTCGCGGACGGTGAAACTGGCGTCCCAGTCGCGGCGCGGACCCTCGGCCGCGAGACCGGCGAAACGGCCGTCGGGAGCGAACGCAAAAAAATATCCGTAGGTGGGCAGCGCGACGCGGAACGCCACGCCGACGCGCGCGGCGCGCGCGATGGCGGCGAGCGCGGCGGCAGGATCGCAGAGGGAGAACGGCGCGCGGGCGTCGCGGGGCCGCGTCACCGAGTGGACTTGCAGGACGAATCCATCGGCGCTGCGCGCGAGGGTGGCGAAATCCGGCGAGTCGAGCCAAGCCGGGAGCGCGGTGAAGACCAACGGCACCGGGGCGACGGCGGCGCGCAGGGCCTCGAGCCAGAGGCGGTAGTCGGCGAGCCGGGAAGTTGGCGCATCGCAATCGATCTGGAGTTCGGCGACGCGGACGCGGTGGGCGGCGGCGTCCGCGAGCACGGCGCGCGTGAGTGCGAGCACGGTTGAAAGGCCGTCGTCGGCGCGCGTGGGGCGGCCCGGTCGCGCGTTGATGCGGAGCGCGAGCCCGAGTCGCGGAGCCGTGGCGAGTGAGGACCAGTCGAGGGCGACGCGGGTGAGGAGCGGTGTCGGGGCGGAGGCCGCGGGAGATTTTTCCCAAGAAATTTCGGCGGCAAGCGCGACGACGGTTTGAAATGTCGCCGCGTGCGCGCGAACCGAAGCGCTCACGGCCGGGCCGTGCTGGCGTTGCCAAACATAGATGTCGTGCGCGAGTGGGTGCGTGGGGCGCGGAGGAGAGATTTCGGAGCGGGCAATTCCGGCCGGGAGAAACGTGCCGAGCGCGGCAGCGAAAAGCAGGAGTGAGCGCACGAGAAAGGAGCAACGCGGTGGGGCGGCGCGCGCAAGCGAAAGTTACTGACAATGCGTCGGGGACGAAGTGGAAAAAGCGGCGAGCGGGTGCGCTGGGAAGTGGCACGTATTATAAGACACTTTGCTCGGGGCGGGAGGGAGAGGAGGGCGGGAGGGATCGTAGTGTCGGCTGATGGGGCAGATGGTCCGCACGGAGGCGGACCCTCCAAGGTCCGAAGCAGAGGGGATCAGGCGGGGCGAGTGGCGCGACGGGGAAAGAGCAGCGGGGGCGTGGGTGGTCAGGGGCGGAGGCCGAGCCAACTCGCGAGGGCGGCGACGGCGGGGGCGACGCGATGGCCGCGCTTGATGGAGCGGGAGACGACACGGAGTTTTTTCCGCGGGCGATCAGCTTTGGGATCGACGTGGCCGACTATCTCCGTGCCGGCGAGGACGGGGAGCGCGTAGTAGCCGCGACGGCGCTTGGGCGCAGGGGTGTAAACTTCCCAGGTGTAGTCGAAATTCCAAAGGGCGGAGGTGAGGCGGCGGTCGTAGATCAGCGGGTCGAGGGGGGCGAGGAGGGCGGGCGGCGGATTTTCGATTTTGGATTTTCGATTTCCGATTTCAAAAGGCGAAGCCGGCGGAGTTTCGATTTCAGAGAAAAGGAGCAGATCGGAGCGGAGGACGTAGAGGGGCGGTGTCTTGATGCCGTCGATGGAGACTGGTTGCACGAGGTCGGCGACGTGGGCGAGTTCGCCGCGCTTGAGGGGGCAGAGGCGGCGTTGGCGGAGGCGGAGGAGGGCGGTCCAGCGAGCGATCTCGGCGGGGGTTTTGGGCGGGGCGTGGAGGAGGGTCGCGGGGAGGACGCGGGCGGGGAGATCATAGACGCGGCGGAAATTTTTCCGCGCGGTGATGAGGACGCGGCCGTGGACGAAGAGGACTTCGAGGAGATTCTTCACGAGCCGGCCGGGCGAACCCCAGCCGGTGACGGAGCGGCCTTCGTGCTCGATGTCGTCGGAGGTGAGCGGGCCGCGGGCGGCGAGTTCGGCGAGGATGTGTTGGGCGAGGGCTTCGTGTTTGGGGCTGAGCGGGCGGCGATACGCGGGGCCGGGGCGGAGGCGGCGGCTGGCGAGCAGAGGTGAAAGGTAGGGCCAGGCGGCGGCGGGGAAGGCGACGAGGATGCCTGCGTGGGGGAGGTAGTGCTCGAAGCCGGGGCGGGCAGGGGAGTGGAGGTGGTTGAGCAGGTCGCCTTCGCGGTAGCCGGCGACGCGGTTGCGGAGGATGAGGTCATGCATGCGCCCGCAGACATTGAGGGGATCGATCTGGATGTAGCCGTGGTGGTCGAGGGCGGCGGCGACGGTGGGCGCGGGGGTGTCGAGCAGCAGGGCGCGGCGGTGGAAACGGCGGGCGGTGGCTGGGGCGAGGCGCAGGTGGATCATGCGATGCGGAGCTTGAGAGCCGGATGCGGGGAGGTGTCAAC
>JACQFT010000219.1 GCA_016199925.1 Opitutia bacterium | reverse complement strand
GCTCATGGGCGGCACGCTCTTCCTGGAAGCGATGAACACCGCCATCGGGGCCGCCCTGCGCGCCCACGGCCACACCCGCGACGCGATGGTGGTGACCGGCATTCAGAACGTGCTCAACCTCGCGCTGAGCTCCGTGCTGCTCTTCGGGCTGTTCGGCGCGCCCCGGATGGGCGTAACCGGCGTCGCGCTCGCCAGCGTCGCGAGCCGCGTGGTCGCCAGCCTCATCTTTTGGGTGCTGCTCGACCGGCGGCTCGGGCTCCGGCTGCGCGCCCGCGATTTCTTCCGCGCGCCGGTCGCCCGCATCCGGCGCATCCTGCACATCGGCTTGCCGGCGGCGGGTGAGCACATGAGCTACTGGGTCTCGCTGATGGTCATCACCAGCTTTGCCGCCCGGCTCGGCGGAGAGAGCCTCGCCACGATGACCTACACGCAGAACGTCCAGCGGCTCGTCATCCTCTTCAGCATCGCGCTCGGGCTCGGCACCGAGATTTTCGTCGGCCGGCTGATCGGGGCCGGCGAGTTCGAGGAAGCCTACCGGCAGGTCTTGAAAAACATCCGCACCGGCCTGCTCGTCTCGACGGGCGCCATCCTGCTGGTGGCGGCGGCGGCCGAGCCCTTGCTCGGTTTGTTCTCCCCCGACGCCGCGGTCGTGGCCGGCGGCGCGCTGCTGCTGCGGCTCTCGGTTCTCTACGAACCCGGCCGGGTCTTCAATATCGTCGGCATCAACGCGCTCCGGGCGACGGGCGACGCCCGTTTCCCCGTGCAAATCGCCACGTGCTCCCAATGGCTGTTGAGCGTGCCGCTGTGCTGGCTGTTCGGACTCAGGCTCGGCTGGGGTCTGCCGGGCATCTGGGTCGCCATGATGCTGGAAGAATGGCTGCGCGGCCTGATCATGTATCGCCGTTGGAAACGCCGGGACTGGCTGAAATACGCCCGCCGCAGCCGCGACCAAGTCTCCGCCCGGACTCTGCCCCTCATCCCCGAAGCCTGATCGATCCGCGTTCCGTCCCCGGCCGCAGGAGGATCGGTTACGCCGGGCGGATGGCACTTGATGGCGAGTGTCAGGTTCCCGGCACGCAGCGCCCGAATTCCTCGCGGCGGTCCGGCCGCGTTCAGCCGCCGCCGGGCGCTCTCTTCGCGGCGAGGTGGCGGCGGACCGCATCGACGATTTGTGCCGGCACGAAGGGTTTCATGAGGATCGCCGCGATGCCGAGCGCGGTGAGTTCGGCCTGCTCCTCGTTGTGCTCCATCCCGCTGGTCGCCACGATGGGCAAGCCGGGCGCGAGCACGCGGAGCGCGCGGATCAGCGCGAGCCCGTCCATGCCCGGCATCATAAAATCGGTCACGACCAGCCGCAGGGTTTCCTGATGTTGAAAATAGACCTTGAGCGCGTCCTCCCCCGACCCGGCCGTCAGCACGCGATACCCTTCGCCTTCCAGCAGGTCGCTGAGCAGAGCGCGAATCGGGGGCTCGTCGTCCACCACGAGGACCAGCTCTCCCCGGCCAAGAGTCACCGGCGCGGCACGCGCCGCCGGCGCCTCGTCGGCGGGTTCGGCCGCCGCCGGCAGGTAAACCGCGAAGACGGTGCCGCGACCCGGCTCGCTTGCCACCTTGACGACGCCGCCGTGTTTCCGCGCGATGTCGGCCACGGTGGAGAGACCCAAACCGGTCCCTTTGCCGGCCTCTTTGGTGGTGAAGAACGGATCGAAGATTCTCTCCCGGACGGCGGGCGGGATGCCGTGGCCGGTGTCTTGGACCGTGAGCCGCACCTGCCGGGGCGCCTTGAGATCGGGGTCGGCCGCCGCGCCTTCGACGTTGGCCGCTTCCACCGTCAGGAGCCCGCCCGTCGGCATGGCGTCCCGGGCGTTGACGCAAAGGTTCATCAGGACTTGGTGCAACTGGGTGGGATCGGCCCGGACCGTCCAGAGGTCGGAGGGCACCGAGTCGACGATTCCCGGCTCCCCGGTCTTGCTCCGGCCGAAGGTCAGCAACTGGCGGATGACGTCCGCGCCGCGCTGCCCGCAGTGTTCGATCATCGTGAGCATTTCCCGGTCCTTGGCGCTGGCCGCGCTCCGCAATTTCAACAATCCCGCCACCATCAGGATCGGGGCGAGGATGTTGTTGAGGTCGTGCGCCACGCCGCTCGCGAGCGTGCCGATGGCTTCCATCCGCTGCGCGTGGAGAAACTGCTCCTCCCATTGTTTCCGCTCCGTGATGTCTTCCGCGACGCCGACCACGCGCCGCACCCGGCCGCCCGGCTCGGGCACGGGATAGCCGCGGTCGCGGATCCAGCGCACGGCTCCGTCGGGCCGCACGATGCGGTAGATTTCATCCCAATCACTCGCAGCTTCGCGGGCCTTGCCCGCGGCCGCCACCCGCTCGCGGTCCTCCGGCAGGACGCTTTGCGGCCAGGACTGCGGGGACGCTTCCAACCCGGCGCACGGGCGGCCCCAAATCTCGTCGAAGCCGGGGCTGAGGTAGATCATCCGGTCCTGCTCGGCGTCGCGGATCCAAAAAACTTCCCGATGTTTTCGACCACCTGGCGGAAGCGGTCCCCGCTTTCCCGGAGAGCCTCCTCCGCCCGCTTGCGGTCTTCGATGACGGTCGCGGACGAGACGAGAAAGACGACCCGGCCGCCGTCGTCGCGGATCGGGCGGAGGCAAAAATCGATCCAGACGAGCCGGCCCCCGTCCGCGCGGATCTGCACGTCGTAGCGGGACGGCTCGCCCGCGGCGGCCCGGCCGACCGCCGCGCGGATCCGAGCCTGCGCCTCGCCGTCGTGGGAAAACCAGTGAGTCTGCTCCAACGGCGTGCCGAGCACATCGCGAGCGTCGAGGCCGCCGATCGCGAGCGCCGGCTGGTTGGCCACGACCACGACGCCCGCGGGCGTCAGGAGACCGACCAGGTTGTCGGGACCGAGCCCGTCGACCAGATCGCGGAGCATTTGCTGGCTCGCCCGGAGCTGCCCGAGCGCGGCTTCGAGCTCGAGGTTCTTGTGTTCCAGTTTGCTCACGAGGCGCTCGTTGTATTCCCGCAAGATCACGGGCTCAGTCAGCGGCGAGCGTTCGGGCCGGGCGGAGGCGGCGGCCGACCGGGTCGCCGCGTGCAACGTCGCGAGCAGCAGCTCCGCCGGCGCCGGCTTGCGGAGGTAGCGGTCCGCCCCGACCTCGAGGGCGAGTTTCTCGTCGCTCGGCGAGGTGTAGGTGGCGGTGTAGACGACCACCGGCAGGCGGTGCCAGCGGGCGCTGCTGCGGATCGCGTCGCAGAGGCGGTAGCCGTCCATCCGTGGCATGAGGATGTCGGTGATCACCGCGCCCACGGCGGCGTGCCCGAGCACGGCGAGTGCTTCCACTCCGTCGCCGGCTTCGAGCACGGTCAGCCGCTCCGCCTCGAGCTGCGCGCGGAGTAGTTTGCGGTTGGTGGGGTCGTCCTCGACGATAAGAACGTTCATAGGGGCGGGGAGCGGGGCGGGGCCGTGAACCGGTCAAATCTTTCCCGCTCTTTGGCGAAGCAGTCCGGGCACAGCCCGTGGCTGAACTTCGCGCCGGTGTGGCGGCTCAGGTAAACCTCGACGCCCTGCCAAAAGTCCTGCTCGTCGCGGATTTTTTTGCACCCGGCGCAGATCGGGATCAGGCCGGACAACTGCTGCACCTGGTCGAGCGCGTCGCGCAGGGCGCCGTTGGCGGCCGACAGCTCGGCGGTGCGCTCCGCGACGCGCTCCTCGAGGTGGCGGTTCAGCTCGCCGATCCGCTCCTGGGCGCGTTCGAGTTTTTGGACCGCCGCCGTGAGGTCGGCGTTCTTCTCCTCCAGTTTTCCGATCAGGGTCGCGTTGTATTGCTTGAAATGGCGGTCTCATCCGGACCGCGCGCCTGCGGCTGGCGCGCGGCGGCCCGGTCCGCCGCTTCGCGCAAGGCCGCGAGCATGGCCCCGACCGGCGCCGGTTTGGTGAGGTAGCGGTCGGCCCCGACCGCCTGCGCCAAATTCATGTCGGAGGGCGAGGTGTAGGTCGCGGTATAGATGATGAACGGCAACGCATGGAACCGCTCGTGCTGGCGCACGGCATGGCAGAGACCGAAACCGTCCAGGTTCGGCATGAGGATGTCCGACACGATCGCGTCCACCGGATCGCGTTCGAGCACGGCCAGCGCCTCCTGCCCGTCGCCCGCCTCCACGACGGCGTGCCGCTCCGCTTCGAGCTGGGCCCGGAGCAGCTTGCGGTTCGTGGCGTGGTCATCGACGACGAGGATGCGCATACGCTCAGCGGGTTCTGGCCGCCACGTCCGTGACTTGGCTGGCGAAACTTCGGGTGTTGACGGGCTTGACGAGGTAGGCGTCGCACCCGGCGGCGAGGGCGTCCTCGCGGTCGTAAATTTCGCGCGCGGCCGTCAGCGCGACGATCGGGATGGTGCGGGTGGCTGAGTCTGCTTTGAGCAAGCGGGCCAGAGCCAGCCCGTCCATCCCCGGCAGCCGGAGATCGAGCACGATCAGCTCCGGCTGCTGCCGCCGGATCTCCGCCAGGGCCGCCTCCGCCGAGGGCTGGCCGAGCACTTGGTGGCCGCTGGCGTCCAGCACGGCGATGAGCAGTTTCAGATCGGTGGGATCGTCTTCGACGACGAGGATTTTCATGGCGTGGGCCCGGCAGGCGGGGCCGGGGGGCGGGCAAGGATCCCTGCCACCTCGGCCCCGAGTTTCCGGGTGTCGATGGGCTTCGTGATATAGCCGTCGCAGCCGGCGGCGGCGGCCTTGCGGTCGTCGCCCTTCATCGCAAAGGCCGTCAGGGCCACGATGCGGATGTGCGCGGAGGCGGGATTGGCCTTCAGGAGGCGCGTGAGTGCGAGCCCGTCCATGCCGGGCATCTGAATGTCCAGGAGGATGAGGTCGGGTGCCGTCTGGGCGATCACCATCCGGGCCTCGCCGGCGTCGCGGGCGCGGAGGATGATGTAGCCGTCGGCGGCGAGCACGTCGGCGGCGAGCTTGAGGTTCGTGGGATTGTCATCCACGACGAGGATGGTGGCGGGGGAGTTCACGGGGCGGGGGGCGGCGGTCAGAGGGGGAGGATGACCGTGAACGTGCTGCCGCGGCCGGGTTCGCTCTCGACTGTGACGGTGCCGCGTTGCAATTCGACGATTTTTCGGGTCAGTGCCAGCCCCAGGCCGGTGCCCTGCTCCCGGCGGGCCAGGCTGGAGTCGAGCTGTTGAAACTCGACAAAGAGCTTGCTGATGTCCTCGGGCCGGATGCCGACGCCGTTGTCGCGGACGCGCACGCGCAACTCGCCGGCGCCGGCCTCGGCCATCACGTCCACCCGGCCCTGGTCGGCGGTGAACTTCACCGCGTTGGAGAGCAGGTTGTAGAGGGTTTGCTTGAATTTCTGCTGGTCGAGCGTGACCCGGCCGGTCCCCGGGGAGACCTGCTGGGTGACGGTGATGGATTTTTTCTTCGCCAGCGGCGAGACGACCGAGCAGACCTCCGCGATCGACGTCGCCACGGCGAACTCCTCGGGAAACAGTTCCATCTTGCCGGCCTCGATCTTCGAGAGGTCGAGCACGTCGTTGATGAGCTGGAGCAGGTGCCGCCCGCTGTTGAGGATGTCGGTGAGATACTCGTGCTGCCTCGGCACGACCGGCCCCGCCTTCCCGTCGATGATGAACTCGGAGAAGCCGATGATCCCGTTGAGCGGCGTGCGCAGCTCGTGCGACATGTTGGCGAGGAACTCGCTCTTGAGGCGGTTGGCCTGCTCGAGCGACTGTTCGAAGCGTTTGCGGTCCGTCACGTCGCGCGCGGCGGCGAACACGCCGAGCACCTTGCCCTTCTCGTCCTTGTAAACGCTCGCGTTGTAGAGCACGTCGGTGATCCGGCCCGAGGCGTGCCGGATCGCGAGCGGGTAGTCGCGCACGAAGCCCCGCGAGAACACCTGCTGGTAGCCTTCGCGCGCCTTCTGCGGCTCGGTGAAGTAGTCGGAGAAGTCCGTCCCGATCAGTTTGTCGCGCGGCAAGCCGGTCGCTTCGGCGGAGGCTTGGTTCACGTCGGTGATCTTGCCGTCGACGCTGATGGTCACGAGCGGGTCGAGCGACGCCTCGATCAGCGAGCGCGCGTATTGCGAGGCCTGCTTTAGCGCCGTGATGTCGCGCGCGGCGGCGAACGCGCCCAGCACCAGGCCCTTGTCGTCCTTGAACACGCTCGCGTTATACACCACGTCCGTCACCCGGCCCGACGTGTGCCGGATCGCGAGCGGATAGTCGCGCACGAAGCCCTTGGAAAACACCTGCCGGTAGCCGTCGCGCGCCCGCTCGGGCTCGGTGAAATAGTCCGAGAAGTCCGTCCCGACGAGCTGCTCGCGCGGCACCCCGGTCGCCTCGACCGAGGCATCGTTCACGTCGGTGATCTTGCCGTCGGAGCTGATGGTGACGAGCGGGTCGAGCGAAGTCTCGATCAGCGAGCGGGCGTAGGCCGACGACGCGCGCTGAAGCTCCTCGGCCATCTTGCGGTCCGTCACGTCGCGCGCGGCCGCGAACACGCCGAGGACCACGCCGCGCTCGTCCTTGTAAACGCTCGCGTTGTAGAGCACGTCCGTGACCCGTCCCGACGCATGGCGGATCGCGAGCGGGTAGTCCTTCACGTAGCCCTGCGAGAAGACCTGCTGGTAGCCCTCGCGGGCGCGCCCCGGCTCGGTGAAATAGTTCGAGAAGTCCGTGCCGATGAGCCGCTGGCGCGGGATGCCGGTCACCAGCTCGGTGGCCCGGTTCACGTCGGTGATTTTGCCGCCGGCGTCGATCGTGACGAGCGGGTCCACCGAGGCCTCGATCAGCGAGCGGGCGTAGGCGGCGGCAATGCGCTGCTTGGCCTCGGCCTGCTTGCGCTCGGTCACGTCGCGCGCGGCCGCAAACACCCCGAGCACCCGGCCGCGGTCGTCGCGGTAGAGACTGGCGTTGTAGAGCACTTCGGTGACGCGGTCCGACGTGTGCCGGATCGCGAGCGGGTAGTCGCGCACGAAGCCCTGCGAGAACACCTGCAGGTAGCCCTCGCGGGCCTTGTCCGGCGCGGTGAAGTAGTCCGAGAAATCCGTGCCGATGAGCTGGTCGCGGGGGACGCCGGTCGCCTGGGCGGAAGCGGCGTTCACGTCGGTGATCTTGCCGTCGGGCGAGATGGTGACGAGCGGGTCGAGCGAGGCCTCGATCAGCTAGCGCGCATATTGCGAGGCCTGCTTCTGCGCGGTGATGTCGCGGGCGGCCGCGAAGACCCCGAGCACCTGCCCTTGTCATCGCGGTAAACGCTGGCGTTGTAGAGCACGTCGGTGATCCGGCCCCCGCTGTGCCGGATCGCGAGCGGGTAGTCGCGCACGAAACCTTCCGAGAACACCCGCCGGTAGCCCTCGCGCGCCCGGTCGGGCACCGTGAAGTAGTCCGAAAAGTCCGTGCCGATCAGCCGCTCGCGCGGCACGCCGGTGGCCTCGACCGAGGCCGCGTTGACGTCGGTGATCTTTCCGTCCGGCGAAATCGTCACCAGCGGGTCGAGCGAGGCCTCGAGCAGCGAACGGGCGTAGAACTGCGCCGCCTTCAGCTCCTCGTTCAGCCGGATCTCGGCCGAGATGTCCTTCGAGATGAGCAGAAACCCGATCGGCCGCCCGGTCGAATCGCGGCGCGGCGTGACGACGACGCGGGCGGTGAAGCGCTCGCCGTTCTTGCGGAGGCGCGGGATCGTGCCTTCCCACTTGCCGGTGCGGAGTGCGGTGTCGAGCATCTCCTGCGGCTGGCCCGCCGCGACATCCTCGGGCGTGTGCAGGATGTTCGAGTTGGCCCGGCCCACGACCTCCTCGGGTTCGTAGCCGTAGAGGCGGCGCGCCCCCTCGTTCCAGAGAAGAATCTTGCCCTCGAGGTTCTTGCCGATGACGGAATACTCGGTCGAAGACTCGAGGATGTTCGTGATGAAATCGACGGCCTCCTGCGCGGTGCCGACAATCGCGCGGTCGAAGAGCTTCGCCCGGCGCAGTCCGGCGGCGAAGGCGAGTTCGTGGCTCACGTTTTTCGAGATGAGGAGAAAACCGACCGGCGTGCCGGCGGCGTCGCGCCGCGGCGTCACCACGACCCGGGCCGTGAACCGCTGGCCGTCTTTCCGGAGGCGTTCGACGGTGCCCTCGTAGTGGCCGTGGCGGAGCGCAGTCTCGAGCATCTGCTGCGGCTTGCCGGCCTGCACGTCCTCCGGCGGATGCAGGATGGAAGAATTGGCCCGGCCGACCACCTCCTCGGCCCGGTAACCATAGAGCCGGCACGCGCCCTCGTTCCAGAGGAGGATTCGGCCGTCGAGGTCTTTGCCGATGATCGAATACTCGGTCGAGGACTCGAGGATATTCTGGATCAGCGGGAAGAACTCCCCCGCGTCCGCAGTCGCCGCCGGTGCCGGATTTTTCATGGCCTCGGTGGGCAAAGGATTGCGGGCCGCCGTCTCGCCCGGCACCGGACCGGCCTCGGAGTCGTCAACCCGTCCGGCGCCGTGGAGCGCACCGCTTCGGCGCCTCGACAGCCAAGCTGGGCGACCAGTTGGTGTTTCGTTGTCATCAGGAAGGTCGGGGATAACCGGCCTGAACTGGATCACGGGCCCAAATGAACTGAGTTCAGGGCGGAGGATGTCCATCCGACCGGGAATGTCGCGCTAATTCCAACGACGATCGGCCCGGCGGGCGCCCGAGCAGTCCGCCGTGCGTCGCGCCGGCTCAGCCGCCCCGCACCAGCCGCACGAATTCCTCGCGGCGGTCCATGTGCGGGTTGTGGCCGGCGTCGGCGATCACTTCGATTTTCGCGGCGGGAAAATGGTGGCGGATCGCCGCGTGGTCGCGCGGCTCCACGTAGCGCGAGCGGCCGCCGGCGATGAACAGCGTCGGCCCGGCGTAGCGGTCCTGCGGCGTCAGCGGCGATCTCTCGAACGACGGCAGCGCCGCCGTGAGCCCCGGCAGGTTGATCGCCCAGTGCCAGCGGCCGTCTTCGCCGCGCGCAAGATTCGTCGCGAGAAATTTCCTCATCCCGAGGTCGGGCACGCGGGCCTCGAAACGCAGCTCGGCCTCCGCGCGCGATTGCAGGCTGCCGAGGTCGAGTTCGTGCATCGCGGCGAACTCGGCGCGGTGGCCGAGCCAGTCGTAGTCGCGCGGCGCGACATCGACCACGATCAGCCGCTCCAACCGCTCCGGGTGCCGGCACGCGACAAACATCGCCGTGCGTCCGCCCATGCTGTGGCCGACGAACGTGGCCTTGGCGACGCGGTGGGCGTCCATCCACGCGAGCACGTCGTCCGCCATCAGCTCGACGCTCATCTCCGCCGTGTGCGGCGAGCGGCCGTGGTTGCGGGCGTCGAGCGCGACCACGTGGAAGTGCTCCGCGAGGTCGCGCCCGGCCGTCTGCCAGTTGCGCGAGGAACCGAGGAGTCCGTGCAGGACGATCATCTCCGGTTTGCCGGCACCGCCGAGATCGACGTGATGGAGGAGCATCGCCCAAAGCAATCAGCAGCGGGCAGCGGGTAGCGAGTAGAATATGGATAGCCGCTTGCCAAGATTGTAGGCTCGCTACTCACTACGCGCTCCTCACTACTTTTCCATGACGCCGATGATGCCGCAGTATTTTCCGGTCAAACAAAAGGCTTGTTCGCCGAGGTTCAGCAGGTTTTTCGTGGTGGTCACTCGAAGGGAAAGCGCGAGTCCGGCATCTGCCGAGGTTTGCCGGAAGCGCCGAAGTATGCCCACCGGGGTATGAGAAAACGGGTCGAAAGACGGCGCTCGCGCCAGGGCGCTTCCTCCCGTGACCAACGGGCCGCGCTCTGTCGGCAGCGCCACTTGACAGGTGATATCAATGCTAGCATTTTCCAGCCATGCCTCAACTTCTTGTCCGTAACATTGAACCCTCGGTCATGAAAAAGCTCCGCAGCCGGGCGGCGGCGCTAGGCGTCTCGGTCGAGGAAGCTCACCGCCGGCTGCTCCGTTCCGTTTTGGTCGGCAACGGGCCGGCTCCCCAGGCGGATTTTATCGAGTATCTGCGCGCCATTCCCCAAGGCAAAGCCGTTGAATTCCCGCGGCCCAAAGACCTCCCGCGGCCTGTCTCGTTCTGATGGCCTACCTGCTCGACACCTGCGTCATTTCGGAACTGCGAAGACCACGCTGCGATCCCGGCGTGTCGGCTTGGATGACCGGCATCCAACCGGATGAAGCTTATCTCAGTGTGCTGACCCTTGGCGAAATTCGCCGCGGTATCGAACTGCACCGGTCCAAGGATCCCAAGGCTTCGGGCGCCCTCGAACGATGGCTGCTTGGCTTGGAGTCACACTACGCCGATCGGATTTTGCCCATCACCGCGGCCGTCGCCGACCGCTGGGGTCGGCTGTCTCCGAACCAGCCGCTGCCTGTTTCGGATGGACTGATCGCGGCCACCGCCTTCGAACACAAGCTCACGGTCGTCACCCGCAATGTCGCCGATTTCAAACGCTCGGACGTCAACCTGATCAACCCGTTCCTGGGCTAGCGGCCGGATTGGCGAAACGAAAAGATGCCGAACCCTAGTCTGACCGGGCGGGTATTTGGGACGGGGATAACCACAGCAGTGACGCGGTAGTTTTTTCTGGCGGCTTTCGGAGCGACCAATCGACAATTCTCAAGCAAGCTGTTGTTTCAGGCTCCTGAATCCTCTTTCCTATCCCATGTCAGAAAAACTCACGCCGATGATGCAGCAGTATTTCGAGGTCAAACGCGGCCTCCCGGCGAACACGCTCCTGCTCTTCCGCCTCGGCGACTTCTACGAGATGTTTTTCGAGGACGCCGAGATCGGTTCGCGCCTGCTCGGCATCACCCTGACCAAGCGGCAGGACACGCCGATGTGCGGCATCCCGCACCACGCGGCCGACAACTACGTCTCAAAAATTCTCGCCGCGGGAAAGAAGGTCGCCGTCTGCGACCAGGCCGAGCCCGCCAAGGCCGGCAAGCTCGTCCGCCGCCAGCTCACGCGCATTCTCTCGCCGGGCACGACGCTCTCCGCCAACCAGCTCGACGCCGCGAAGAACCACTACCTCTGCGCGCTCGCCCACGACAAAGCCGGCCTGCACGCGGCGTGGCTCGATCTCTCGACCGGCGAGTTTCGCCTCGCGACCGATCCGCGCGCGGAAAATCTCCTGCCCGTCCTCACCGCGCTCGACCCCGCCGAGCTGGTGCTGATCGAGGGCGACCTCGAGCGCTGGAAAGCCGCGCCGCACGAGGAGCACGCCTTGCACGCGCTCCAGCAGTTCTGCGCGGCGCGCCTCTGCTCCGAGTTGCCCTGCTACCACTTCGATGTCGCCGGCGGCGCCAAAACCGTGATGGACACCCTCGGGGTGCTCAACCTCCAGGGTTTCGGTCTTGCGCACACGCATCCCGCGCTCGGCGCGGCCGGCGCGCTCGTCCACTACGCGACGGAGAATCTCTGCGCCAAACCCGAGAACCTCCGCTCGCTCCAAGAATACCGCAGCGCCCACACCCTGCTGCTCGACCCGGCGACGCTGCGAAATCTCGAAATCTTCGCCTCCATGCGCGGCACGCGCGAAGCCTCGCTCCTCGGCGCCATCGACCGCAGCACGACCGCCGCCGGCTCGCGCCTGCTCGAACGCTGGCTCGCCGCGCCCACCCTCGCCTTGCCCGAGATCATCCGCCGCCAGGCGGTCATCGGCGAATTCATCGGCCAGCCCGGCGACCTCGCCGAGCTGCGCGCACTGCTCAACAAAGTCCGCGACATCCCGCGCATCCTCGGCCGTCTCCAGAACCGCCTGCGCAACCCGCGCGAACTCGGCGGGGTGAAGGACACCCTCGCGCAAATCCCCGCGATCATCGCGTGCCTCGAGCTGCTCGACGCCCACCTCGTCGGCAGCCACGGCGGCGAAGCCTCGAAGATTCGCCAGCGCCTCACCGACCTCCCGGCGCTGCGCGCCCTGCTCGCGCAGGGCCTCGCCGACGAGCTGCCGGGCGATTTGCAGGACGGCAATTACATCCGCGCCGGCTACGACGCCGAACTGGACCGCCTGCGCAGCCTCACCACCGACAACAAGAGCTGGCTCAGCGAGCTCGAGCGCCGGGAGCAGGAGCGCACCGGCATTCGCAGTCTCAAGGTCCGCTTCACCTCCGTCTTCGGCTACTTCATCGAGATCACCAAGGCCAACCTCGCGAGCGTCCCCGCC
>JACQFT010000205.1 GCA_016199925.1 Opitutia bacterium | reverse complement strand
TCCCAGCCCAAAACCATCGGTCCCTTCCTTCCTCACACCAGCCTCGCCGCCCGCCGGCTGACTTCACTTCCAGTTGCACCCGGCAGCGCGACCGGGTTTCCACTGAGCTTGTTTTTCGACCGAAGCCCACTAACGTCACCGCCGATGCTTTCCGAGCGCACCTATATGCGACAGGACTACGGCCGCCAGCCGACGCCGGTGGTGTTCTGGATTATCTCGGCCCTGATCTCGGGATTCGTCCTGCAAAACGTCTTTGACCGCTTCCTCGGGAGCAACTCGTTCACGACCTTCTTTGCGCTTTCGGCCACCGGCGTGCGCCACGGATATGTGTGGGGCTTGCTGACCTACACGCTGCTGCACGACGGGATTCTGCACCTGCTGTTCAACGGCCTCGGCATTTTCTTTCTGGGGCGCGAGCTGACTCCTCTGCTCGGAGCTCGGCGCCTGGTGGCGGTCTATCTGGCTGCGGCGGCCGCCGGCGGACTGTTTTGGCTGGCGGTGCATTTTTTCAGCGGCGGCACGGTGCTGATCGGCGCATCGGGTTGCGTCGCGGGCCTGTTCATTGTCTTCGCGTGCTTCTATCCGGACCGGGAGGTGACGTTCCTGCTCTTCTTCGTGCTGCCGGTGACCTTGAAGCCCAAGGTGCTCGCGTGGATCTTGCTCGGGGTCGATCTGCTCGGCTTTCTGTTCAGCGAGCTGCCGGGCGGAGTCTACGACACCGGCATCGCCCACTCCGCGCACCTCGGGGGGATGCTCGCCGGCTGGATCTATTTCCGCTATTTCCACGCCAACAACGGCTGGGACCGGGCGCCGTCGGTCTCCGTCGCCTTGCCCGGCTGGCTGCGCCGCAAAGCCGGCCGCGCCTCGGCGGTGATCGCCCCGGTGCTGCGCAGCAAGCGCCACCACGACCTCCGCGCGCAGGTGGACCGCATTCTCGACAAAATTAACAGTCAAGGTTTCAGCGCTCTGACCGAAGAGGAGAAACGGACGCTCGACGAGGCCAAGGACCTGTTGAGCCGCAAATAGCCTCGCCGCGCCCCCACCCGCCCGCCTGCCGCCTTGAATCCACCGCCCATCAGAGCCACCTTGGACGGAGATTCCGTGCGTCTCGTCGATTTCGGAAACATTTGGCTGTTTCCGGCGACTAACCGCTTACAACATTACTTCGTGAAAAAACTTACCCGTTCGTTTTTCCGCCTTTCGCTCGTCCTCGCCCTCGGCACCGCCGCCACCCTCTTCGCTGCGGTCGACCGCAACTACAAGACCACGCCGGTCATGCGCCTCGAGGTGCGCAAGCTGGTGCAGATGCTCGAGTATTATCACTACAACAAGGAGGCCGTCTCTTCCGCCGACTACCCGCAGTTGGTGACGGACTACATGGCCGAGCTCGACCCGCAACGCCTCTTCTTCACCGCCCAGGACGAGCAGACGCTGCGCAAACAATTCGGCCCGCGCATCGAGACCGACCTCTCCTACCTCGGCAACATCGACACCGCCTTCGACATTTTCCGCCTCTACGAGCAGCGCGTCGAGTCGCGCGCCAACTGGATTTTCGACGCACTCAAGAAAGACTACGACTTCACCGCCAAAGAGGCCTACGCCCTCGACCGCTCCAAGAGCCCCTGGCCGGCCGACTCCGCCGCCGCCGACGACCTCTGGCGCCGCCGCGTGAAGTTCGAGCTTGTGCAGGACCTCGTGAACGACAAATCCCTCGCCGACGCCAAGACGACCGTGCGCAAACGCTACGAACGCATGCTCAAAAACGTCGGCGAGATCGAGGCCTCCGACATCCAGGAAATGTATCTCTCCAGCCTCACCCGGATGTATGACCCGCACTCCGCCTATTTTTCCGCCGACAGCCTCGAGGACTTCAGCATCCAGATGAAACTCTCCCTCGTCGGCATCGGCGCCATCCTGAGCACCGAGGACGACGGCAACTGCGTCGTGCGCGAGATCGTCCCCGGCGGCCCGGCCGACCTCAGCGGCCAGATCAAGGTCAACGACAAGATCATCGCCGTGAAGCAGGCCGGCGCCGAACCCGTCGAGGTCATCGGCATGAAACTCCGCCGCATCGTCGACATGGTGCGCGGCCAGAAAGACACCAAAGTCGTCCTCACCATCCAGCCGCACGACTCGGCCGACACCAGCAAGTCCAAGCAGGTCACCCTCACCCGCGACCTCATCAAGATCAACTCCTCCCGCGCGCAGGCCGCGATCTACGAAGTCCCCGCCGCCAACGGCCAGATCTCTCCGGTCGGCGTCATCACGCTCAATTCCTTCTACGGCCCGACGGAAGACTCCACCCAGGGCGACCTGAAGAGCACCTGCTCGAAGGACGTCGCCGAACTCATCGGCAAGCTCAAGCAGCAGGGCATCGCCGCCCTCGTCATCGACCTGCGCCGGAACGGCGGCGGCCTGCTCTCCGAAGCCGTCGAGCTCACCGGCCTGTTCATCGGCAAGGGCCCCGTCGTGCAGGTGAAAGACTCCCTCGGCCGCACCACCGTCGACAGCGAGACGAACCCCGCCGTCGCCTACGACGGACCCCTCGCCGTGCTGACCTCGCGCTTTAGCGCCTCCGCGTCGGAGATTTTCGCCGGCGCGCTCCAGAACTACGGCCGCGCGATCATCATCGGCGACAGCTCCACCCACGGGAAGGGCACGGTCCAGCAAATCTTCGAGATGAAAAACTACCTCCCGCGCCTCGCCCAGGATCCGGGCAAGACCGGTGCCGCCAAGCTCACGATCCAGAAATTCTACCTGCCCAACGGCGAGTCCACCCAGAACCGCGGCGTCATCCCCGACATCGCCCTCCCCTCGATCGACGACTACCTGCCCATCGGCGAATCCAGCCTGCCCCACGCCCTCGTGTGGGACGAGATCAAGTCCACCCCCTTCACCGGCAAGCCCCTCGCCAAAGCCTTCGTCCAGCCCCTCCTCCAAGCCAGCCAGGACCGCCAGACTTCGCTCGACGAATTCATTTACCTGAAAAAGAACATCGAGCACTTTAAAGAACGCCAGGAGCAGAAACTCGTCTCGCTCAACCTCGCCGACCGCCTCGCCCAGAAGAAGGCCGACGCCGAGTTCAAGAAGCTGATGGACGCCGACCGCGACCGCCTCGCGAAAAACAATTTCGCCCACCACGACGTGAAACTCGACTCCGTGCTCGCCTCCGAGGCCCTCGCCAAGAAGCCCGCTCCGCCCGTGGTCGAAGACGGCGACACCGACGCGGTGGACAGCGACGCCCTGGCGAAACTCGACATCTACCTGCGCGAGTCGCTCCGCGTCGTCACCGATGCGCTCAAGCTCACGAAGGACCCGCAGTATTGGGCCGACGGGCACGCGCCCCTCACCGTCGCCGACTCACGCAAAGGCTAGCACGAACCGCTCGCGGCCGGTCAGGTCGCGGTGCGATTCCGCCCGGGCAAAACCGGCCGCCGTCGCGGCCGCCAACAACCGGCCGTGCTGCGCGAGGCCGGTCTCCAGCGCCAGCAGCCCGCCGGCGGCGAGCCGCGCCCGCGACTCGCGGATGATCCGCTCGAGCGCAGCCCCGCTGTCGGCCCCGGCGGAGAGCGCGTTTCTCGGTTCGTGGTCTTTCACCTCGGGAAGTGCGGCGTCCGTCTCTTCATCCGACAGGTAAGGCGGATTGCTGACGATCAGGTCGAAGGCCTCCGTCGCCGGCAGCGCCGAAAACCAATCCGACGCCAGCACGCGCACCCGCGCGGAAAGACCGAGCGCCGCCGCGTTCTCCCGCGCCAGCTCCAGCGCGGGCTCGCTCAGGTCCGCCGCCGTGACGGCGGCCTCCGCATACGCGCCGGCCAGCGCCAGCGCGATCGCCCCGCTGCCCGTGCCGAGATCGAGCACGCGCGCCGGCGCCGGGGCGACGCGCTGCTTCACCATCTCGACCAGCAGCTCGGTTTCCGGCCGCGGGATCAGCGCGCGGCGGTCGACCGTGAGGCGCAGACCGCAAAATTCGACGGAGCCGACGATATACTGCAGCGGCTCGCGCAGCCCGCGGCGTTTCACGAGCGGGCGGATCGTCTCCAACTCCGCCTCGGTCAGCGGCCGCTCGAACTGCAGGTAAAGCTGCATGCGCCGCAAGCCGAGGGCGTGGCCGATCAGCAACTCGGCGTTCAGGCGGGCGCTCTCCACCGCGCGGCGCTCGAGGAAGTCGGTCGTGCGTTTGATGATCTCGAGGACGGTCAGCATGGTCAGCCCTCGTCCTCCGCCGGCGCGCGCGACCGCAGCGGGCGCGGAGCGCCGGTCAGCGCGGCCAGTTTCTCCTCGAAGTCTGCGCGTTGCAGCGCCTGGAGGATCGGCTCGATGTTGCCCTCCATGATCGCGGGCAGGCTGTAGAGCGTGAGGCCGATGCGGTGGTCGGTCATCCGGTTCTGCGGGAAATTGTAGGTGCGGATGCGCTCGCTGCGGTCGCCGGTGCCGATCTGGCCGCGGCGTTGCGCGGCGTATTTCGCGTGCTCCTCGTCTTCCTTCAGCTTGAGCAGGCGCGAGCGCAGCACCGCCATCGCGCGGGCCTTGTTCTTGATTTGCGAGCGGTCGTCGGCGCAGTAGACCGTGAGTCCGCTCGGCTTGTGCACGATGCGCACGGCGGAGTCGGTGGTGTTGACGCCCTGCCCGCCCGGGCCGCTGGCGCGCTGCACCGTGATGTCCAACTCCTGCGGATCAATCTGCACATCGACCTCTTCCGCCTCGGGCAACACGGCGACGGTGATCGTCGAGGTGTGGATGCGGCCGTTGGCCTCGGTCACGGGCACGCGCTGCACGCGGTGGACGCCGCTCTCGTATTTGAGCTGCTTGTAAACCTCGGTGCCGGTGATGAGGAAGATGACTTCCTTGAAGCCGCCGCGGTCGGAGACGCTGGAACTCATCGGCTGGATTTTCCATCCGCGCCCCTCGGCGTATTTCGAGTAGAGGCGGAAAAGCTCGGCGGCGAACAGCCCGGCCTCGTCGCCGCCGGCCCCGGCGCGGATTTCCATGACGGTGTTGCGCGAGTCCGACGGCTCGGGCGGGATCATCGCCAGCAGCACGGTGCGGTGGAGCGCCGCGTGCCGCGCCTGCAACTCCGGCAGCTCCGCCGCGGCGAGCGCGCGCAGGTCGTCGTCCGCCGCCGGGTCCTTCGCCAGCGCGGTGTGCTGGGCGAATTCGCGGCCGGCTTTTTCGTAGGCGCGGTAGGCGTCGAGCAGTTGCCGCAGGCGCTGGTGTTCGCGCGTCACCTCCGCGGCTTTGCGCGGGCTGGCGTAGAACGAGGGCGACGCCATCTGGGCGTCGTATTCGTCCAGGCGGCGTTGGAAGGCGGTGATGTCGGGCAGAAGGTCCATGCGAAGATAAGAGGGGAAATTGCGAATTGCCTCAGCCAGCGGGAGCGGCTTTGGTGGGCGGCTAACAATACACCGGCGGCCTTGGCCGCTAGTAGAAACTATTCGCGATGTCTTCGACGCTCTTCACCCAAAACATCATCGCCTGCATCTGGGATTTTGACAAGACTCTGATTCCCGCCTATATGCAGGCACCGCTTTTTCGCCGCTACGGGGTGGACGAGGCCAACTTCTGGGCGGAGACCAATGCGCTCGCCGAGAACTACCGGAAGCGCGGCTACCACATCTCGGCCGAGACCAGTTACCTGAACCATTTGCTGACCTATGTGCTGTCGGGCCAGATGGGCGGCCTGAACAACCGGATTCTGCGCGAGTGCGGCGCGGAGATCCGGTTTTACCCGGGCCTGCCGGATTTCTTCGCCCAGTCCCGCGCGTGGGTGAAGGCCAAGCCCGAATACCAGAAGCACGAGATCGAGCTGGAGCACTACATCGTCAGCACCGGCATCGCCGAGATGATCCGCGGCAGCGCCATCGCGCCGATGGTCGACGGCATCTGGGGCTGCGAGTTCATCGAGAACCCGCTCCGGCCCGGCTTCCTCAAGCAAAACGAGCTGGCCATCGAGGCCGCCGCCGAGATTTCGCAGATCGGCATGATGATCGACAACACCACGAAGACGCGCGCGATCTTCGAGATCAACAAGGGCACCAGCAAGAACCCGGGCATCGACGTCAACGCCAAGGTCACGCCCGAGGACCGCCGCATCCCGCTGCAAAACATGATCTACATCGCGGACGGCCCGAGCGACATTCCCAGCTTCTCCGTCGTGAAGAAAGGCGGCGGCAAAACCTACGCCGTTTACAACCCCGCCAACCGCGCCGAGTTTGAGCAGAACGACCGCCTGCGCCAGACCGGCCGCGTCGACCACTACGGCCCGGCCGACTACACCGAGGGCAGCGCAACGACGAACTGGTTGCACATGCACCTCGAGAAAATGTGCGACCGCCTCGTCAGCGACCGCGAAGCCGCCGTCGCCTCGCGCGTGGCGCGTCCGCCGCGCCACCTCAACGCGACGCCCGAGGAAGAAGCCGCAAGGCGGCTCTCCAAGCTACCGAAGCAGAGTTCGTTTCTCGAGTAGGCGCCCCGGCTCCGCGTGAAAAACAGACAGACGCTACGCCGGCCGGCGGGCTAGTCGTCGAGCTGGTAGCGCGGCGGGCCGGTCCCGGTCACCAGGCGCGGACCGCCGGTCACAATCTCGAACCGCGGCACGAGCGGCGGATGCATGGAAAAGCTGACTGCCGCGCGCGCCGCCGGCGGAGCGGCGACGGGCGGCCGCGGGCGCTCGCGAAGTGTCGCCACGAGGTTCGTCACCTGTTCGGCGTAACGATAGGTGGCGCCGGGCACCCGACCCGCGACGACGGCGCCGAGGCCGCAGTTCCAGGCGAGCGCGATGTTGAACGGACTCGGATCGATGCCCGCCTCGGCGAGCCCGCGCTTGATCCACTCGTAGTGCTTCACGGCGACGACGTCGGCCTGCGCGTGGTCGATCGCCCGGCTGAACGGCAGCCGCGTATGCATCCGCCAGGTATCGCGGCGAAACTGATACGGCCCGAGCTCACCGAACGAACCGGCCCGGGTCTGGTTGGTGGGATTCTCGACCCAGTGGATCGCCTGCAACGTCTCCCAACGCTCAGCGGCAGCCGCCCACGGCGCGAGTCCGAGGACCGCGGCGATCAGCAGAAAATGTTTTAGGAATCTCGGCATAGGAGCGGCGGACAAAGGCCACCTACCCCAGACCTGTAAAGGGGGAATTTGTCGCCGGATTTTACCAAGCGCGCCGCTGTGGCCCGCTATTTACAGCGGGCTTGCGCAAGTCGCGGCTTCACCGGTCTCCGGGTGCGCCTTTCCTGCCAAATCCGGCGGGTTATTTTTTCGTTTTCTCGGCGCTGTAGCCCTCGATCAGGCGCGCGACGACCGCCGTCCAACCGGTTTGGTGGTTCGCCCCAAGCCCGAGACCGGTCTCGCCGTGGAAGTATTCGTGAAACAACACGAGATCCTGATCGGCCTGGCCTTGCTTGTAACGCTCCTCCGTCCCGTGGCAGGGCCGAGCGCCATCGGCCCCCGGCAGGAACAGCGCAACCATGCGCTTCGCCAGCTCCTGCGCCGCCTGCGCGAGATTGATCTTGTTGCCGCTGCCCGTCGGGAATTCGACGAGGAACGTGTCACCGTAGTAGTGGTGATAGCGCTCCAGCGCCTCGATCAGCAGGAAGTTGGTCGGGAACCAGATCGGTCCGCGCCAGTTCGAGTTGCCGCCGAACAGACCCGTGTCGGATTCGCCCGGCACGTATTCGACGCGATACTCTTCGCCGCCCGCGTGGAGGATGAAAGGCTTGTCCGCATACACGCGCGACAGTGAGCGCACGCCGTAGGGCGAGAGAAATTCTTTCTCGTCGAACACGTAGCTGAGCACGCGCGCGAGGCGCTCCTTCGACGGAATGGCCAGCAAGCGCCGGCCGCCCGCCGCGCCTTTCGACATGTAAGAGATGTCGGCCGCGAGATCCTTGCGGTTCTCGAGGAACCACCGGGTGCGCTTGGCGAAGCCGGGCAACTGGTCGAGGCGTTCCTCCTCGATGAACTCCACCGCGAAAAGCGGGATGATGCCGACCATCGAGCGCAGGCGCAGCGGGTGGGATTTCCCATCGAGCAGGAGTTGGTCGTAGTAGAAGCCGTCTTCTTCGTGCCAGAGGCCGGTGCCGCCGAGGTGGTTCATGGCGTCGGCGATGGACACGAAGTGC
>JACQFT010000206.1 GCA_016199925.1 Opitutia bacterium | reverse complement strand
GCAACGCCCGCTGACCCCGCGGCCCGGTTCAACCCGCCGGCTGCACCCGCGCCTTGTAGAACGCCTCGACGAGCGCGTAAGTCTTTTTCGGATCGGTCTGCGCCAGCGCCTCCCGGGCCATCGCCTGCGCCTCGCTCAGGCGCATGCTCCGCACGATATACTTCACCGCCGGCAACAGCGTCGGCGTCAGGCTCAGTTCGTCGATCCCCAGTCCGAGCAACAGCGGCACAAACACCGGATCGCCCGCCATCTCGCCGCACACACTCACCTTGATGCCGCGCTTGTGCGCCTCGTCCACCACGCCCTTGAGCACGCGGACCACCGCCGGATGCGCCGGGTCGTAGAGGTGCGCGATGCGGTTGTTGCCGCGGTCGATCGCCAGCAGGTATTGGATCAGATCGTTCGTGCCGATGCTGAAGAAATCGCACCGCTCCGCCAGCACGTCCGCCGTCAGCGCCGCGCTGGGGATCTCGATCATCGTGCCGACGCGCAGCGCCGCATCGAACGCCTGCCCGCGCGCCCGCACCTCGGCCTTCGCTTCCTCCAGCAAGGCGTTCGCCCGCGCCAGTTCCTCCGCCCCGCTGATCATCGGATACATCAGGTCCACCCGGCCGTGCGCGCTCGCCCGCAGCACCGCGCGCAACTGGTCCTTGAACATCTCCGGATGCTCGAGACACATCCGGATCGCGCGGAACCCGAGGAACGGGTTCGCCTCCGGCCCGATCAGGTGCGGGTTGCCCGGCATCGGCTTGTCGCCGCCGAGATCCAGCGTGCGGATCGTCACCGGCTCCGGCGCGAGCCCCTCGACGATCGTCCGGTAGGCCGCATACTGCTGCTCCTCGGTCGGCACGACGTGCGAATTGAGGAAGAGAAACTCCGTGCGGTAAAGCCCCACGCCCGCCGCGCGGTATTGCTTCACCAACGCCACTTCCTCCGGCCGCTCGATGTTCGCCCGCAGTTTCACCGTCACGCCGTCGAGCGTCTCGGCCGGCAGCTCGTTCACCGCCATCAGTTGCGTCTCGAAAGTTTTCTTTTCCGACTGGATGCGCCCGTAGCGGAACATCGTCGCGGCACTCGGGTTGACGATCACCACGCCCTCGTAGCCGTCGACCAGGATCCAGTCCCCGTCCTTCACCCGCGTCGTCAGGTCGTTCACGCCGACCACCGCGGGGATTTTCATCGAGCGCGCCACGATCACCGCATGGCTCGTCCGGCTCCCGGCGTCGGTCACGATCCCCAGCGCCGAGCTGCGGTCGATCCCCGCCGCCTCCGACGGCGAAATGTCCTCGGCCACGATCACGCGCTGCTCCACCAGTTGCGTCAGGCTCGTCGCCGCCTGCCCGAGCAACACCAGCAGCACGCGCTTCGTCACGTCCTTGATGTCGGCCGCGCGCTCGCGCAGATACTCGTCGTCGATCTCGGCAAACGCCTGCACGTAGCGCTGCGCGACGGCGTTGAAACACGTCTCGATGTTCAGCCCGCTCGCCTGGAAATCGCGGATCGTCTCCCCGATCAGCGCCTGGTCCTCGAGCACCATCTGGTGCGCGTCGAAGATCAGCGCCTCCTCCTCGCTCGTGTTTTTCCGCACCTGCTCCTGCACCTGTCTGATCTGCTGGCGCGTCACCACCAGCGCCTGCTCGAAGCGCGCGATCTCCGCCCCGCGCCGCTCCGGGTCCACCGTATACTGCGGAATCTCCAGCTCGTTTTGCAGGTAGAGAAACACCTGCCCGTGCGCGATGCCCGCGGACGCAGGGATGCCCTGGATGACGGTTTCGCTGTTCGCGCTTGAATCCATGGGGCTTGGTCCGCCGGAGCGGCAGCGCAGATTAACGAAGCCCCGCTCCACGCGGTCAATGCGGAACTAGGCGATCCGCGCCTCCCGCACGAACGCCGCCGGCCCCCAATCCTCGCGGATGCGCGCCACGAGCGGCGCCGTCACGAAATCTTCACCCAACAACGCAAAGCACGCGCTCCCGCTCCCGCTCATCTGCGCCGCAACGCCAAACTCGCGCCGCAACTTCTCCCGCAGCACCGGCAGGGCGACGAATTTCGCGAACGCCGCCGGCTCCATGTTGTTGAAACAAATTTCCTCCGCCGGCGCCGTGCCGCCCACCCACGCCGTGAGCCGCGCCTCCGCCTCGGCTGCCGCGAGGTAATCTCCGCCGCGGGCCGCCATCCGCCCATACGCCCACGGCGTGCCGATGCCGAAACTCGGCTTGAAAACCAAGACCCGCCGCCCGCTCAGCCGTCGCACCGCGCCGGCCGGCAGCGCCTCGACGCGCTCGCCTCTGCCGCGCATCACCGCCGGCGCGTTCTTCACGAACAACGCGCAGTCCGACCCGAGCGTCGCCGCGATCTCCGCCAATCGCTGCTCGCCGAGCAAGCCGCCCGCGAGTTCGTTCAGCGCGCGCAGCGCCGCGACCGCATTGCTGCTCCCGCCGCCCAGCCCCGCGCCCAACGGGATGCGTTTCGTCAGCCGGAACGCCGCGCCACCGCGCCAACCCGTCGCCGCCGCAAACGCCGCCGCCGCCTTCAAGATCAAATTCGTCTCGTCCACCAGCAGGTCCGGCACGTCGCACTCCAGACTAAACCTTTTGGATTCTGAATTCTGGATTCTGGATTCTTCCGCCTGGAGCTCGTCGCCGAAATCCAGCAGCACCACCACCGACACCAGATCGTGAAACCCGTCCGCCCGCCGCCCCGTGACCGCGAGGAACAGGTTGATCTTGGCGGGACTGAAAACGGAGACATCCATGAACAATAAACCATTAATGGACACGAATGCTCACGAATCCTAGGAAAAATCCCGCGGCTTTTGTTTTGCAAAACTGGAGCCGGGGCGCCCCCGCCCCGGAAAGCATACGGAGACGCGGCGAGGGCGCCGCATCCCCAGGAGCCAAACCCAAAGTATCCTAGCCCAAACCCGCCGTGTATTTCTCTCTTTGATTAGTGTCCATTAGTGTCCATTAGTGGTTTCTCCAAATGCCCTGCGATCTCATTTTGGCTCTTGATGTCCCCACGCGCGAAGCCGCCGCCCCGATCCTCCGCCAATTGCGCGGTCAAGCTCCACGACATCCCCCACACCGTCGGCAAAGCCGTCGAGTCGCTCGGCCCGCTGCCCATCCGCATGCTCACGCTGCACACCGCCGGCGGTGGCGAAATGATGCGCGCCGCGCTCGCCGCCCAGCAGCAAACCAATCCCCAGCTCCTCCTCCTCGGCGTCACCGTCCTCACCTCGATGGACACCGCCGGACTCCACGAAATCGGCGTCACCTCCGCGGCCGAAGACCAAGTCGCCCGCCTCGGGAAACTCGCCGCCGATTCCGGCCTGCGCGGCCTCGTCTGCTCGCCGCTCGAAGTCGCCCTCCTCCGCCGCTCGCTCCCCGCCGACCTGCAACTCGTCACGCCCGGTATCCGCCCCGCGAGCGAATCCGCTGGCGACGACCAGAAACGCGTCATGTCGCCCGCCGCCGCCGCGCGCGCCGGCGCCAGCTTCATCGTCGTCGGTCGCCCCATCCTCCAAGCCGCCGACCCCGCCGCCGCCGCCCGCGCCATCCTCGCCGACCTCGAATGAGACAACCGGACCACTGGACTGCTGACCACAGGGCCGACCCGGCTCATGAATTCGCCAGCCTAAAATCCTTTCATCAGCTTCCCTCCCCCTCCTGTAGTCCGTAGTCCCGTCGTCTATCGTCCCTTTTCCCCCATGTCCCGCACCGCCGCCATTCTCCTCGCCGCCGGCCGCAGCTCGCGCATGCAGGACGCCGTCGCCGACAAAATCCTCGCCCCGCTCGCCGGCAAACCCGTCTTCGCCCACTCGGCGAGCGCGTTCTACCGCAGCGGCGTCGCCGACTTCTTCGTCGTCACCTACCGCGACCAGCGCCAACTCGTCGAACTCTCCGCCTACGCGCCGACGCCCACCGTCTTCGTCCCCGGCGGCAAGGAGCGCCAAGACTCCGTCGCCGCCGCGCTCGCCGAGCTGCCCGATGACGTGAAATTCGTTTTCATCCACGACTGCGCCCGCCCGCTCGTCCGCCCCGACCAGCTCGCCGCCCTCCACAAAATCGTGCGCCGCGAAGACGCCGTCGTGCTCGCGCACCGCGTCACCGACACCATCAAGGAGCACCGCGGCGAAGGCCGTCTCCGCACCGTCGAGCGCGCCAATCTCTGGGCGATGGAGACGCCGCAGGTTTTCTCCCGCGCGCTCATCTGCCGCGCCTACGCCCGTGTCGCCGCGCGCGGCCTGCGCATCACCGACGACGCCTCCGCCGTCGAACAGCTCCACCACCCCGTCGCCCTCCTCGAAAACAACCGGCCCAATCCGAAACTCACGACGCCGGCCGACCTTGCCTACCTCGAGTTCCTCCTCTCCAGCGAGCAACCTCTCGCCTGACGCCTCTCGCCTCATGTCTCAACTCCGCCTCGGCCACGGCTACGACATCCACCGCACCATCGCGGGCCGGCCGCTCGTGCTCGGCGGCGTGACCTTCGACTGCGCCTTCGGCCTCGACGGCCACTCCGACGCCGACGCGCTCACCCACGCGATCTGCGACGCCCTCCTCGGTGCCGCCGGCTTGCCCGACATCGGGCACTTCTTCCCCAACACCGACGCCACGTGGAAAAACGCCGACTCGCAGGTGCTCCTGCAAAAAGTCGTCGCCGCTCTCCGCGAGCACGGCTGGCAACCCGTCAACCTCGACGCCACCCTCATCGCCGAGCAGCCGAAAATTTCCCCGCGCCTCGCCGAGATGAAAGCCGCCCTCTCCTGCTCCACCGGTCTGCCTGCCGACGCCATCGGCCTCAAAGCCACGACCAACGAAGGCAGCGACGACATCGGTCGCGGCCTCGCCATCGCCGCCCACGCCGTCGCGCTCATCCGGAAACTGTAGGAGCGGCGCGCGGCGACCTCCCCTGAGCGAACTCCGAACCATTCAAGCAAGCCCATGCAATTCATACTCATGCTTTCAACGGGGAGGGACGACCTCCGTGTCGTCCGTCTTTTGGCAATCCGCGGACCGGACGGAGCCGGTCCCTCCACTCGAACCGAGCCGAAGCATTCGGCTGGCGAGCACAAAGAGAAACCGAACCCACTCCTGATGAAAAGGCCTCTGGCAACGGACCGCATCCGCCCGTTCACTGGTATTATTTTTTGTGCCTCCTTGTGCCTTTTCGTGGCCATCCAGACCGGCTGCGCCAAGCGCGAGTCCGCCGTCGCGCTCGGCAACCGCACCGGCGTCCTCCACTTCAGCATCGGCTCCGAGCCCACCGATCTCGATCCGCAGATCGTCACCGGCATCGGCGAAGCCAAGGTCATCCACGCCCTCTTCGAGCCGCTCGTGAGTTTCGATCCGCGCACGCTCAAACCCGTGCCCGCTCTCGCCGAGCGCTGGGAAATTTCGCCCGACGGCCTCACCTACACCTTTCATCTCCGGGCCGACGCCGTCTGGAGCAACGGCGATCCTCTCACCGCCCAGGACTGCGTCGATTCCTGGCGGCGCATCCTCACCCCGTCGCTCGGCGCCGACTACGCCTACCTTTTCTACGTGCTGCGCGGCGCCGAGGATTTCCACAAGGGCCGCACCACCGACTTCGCGACCGTCGGCGTGGCCGCCCCCGACGCCCACACCTTTGTCGCCACCCTCACCCACCCCGCGCCGTATTTCCTCCAGATCCTCCTCAACTCCCCGTGGCGCCCGGTCAACGTCCGCCGCATCGCCGAATTCGGCAACGCCTACCAGCGCGGCACCCCGTGGACGCGCGTCGGCCGGATCGTCACCAGCGGCCCCTTCGTCCTGAAAGAGTGGACGCCCCACCAACGCCTCGTCGCCGAAAAATCCCCGACCTACTGGGACCTCGCCCACGTTTACCTCAACGCGATCCATTTCTATCCGACCGACAGCGTCGACGCCGAGGAGCGCGCCTTTCGCGCCGGCCAACTGCACATCACCTACACGCTTTCGCTCTCGAAAATCGCCGCCTACCGCCGCGACCACCCGGCCTTGCTGCGCACCGATCCTTACCTCAACACCTATTTTTTCCGGTTCAACACCCGCCGGGCGCCGCTCGACGACGAGCGCGTCCGCCGCGCCCTCTCGCTCGCCATCGACCGCACCGCCATCGCCGCCAAGGTCCTCGCCGGCGGCCAGCAACCCGCCCCGACCCTCGTGCCCGCCGCCACTCCGGGCTACACCCCGCCCGCGCGCCCGGACCGCGACTTGCCCGTCGCCCGCCGGCTCCTCGCCGAGGCGGGTTACCCCGAGGGCCGCGGCGCGCCGCCGCTCGAGATTCTCTACAACAACAGCGAGACCATCCGCCTCGTCGCCGAGTCCATCCAGGAAATGTGGCGGCGCGACCTCGGCCTCAACGTCACGCTCCAGAACCAGGAATACAAAGTCGTCTTCGCCAACCGTCGCGCCGGCAACTTCCAGATTCTCCTCTCCGACTGGGTCGGCGACTACCTCGACGCCACGACGTTCCTCGACCTCTTGCGCAGCGACGCCGGCAACAACCACACCGGCTGGGGCGACCCCGCCTACGATGCGTTGCTGGACCGCGCCAACGCCACCGTGGACACTTCCGCCCGCGCCGCGCTGCTCCAGCAGGCCGAGGCGCTCATGCTCGACCACGCGCCCATCGCCCCGCTCTATTTCAACCCGCACGTCTATCTGATCCAGCCCTCCGTCAAGAACTGGCACCCCAATCCGATGGACCACGCCGACTACCGATATGTCCGGCTGGAGAATTAGCCCGCGCGCCCGCGCGCGCCTTTGGCCGTGGGTCAGCGAGCTTGCTCGCGCAGTTGCACAGGTAGGGCGAACCGTCCCGGTGAGCCGCTCCGATATTTTGCCATCGAGCATCGGCTCAGCGGGGACGCTTCGCCCTACCTTTCTGCATCGGGCCATTCTTACTCTCGCCCTTACCCTCGTCTCTCTCGCTCTCACCGCCTGCACCAAACCCGCCCCCGCCGCCACCGCGCCCGCTCAGATCCTCCGCCTCAGCCAGCGCAACGAGCCCGCCGATCTCGACCCGCAGCTCGCCACCCTGCCCGACGAATTTTTCATCCTCCGTGCCCTCAGCGAAGGCCTCGTCACGCCCGCACCCGACGGCGGCGTGCTCCCCGGCGTCGCCGAAAAATGGGAAACCTCCGCCGACGGCCTGACCTGGACCTTCCACCTCCGCGCCGACGCCCGTTGGTCCGACGGCGCGCCCGTCGTCGCGGGCGATTTCGTTTTTTCGTATCGCCGCGCGCTCACCCCGGCGCTCGCCGCGCCGAAAGCCCGCCTCTTCTTCGCCGTGAAAAACGCCGCCGCTTACCAGCGCGGCGCGCTGGCCGACTTTTCCCAAGTCGGCTTCGCCGCCCCCGACGCCCGCACCCTCGTCCTCACGCTCGACCACCCCACGCCGCATCTGCTCGCGCTCGCCGCGAGCGGCCCGTGGCTGCCCGTGCCACCCGCGACTGTCGAAAAATTCCACGGCACCGCGCAGCGCGGCACGGCGTGGACGCGGCCGGAAAATTTTGTCGGCAACGGCCCGTTCCTGCTCGGCGCCTGGCGGCCGAACCAACTGATCACCGTCACCAAGAGCCCGACCTACTGGGACGCCGCGCGCGTTCGCCTCGCCGAAATTCGTTTCATCGCGATGGACAACGGCGACACCGAGGAGCGCGCCTTCCGCACCGGCCAGCTCGACGTCACCCTCGCCGTGACGACGACGAAACTGCCCGCCTACGAGAACGCGCAGCCGCCGGTGTTGCACCGCGTCGCGCTGGCCGAGACGCGCTACCTCGCGCTCAACACGCTGCGCCCGCCGCTCAACGACGTGCGCGTGCGCCGCGCGCTGTCGCTCGTGCTCGACCGCGCCGCGCTCACCGAAAAAGTGCTCAAGGGCGGACAGCTTCCCGCCGCCACGTTCATCCCGCCCGGCCTCGGCGGCTACCAGCCGGCCGAGACTGGGAGCCGGGGCGCCCCCGCCCCGGAAACACAAAACGACGCGGCGGGGGCGCCGCCTCCCCATGAAACATTTCCGACCGAGACCGAGGCCGCTGCGCTCCTCGCCGCCCGCGCCGAAGCGCGCCGCCTCCTCGCCGAGGCGGGCTTCCCCGGCGGCCGCGGCTTTCCGCGCCTCGAATTGTCGAGCTGGGCGACCGCGCCCGCCGTCCTCGAAGCCATGCAGCAGAGGTGGCGGCAGGAACTCGGCCTCGAG
>JACQFT010000203.1 GCA_016199925.1 Opitutia bacterium | reverse complement strand
GAACTTGATGGCGTTGCCGATGCGGTTGAGAAGGATCTGGCGGAGGCGGCCGGGATCGCCGAGGAGATGGCAGGGCACGTCGGGCAGGATGGCGCTGGCCAGCTCGACGCCCTTGCCCTGAGTTTTTTCGGCGAGCATGTCGAGGGTGCCCTCGACGATCTCGACGAGGTTGAAGGGAAGCACCTCGAAGGTGAGTTTGCCGGCCTCGATCTTGGAAAAGTCGAGGATGTCGTTGATGATGGTGAGGAGGTTGTCGGCGCTGTTGAGCACCGTCTCGGCGAACTCGCGCTGCTGGGGGGCGAGCGGGGTGTCGAGGAGGAGGCCGGTCATGCCGATGACGGCGTTCATCGGCGTGCGGATTTCGTGGCTCATGTTCGCGAGGAATTCGCTCTTGGCGCGCGAGGCGTCCTCGGCCGTAGCCTTGGCGATCTTCAGGGCCTCGGCGGCGAGTTTGCGCTCGATGGAGGCCGCGACGTGCTGCGAGACGAACTGCAGCAGTTCGCTGTCGGCCGGGGTGTAGCGGGTCGTGCCGTGGTAGTTCTGGACGGCGATCACGCCGATGGTGCGCTGCTGCGAAACGAGCGGGATGCCGAGCCAGTCCAGGGGGAGCGTGCCGATCACGTCGATCAGGCCGTCGGCGATCAGCGATTCGATCTTGCCCGAGGAGAGGAGAAACGGTTTGCCCGTGCGCACGACCATGCCGGTGAGGCCGCGGCCCAATCGGCGCGGGCCGGGCGGGGGGTCGACTTCGTCGACGAAGTAGGGGAACGACAGCGTATCGGCGGCCTCGTCGTAGAGCGCGACATAGAAGTTTTTCGCCAGCAGGAGCTCGCCGATGATCTTGTGGACCTGTTTCAACAGGCTCGGCAAATCCTGGGCGGCGTGCGCGGCCTCCGAGATCTGGTGCAGGGCTGCCTGCACCAACTCGGCGCGCCGGCGGGCCGTGATGTCGAGGAACATCCCTTGCACGCCGGTGCACTGGCCGGCGGCATCATAGATGGGCACCTTGACGATCTGGATGTAGCGTCGCTCGCCGTTCGGGGCGTCCACCGCTTCCGTGGCCTCATGGGTGGAGCCGTCCTGCATGATGCGCTCGTTCTCGCGCCGGTAGCGTTCGATCACCTCCGGCGCCGTGTCGTTGACCACGACGTGGCCGAGGATCTCTGCCAGCGGTTTCCCGTAGCGTTCGCAAAACAGCCGGTTGGCGAAGGTGAAGCGGCCCTCGCGGTCGAGACGGAAAATATGCACCGGGAGCGTCTCGACGAGCGAGTGCAGGAACGCCTGCGATTCGGAGAGAGTTTGCGCGGCGCGGGCGCTTTCCGCGGCGCGGGCCGCCAGTTCGTCGTGCGCGAGGCGGAGGGTCTCCTGAACTTTACCCAGTGCGGCGAGGTTGGCGGCCTGCGCGGCGCGCCAGCGAAACAACCGGCTCCAGACAAGCACCCAGATGAGGAAAAGGACGCCGATGGAAACGACCGCAGCCGTCAGCAGGACGATCGTCCGGTCGCGCCGGTCGCGTTGGTCGGCCGCGAGATCTTCGGCGAGGTGCCGGCGCAGCCGGGCGATGCCGTCGGCGTAAGTTTGTTTCCGGGTCTCGTAGGCGGCGCCGAGTAGGAGTTGGGCGGCCTCGGCGGTGCGGCCGGCGCGCACTTGGGCGAGGGCGCCGGTCTCGGTCTCGTCGAGGGAACGGTTGATGCCAGCCAGGGCGGCGACTTCCGGCCGTTGGCCCGAATGGGCGAGAAGCCGCTTGAGTTCGGCGAGCGCCTCGTCGAGGCGCGGCTGGAACCGGCGGTAGCGCTGTTCCCAGCGCGGGTCGCCGGTCGTCGCGGCCATGCGGGCGGACATGGTCAGGACTTCGTCGAAATACGCGACTTGGGCGGCGAGCTCCGGCAGTTGTTGTGCGCGCTGTTCGCCCGCGCTCAGCTTGAGGTAGGAGTCGTAGGCGGACCAACTGATGGCGACCAACACGACGACGGTAAGCACCAGACCGATGGTGAGGGTCTTCGCCGGGAAGGGCGTTTCGCGGGTGTTCTCTGACGGGGCGGTTGGGTTCATTCGCGAGAGGGCGGGTGATCGGGAGTTTGTCCCGGGTCGGCCGGGGTGGACGGACCGGCTCCGTCCGGTCGGAGTAAGTTGAAAAGGCGGGCGAATTGCTGCCGGCGAACAGGATTTCTCCCGGGTGCCGCGATGGCCGGGTGTTGCCTGCAATCGGGGCGACGGCCCTGGCGGTGGGGTTCACGCATGGGCGTCGTGCCGGTCGAGCAGCAGCCGGATCGTCTGGCCGACGACCCGGAGCGAGCAAGGTTTTTGGAGGAAGCGGACCGAGGGGTTCGCCGGAGAATTTTTTCCGGCGAACTGGTCGGCGTTGCCGGTGATGCAGACGACTTTGAGGTCGGGCTTCTCCGCCTGCAATCTGGCCGCGAGGTCGAGTCCGCTCAGGTCGCCCGGCATGACGAGGTCGGTGAAGAGCAGATCGACGCGCTGGCCGTGCCATTTCCAAACCTCGAGCGCTTCGGCCCCGTCGCCGGCCTGCAGGACGCGATAGCCGAAATTCTGGAGCACGAGCGCGGTCAGCTCCCGGAGGGTCGGTTCGTCGTCCACGAGGAGGATGGTCTCTTTGCCGCGGCGCGTGGCGCCGGCCCCGTCGCCCGCCGGCTCCGCGACCCGCTCCGCAGGGGCGGGCGGCAGGAAAATCTTGATGGTGGTGCCCGCGCCCGGCTGGGAGTCGACGGTGAGCCAACCGCCCGTCGCATGCACGACGCTTTGCACGGCGGCGAGCCCTAGGCCGGCGATCTTGCGGATTTTTTTGGTGGTGAAAAGCGGGTCGAAAATTTGGGCGCGGACTTCGGGACTCATGCCGCACCCGGTGTCGCGGACCGAACAGCAGACGAAGTCGCCGGCACGGCGGGCAGGCGGGAGGGCGGTGTCCGCGGCCGCGAGCGACACGCACTCGGTCGTGATCTCCAGTCGGCCCCGGTGAGGCATGGCGTCGCGGGCGTTGGCCGCCAGGCTCAGGAGCACCTGTTCGCACAGCTCGGGGTCGGCCCAGACTACGGCCGGCCGGTCGGCGAGCCGGATTTCCACCGGGCGGTCCGGGCCGAGCAGGCTCCGGATCGAGGGGGCGACTTCGTGGAGGAGCCGGTGCAGATCGACCGCGTGGAAGTGCAGGGCGCAACGGCCGCCGATGAGCAGCAGTTGGCGGGTGACGCGGGCCGCCTGTTCGCCCGCCTGATAGATCGCCGCGGCGTGTTGGAGCGTCTCCGGCGCATGGCTTTCGCGCTCCATGAGCAGGGCGGCGTGGCCGTTGATCACCATGAGGGCGTCGCTGAGGGCCCGGGCCACCCGGGCGTTGAACTCGAAAAACTTTTCCTGTTCGGTGGCCGGCGGCGGATCGGGCCGGGGCTCGTCCGCGACGGGGTTGGGGAAATCTCCGGACGCCAGTTGGGTGGGATGAGTCATCAATGAGACCGGCGGGGTAACGCCGGAGGGGGAGGGCAATGTCTGGCCGCAGAATTGGCGTTCAGGCCGCCGGGGGCAACGCGGGAATTCGCCGGGTTCCGGCGGCGCGACCGCTGCGCTCCCTAGAAAACCCGCTGATTTCCTGCCGCCTTCCTGCCCCTCCGCCGCCGTAGAGTGGTGGCAAGTCCCGGAATCGAACCGGGGACACAAGGATTTTCAGTCCTCTGCTCTACCAACTGAGCTAACTTGCCAGTGACGAAGGGGCGGAGTTAAAAGGGCGGCCCGCAGGCGCGTCAACGGGAATTTGGTTTTCTGCGCAGTCAGTCGCCGGTTGCCCGCGGATCAGGCGGTCTCCGAGGCGCGCAGAAGCACGGCGACGGTCTGCTCGAGGCCGCGCGCATCCTCGTCGTCGAACCGGGCGAGGCTGGGGCTGTCGAGGTCGAGCACGCCGAGCAGTTCGCCGCGGTGGAGCAGGGGCACGACGACCTCGGAGTTGGAGGCGCTGTCGCAGGCGATGTGGCCGGAGAATTCGTGGACGTTGGGCACGACGAGGCTGGTGCGCCGGGCGGCGGCGGTGCCGCACACGCCCTGGCCGAGCTTGAGGCGCATGCAGGCGATCTTGCCTTGAAACGGGCCGAGCACGAGTTCGCCGTTCTTGAGCAGATAAAAGCCGGCCCAGTTGAGATCGGGCAGCGTCTGCATGAGGAGCGCGGAGGTGTTGGCGAGGTTGCAGATCCAGTCGCGTTCGCCCGCGAGGATCGCGGCCAACTGGCGGTTCAGCGCCGCGTAGAACTCGGGCTTGGAGGCGGCGCGGATGGAGTCGACGGCGTGGGACATGGGACGGATTCACGAGAGAGAAAAAGCGCGGAGAGTCAAGGCCGGCGCCCGGGGCCGGCGCGCGCCCGGCGGTTTTGGTTGGAATAATCCTGCGCCTGGTGGACTCTCATCGCCGATGCCCGGGGACACTTTCACACAACTGGTCGATGCGCACTATGTGCCGCTCTATCGCTTTGCGCTCAGCCTGACGAAGAGCACGTCCGACGCGTGCGACCTGACGCAGCAGACGTTTTTTATCTGGGCGCGCAAGGGCGAGCAGTTGCGCGATGCGGCCAAGGCCAAGTCGTGGCTGTTCACGACGCTCTACCGGGAATTTCTCCGCGGCCGGCGCCGCGCCGAGCATGTGATGGCGCTCGAGGATCTCGGGCCGGTCGATGCCGACCCGCCCGCGCCGGAAGTGGACCTCGTGACGGGCCTGGACGCCGGCCTGGTGGTCGAGGCGTTGCAGGAGGTGGACGAGGTCTATCGCGCGCCGCTCACCCTCTTCTATATGGAGGAACTTTCATACCGCGAAATTGCCGACGCCCTGGAAGTGCCGATCGGCACGGTGATGTCGCGCCTGTCCCGCGGCAAAGCGCAACTGCGCGCCGCGCTCGCCCGCAAAGACGCCGGCACCCGCTCGAAGGTCATCCCCTTCGCGGCGGAAAAAACAAGGAAACTCCCATGACGAACGACGAAGCCAAATTTATCCTGAACGCCTACCGGCCGAGCGGCAGCGATGCCAACGATGCGACGTTCTGCGCGGCCCTCGACCAAGCCAAGCTGGATCCGGCGCTCGGCGTGTGGTTCAAGTGGCAGCAGAGTTTTGACCGGGCAATGACGGCGAAGCTGGGGCAGGCGCAGCCGCCCGCGGGCTTGCGCGAAGCCATCCTCGCCGGCGCGAAACTCAGCCGGCCGGAGACGACGAGCCGCCGTTGGTGGAACCAGCCGGCGGTGGTCGCCTTGGCCGCCAGTGTGGCGGTGCTCTTTGCCGTGACGGCGGGCCTGCTCGGGCCGCGGACGGCCGCGGCCAACACGGGGCTCGCGGAGTTCGCCCTGGCCGACGCCCTGCACAGCGATCTCCACGGCGGGCACGGGCCCGGCGAGGCGGAGCTGCGGGCGATGCTCGGCCAACCCGACCTGCCGCTCAGCCACGGGCTCTCGGTCGACTTCGCCGGGATGCGCGCGAGCGGGTGCCGCACCTTGAACTACGAGGGGCACGACCTGATCGAAGTGTGCTTCAAGCGCAACGGCGCCTGGTTCCACTGCTACGTCGCGCGGCGCGTGGATTTCCCGGAGCTGACGGATAGCGCCAAGCCGATGATCATCGACCGCAAGGGCGCCGTCGTGGCGGCCTGGACCGACGAGGCCAACATCTACCTGGTGGCCGGCAAGACCGGCGCCGCGGCGCTCAGGCAATTGCTGTAATCCGGGCGCGGCGGAAAATTTTCCGTGCCAAGCCGGGGGCGACCTGTAGTGTCGCGGGGTGAAAAAGCTACCCCGCCCGACCACGCCGGAACACCTGCGCCTCGCCGACGACGCGAGCCGCAAAAGCAATTGGAAGCGCTGGGGCCCCTACCTGTCCGAGCGCCAGTGGGGCACGGTCCGCGAGGACTACTCGCCCGACGGCGAGGCGTGGAAATATTTTTCCTTCGAGCAGGCGAACAGCCGCGCCTATCGCTGGGGCGAAGACGGCCTGCTCGGCATCACCGACCGCGAGTGCCGCCTGTGTTTCGCGCTGGCGCTGTGGAACGGCAAGGACCCGATGCTCAAGGAGCGGCTCTTCGGCCTGAGCGGCCCCGAGGGCAACCACGGCGAGGACGTCAAGGAGGCCTATTTCTACACGGCGAGCACGCCGACGCACAGCCACATGCGGGCGACCTACCACTACCCGCAGATGGAGTATCCCTACGCGCGCCTGCGCGAGGAGAACGCCCGCCGCGGCCGCAAGGACACGGAGTTCGAGTTGGCCGACACCGGCGCGTTCCACGAGAACCGCTACTTCTCCGTCTCGGTGGAATACGCCAAGGCCGGGCAGGACGATGTGCTGATCGAAATCTCCGTGACCAACTGCGGTCCCGAGCGCGCGACGATGCACCTGTTGCCGACGCTGTGGTTCCGGAACAGTTGGTCGTGGGGCAACAAGCAGGAGAGCGGCTCGGTGAAACCGCGCATGCAGCAGTCGGGCCTCGGCCGGCTGGTGTCGCACCACGTCACGCTGGGGCATCTCTATTTCGAGGTCGAACCGCTCACGAACGGGCTCGCGCCGTTTCTCTTTACCGACAACGAGACGAACGTGGAGCGTCTGTTCAACAGCACCAACGCGAGCCCCTATGTGAAGGACGCGTTCCACGACTACGTCGTGCGCGGCCAGAAGGGCGCCGTGAACCCGAAGCGCGAGGGCACGAAGGCCGCCGCGCACTGCGTGCTCGATCTCGCCGCGGGCGAGACGCGCGTCGTGCGCGCGCGCCTGTATTCGGCGAAAGTCGCGCCGGCGAAAGCGTTCGGCGAGGAGTTCAGCCGGATCGTGGCGGACCGCCGCCGCGAGTCCGAGGAGTTTTATGCCGCCGTGCTGCCGGCGGAGATTCCGCCGGAGGACCGCAACGTCGCCAAGCAGGCCTTCGCCGGCCTGCTGTGGTCGAAACAGTTTTATCATTTCATCGTCGAGGAGTGGCTCGAAGGCGATCCGGCGCAGCCGACGCCGCCCGCCTCGCGGCGCCGGGGCCGCAATTCCGACTGGCCGCATCTCTACAACCGCGACGTCATCTCGATGCCGGACAAGTGGGAGTATCCGTGGTTCGCCGCGTGGGACTTGGCGTTCCACATGATCCCGTTCGCGCGCATCGACCCGGACTTCGCGAAGGACCAGCTGAATCTTTTCCTGCGCGAGTGGTATATGCACCCGAACGGCCAGATCCCGGCCTACGAGTGGAATTTCTCCGACGTGAATCCGCCCGTGCATGCGTGGGCGTGCTTCCGCGTCTACAAGATGACCGGCGCGCGCGGCGCGCGCGACCGCGTGTTCCTGTCGCGCGTGTTCCAGAAGCTGCTCGTCAACTTCACCTGGTGGGTGAACCGCAAGGACCCGGGCGGCCGCCACCTGTTCTCCGGCGGCTTCCTCGGCTTGGACAACATCGGCGTGTTTGACCGCTCGAAACCGTTGCCCACGGGCGGCCACCTCGACCAGGCGGACGGCACGGCGTGGATGGCGTTTTATTGCAGCACCATGCTCGCGATCTCACTGGAGCTCGCCGAGCAGGACCCGGCTTACGAGGACATCGCCTCGAAATTCTTCGAGCATTTCGTGTCCATCGCCGACGCCATGAATCACCTCGGTGGCACCGGCCTCTGGCACGAAGAAGACGGCTTCTATTACGACCAGCTGCTGCTCGAAGGGAAATCCCATCCGCTGCGCCTGCGCTCGATGGTCGGTATCATCCCGCTCTTCGCGGTGGAGTTCATCGAAGAAGAGCGCCTCGACCAGTTGCCCGGCTTCGCCAAGCGCACGCGGTGGTTTCTCGAAAACCGCAAAGACCTCGCGGCCGACATTTCCTACATGTCGAAAGGCGCGGCGGGCGGACGTCGCTTGCTGGCCATTCCGTCGAAGGAGCGCCTCGCGCGCGTGCTCAGCTACGTGTTCGATGAAAAGGAATTTCTCTCGCCCTACGGCGTGCGCTCGTTGTCGCGCGTCTATGCGGAGAAGCCCTTCATCCTCCACGCCGGCGGCGAAGAGTATCGCGTCGAATACGTGCCGGGCGAATCCGACACCGGTCTGTTCGGCGGCAACTCGAACTGGCGCGGGCCGATCTGGTTCCCGACCAACTTCCTGCTCATTGAGGCCCTTGAGCGCTATCACCACTACTACGGTGACACGTTTCTCGTCGAATTCCCGACCGGCAGCGGCAACAAGATCAACCTCGCGCAAGCGGCGCAGGAATTGGCCAAGCGGATGATTGCACTGTTCGTGCCCGGTGCCGACGGAGCACGTCCGTGCCACGGAACGGAGGAGCGCTACAAGCAAGGCCAGGTCGACCAGGACCTCGTTTTGTTTCACGAATACTTCCACGGCGAGACCGGTTTGGGTCTTGGCGCGAACCACCAAACGGGTTGGACGGCGGTCGTCGCACGCCTCATCGAGGGCTACAGCGCCGAAAAGAAGAAAAAATAACAGGCCCGTTTAGGCAGGAAAGGCGCACCCGCTGTGCGTTGGAGACGTGACTTGCGCAAGCCCGCTG
>JACQFT010000202.1 GCA_016199925.1 Opitutia bacterium | reverse complement strand
GGGACGCCCGAGCCAGCCGGCGAGACGCCGGCGCTCCCCGGACCTTCCGATCCAAACAAACCGAGACGCGGCGAGGGCGCCGCGTCCCCACGAGTCGCCATGCCACCTGACCCTTCCCTCACCTCCTACGCCGACGCGCTCGCCGCCGTGCTCGCCGAGGCCGGCCGCCTCGGACCCGAGACGATCGCGGGCGCCGACGCTCCGGGCCGGATCCTCGCGCAAGACCTCGTCGCCCCCTTCGATCTGCCGCGCTTCGACAACACCGCGGTGGACGGCTACGCCATCCACGCCGCCGATGTCGAACGCGCGAACCGCGACGGCGGCGCCGATCTCTCGCTCGGCATGATCGTCCCCGCCGGCGAGGCGTTGCGCGGCCGCGAACTCACCCCGGGGCTCGCCGCCCGCGTGCTCACGGGCTCGCCGCTGCCCGCCGGCACCGCCGCCGTCGTGATGCAGGAGGACGTGGAGCCACGCGGGGAAATTCTCCGCCTCTCCCCCGGCATCTCGCCCGGCCAATGCATCCGCCGCCAAGGCGAAGAATTTCGCCGCGGCGACCTCGTCGCCCGCCGGACGCAACCGCTGACGCCGCCGCTCTGCGCGCTCGCCGCCACACTGGGCCTCGCGCAAATCTCCGTCGCCCGCGCGCCGCGCGTCGGCCTGCTCGTCACCGGCAGCGAACTCATCGCGCCCGGCCAGCCGCTGGGCGACGCGCAAATCTACGAATCGAACGGCGCCGGTCTGGCCGCCGCGCTCCGGCTCGCCGGCCTCGCCTCGCTTGATGTCCGCTCGGTGCCCGACACGCTCGCGCCCACCGTCGCCGCGCTCGCCGCGCTGCTCGACGCCCACGATGTCGTCATCACCTCCGGCGGTGTGTCCGTCGGCGCCTACGATGCCGTGAAAGAGGCGCTGCAACAGCTCGGCGTCGAGCGCCGCCTCTGGCGCGTCGCGATCAAACCGGGCAAACCATTCTTTTTCGGAGTCCGCGAGCGCGCCGGCCACCAGACCGCGGTCTTCGGTCTGCCGGGCAATCCGCTGTCGGCGCTCGTCACGTTTTCCGTTTTCGCCTTTCCCGATCCGGAAGACCGCCGGCCGCCTCGAGTTCGTGCCGGTCACGCTCACGTCCGATGCGGCCGGATGGCGCGCGACTCCGCTCGGCCAGCGCGCGTCGCACATGCTCGGCAGCTTCGCGCAGGCGCACGCCCTCGCCCTTTTCCCCGCCGACCTCGAAACGCTCGCCGCCGGCCAGTCCATCGAGTGTCAATTTCTCCCGTGGAGCGGAGCGGGTCGGCTTTGATCCCGACGCGGAACCCCGGGCTTTCAACCGATCTCGATGCGATTCACGACCACAACGCCGCCTTGGAGGGATTCTGCTGGCCAGCAGAATGTCGTCCGTCTTCCCGCAACTCGCGGACCGGACGGAGCCGGTCCCTCCACTTCAACCAAACCGTTCTGCTGACCAATTGACTCCCTCCCGTGCCTGATCTCCTCCAGCTCAAGGTCCAGTATTTCGCCGTCTTCCGCGAGCAACGCGGGCTCGGCGAAGAATCCCTCGCCAGCGCCGCGACCACGCCCGCCGCGCTCTATGCGGAGTTGCAGGCGCGCCACCGCTTCACCCTCGCACCCGAGATGGTGCGCGCAGCCGTCAACGGCGCGTTCGCCCCGCTGGACCGCCCCCTCGCGTCCGGCGACACCGTCGTCTTCATCCCGCCCGTCGCCGGCGGCTGACCATGTTTTCGCTCACGAGAGACCCCATCGTGCCCCCCGTGCTCGCAGCCGCGGGCGCCGGCGGCTTCGTGGCCTTCGACGGCAAGGTGCGCCACGACCACGCCGGCCGCACCGTCGTCGCGCTCGACTACGAGGCGTTCGACGAACTCGTGCTCGCCGAGGGCCGCGCCCTCCTCGCCGAGGCGACCGCGCAGTTCGGCCTGCTCGAGGCCCGCTGCGTCCACCGCGTCGGCCGCCTCGCCGTCGGCGACACCGCCGTGTGGATCGGCGTCGCCGCGCCGCACCGCCGCGAAGCGTTCGAGGCGTGCGAATGGATTCTCGACCAGCTCAAGCGCCGCGTGCCGATCTGGAAAAAGGAACACTTTGCCGACGGCGACTCCGGCTGGATCGGCAGCGACGTGACGCCGGGCGAAGCGCCCGTCACCGAGGAGAATTTTTATTCGCGACAAATCCGACTGAACGAAGTCGGTGCTGCCGGGCAGGCGAAACTCGAAGCGGCGCGCGTGCTCGTCGTCGGCGCGGGCGGGCTCGGCTGCGCGGCGATCCCCTATCTCGCCGCCGCCGGGGTGGGCACGCTCGGCCTCTGCGATTTCGACCGCGTCGAGGCGACGAATCTCCACCGGCAGGTGCTCTTCGCCGCGCGCGATGTCGGCAAACCCAAGGCCGCGCTCGCCGCCCGTTTCGCCCAACGGCTGAATCCGTTCATCGCCGTCCGCGCGCACGGCGCACGGCTCACGGCCGAGTCGGCGCCGGGTCTGTTCCAACACTACGATCTGGTGCTGGATTGCACCGACAACTTCGCCACGAAGTTTCTCCTCAACGACACCGCCGTCGCGATGAACAAGCCGCTCGTGCAGGCGAGCCTCTACCAGTTCGAGGGCCAGCTTCACCTCTACGATCCGGCGAAAGCGGGCGGCTGCCTGCGCTGTGTGTGGCCCGAGATTCCGCCCGAAGGCTGCGTCGGCTCCTGCGCCGAGGCCGGCGTGCTCGGCGTCGTGCCCGGCGTGTTCGGCGCGCTGCAGGCGGGCGAGGCGATCAAGTTTCTCCTCGGCCTCGGCGAACCGCTCAGCGACGCCGTGCTGCTGTTCGACCTGCGCACGCTCGCCACCACGCGGATCAAACGCGCCGCCAATCCGCATTGCCCCGTCTGCGGCGACGGCGCTCCGCCGACCGAGATTGATCTCGATCCCTTCGCGCCGGGCCGTGACTTCTCCCGGTGGACCGTCGTCGATCTGCGCGAGGACCACGAGCCGCGGCCGCTCGTCGAACTCGGCTCAACGCCGTGGCGGCACCAGCCGCTCTCGCGCGCCGCCGAGTGGCTCGCGGCGCTCGACCGCGAGCAACCGCATCTCTTCGTCTGCGGGCGCGGCCTCCGCAGCGGCAATTTCGCCCGGCGCCTGCGCCGCGAAGGCTGGCCGCACGCCTACTCGCTCGCCGGCGGCGTGGACCTCGCGCTGAAAGCCCGGCCCCGATCCGCCTGAGGAAATGCCCGCAAGAACTCTCAGATTGAAAACTGCCAACAAGTTTCGCGCGGTAGCGCGGGTAGGGCGCACCGGCCCGGTGCGCCGCGACGTCGACGAGTGCGACCGCCTTCACCTTTTGTCTGGTTTTTGTGGGAGCGACCTTGGTCGCGACAGTCGCGTGCAAGCACGCTCCCACAGGCTCCAACCAAGCCAAAGCAAGCTTCGGGGAATCCCGCTTGACGACCCGCTCCAGCCATGATCGACAGCTCTTCCCTCTGGTTTCCCCTCGGCGTCGCGCTCATCGCACTGGTCTATTCGCTGGTCGGCCACGGCGGCGCGTCGGGCTATCTGGCGCTGCTGGCTCTGTCGCCGCTGCTGCCGCGTGAGGTGGCGATCACGGCGCTGCTGATCAACCTCGTCGTCGCCGGCACGTCGTTCGTGCTCTACCGGCTCGCGCACCATTTCTCGTGGCGCCTCGCCTGGCCGTTCCTTGCCGGCTCGGTGCCGCTCGCCTTCGTCGGCTCGCGCCTGCATCTGACCGACCCGGTGTATTACTGGCTCGTCGGCGGCGTGCTGCTCGTGAGCGGGCTGCGCTTGCTCTGGGTCGCGCCCGGCGCCGCCCTCGGCGAAACGCCTCCCGTCCCCGGAGTGGCCGTGCGGCTCGGCACCGGGGCGGGCATCGGCCTGCTCTCGGGAATGGTCGGCGTCGGCGGCGGAATTTTCCTGAGCCCGGTGCTGTTGCTCGCGCGTTGGGGCACGGCGAAACAGACCTCGGCCGTCTCCGCGATTTTTATCGTCGCCAACTCGCTCGCCGGACTCGCCGGCCGGCTGCACCAAGGCGCGGAGCTCCACCCGGGCACGCTCACGCTGGTGGGCGCGGGTTTCGCCGGCGCGCTGGCGGGCTCCTCCGTCGGCGCCTTCGCCATCGGGCAACGCGCCCTGCAGCGCGCGCTCGCCGTCGTGCTCGTGTTCGCGGCGGCGAAATTGATTTTCCGATGAGCCGCGAACTCCAGTCGATCCTCGCGGCCCTCGCGCAGCGCCCGCGCGAGGCGGCGGTGCTGGCCACGCTGGTCAGCGTCGCGGGCTCGTCTTACCGCCGCCCGGGCGCGCGCCTGCTGCTCCTGGCCGACGGCACGCGCGTCGGCTCGATCAGCGGCGGCTGTCTGGAGGACGACGTCATCGCCCGCGCGCGGCAAGTGCTCGCGACGGGCCGCGCCGAAACGGTCGTTTACGACACGACGACGGAAAACGATCTGGTGTGGGGCACGGGACTAGGTTGCCACGGCGTCGTGCGGGTGTTCATCGAGCCGCTCGCCGCCGCGCCGGCGTGGGCGGCGGTGGTGCGGGAGAATCTTGCCGCCGGGCGGGAGACGGAACTGGAGATCGTCCACACCGGCGAGGCAACCGGCACGCGGCTGGCTGGATGGAGCCGGGGCGCCCCCGCCCCGGATTTGGGCCGAGACGCGGCGGGGGCGCCGCATCCCCACAAAGCCACCGAACGCGCGTCAGCCACCGGTGGCATCGGGATATTCCGCGAGCGCATCCCCCCGCCCACGCGGCTGGCGATCTTCGGCGCGGGCGACGACGCGCGGCCCCTCGTGCGTTTCGCGAAGGAGCTGGGCTGGCACGTCACGGTGGCGGATTCGCGGCCGGCCTACGTCACGGCGGCGCGGTTTCCCGAGGCCGACGAGCTCGCGACGTTTCGCGAGGGCGAGCTCGGCGCGGCCACGGCGCTCGCTCCCCGCGCGCTGGCCGTGGTGATGACGCACCGTTACCGGGACGACATGCCGCTGCTGCGCGCGCTGCTGCCGCAACCGCTCGCCTACCTCGGCCTGCTCGGGCCGAAGCAGCGCGCCGAGCGCATCCTCGCCACGCTCGCAGGCGAGGGGCTGGCGCTCACACCGGAGATGCGCGCGCGGCTGCACGCGCCGGTGGGGCTTGACCTCGGGGCCACGACGCCGGAGGCGGTGGCGCTGGCGATCCTCGCGGAGATGCTGGCGCGGCTCAGCGCGCGCGAACCGATTCATCTGCGCGAGCGCGCCCGACCCATCCATGACTGAAGAAACCCTGCAATGCGGACTGGTGTTGCTCGCGGCGGGAGGCTCGACGCGGATGGGCCGGCCGAAGCAGTTGCTGGAAATCGACGGCGTGCCGCTCGTGCGCCGCGCCGCGCTGGCCGCGCTGAGTTCGTCGGCGCGGCCGGTGGTGGTGGTCATCGGGGCGCACGCAGAGCTCGTCCGGCCGTTGCTGGCGGACCTGCCGGTGCTGATCGCGGAGAACCGGGACTGGGCCAAGGGCCTGGGTCCGTCGCTCGGCTGCGGCCTGCGGGCGCTGACGGCGGCGGCGCCGAAGATCGAGGCCACCGTCGTCGCGCTGGCCGACCAGCCGCATTTCTGCGCCGACCTCGTGGCCCGTCTGAGGCAGCGGCAACACGATTCCGGCCGGGGCATCGTGCTGGCCAGAGCGGGTGCCAACCTCGGGCCGCCCGCGCTGTTTCTGCGCCGGCATTTCGCGGCGCTGGGCGGGTTGCGCGGCGACGTCGGGGCGCGGGCCGTGGTGCAGGCGAACGCGGCCGATGCGACCACGCTGGAGATCTCCGACCCCGCCGATCTCGACACGCCGGCGGACGTGGCCCGGTTCCTCGCCGGGCAAGCGGCCCAACGGAAGCAATTTTCCCCGGGTAAGCTCTGAGTGATGCGGGCCGTTCCTCGCGGCGTCAGCTTGGTCGGGAGATTCGACCAAGGCAGCTCTTGTCCGGTCTTTTTGTGGGAGCGACCCAGGTCGCGACTGTCGCGCGCAAGCACGCTCCCACAGGATTCAACCACGCCCGGGAAAAGCTCCGCGGTCTTTGATCGCCGGAAACAGCAAGGCCGGCGATTAGGCCGGCCGGAGAACCCTAGGGATTTTCGCCAGGCTCAGGAACGGCGGCGCCGGAGCACCGGCACAGCGACAACCCCCAAGCCCAGCGCGAGCAGCGCGTAAGTCGACGGCTCGGGGACGGCGAGAGCGAGATTGTCGAAGGTGATATTGAGGGCGTTGATGCCAGTCGTGCCACCGCCAAAGGTCCAGCCCGTGATCTGGCTGAAGTCGAACGAGCCTGAGAGCTGAAAGGCGCCGCTATTGACGGTCGTGAGGCTGCTGGTCGAAAACAGGCTGGTGCTGACGCTCGCCACCGCCGTGTTCAAATTCGTGTCGATAAGCTGTAGGACGAGGGAGGGAGCTAAGTTCGCGGGCAAAGCCGAAAGCTGGGCGGTGAGCTGGAAGACCAATGTTCCGGTGGCATTGACCGAAATGTTACTGACACCCCAACCCTGGTCGTCGAGTGCGCCGGCTCCGACCGTGATAGAGTCAGCGTTTTGGATTACCCTCCCAACGCCGACCCAACTACTCGGTCCCGGGTTGGCAGTAATCACCGTGCCGGTCACAGTTCCCGAGTTAAAATTATCGAGCACCACGATGACCTGCGCCGAAAGTTTCGCGCCGATCAGAGCGAGGATAAGGCAGGAGAGGGAAATCGTCTTTCGCATGGAAATGGGGGCGGAACCTTCGGTGTTCTGCAAAGGGTGTTCAACAGGCCGGGAGGGAGGCAAGATTAATTCACGGAGCCGTCGGTGACGATCGTGTAGGGCAAGACCATGGGCACGAGCGACTCGGCGGGAGTTGCCGCGGCCGCGCCGCGGCGGATCATGACGGGGCGGCCGACGGGGACCACGAAGGAATCTCGGTTGGTTTGGCTGGTCTCGCCGAGGAGCTGCCAGTGCAAATTCACGCTGTCGAAATAGAAGGTGAGAAACGAAGCGCCGCCCCACACCTGGACCAGGTCGGCGCTCACCGCCGCCGTGCCGGAAGTGCCGCTTTGCCAACCTAGGGCGCGCGTCTGGAGGGCGAGCGTCCCGAGGCTGACGGCGGCGGGCACGCCGAGGCTGAGCGAGGAGAAGCCCGGGCGAAGATGGCTGAGCTTCGGGGCCGTCTCGGGCACGCGGCCGGTGACGACGAAATTCAAATCCGTCGCGGCCCGGCGGGCGATCATGATGCCGCGGTCCGGGCGGAGCACGAAGTTGTTGCGGCTCGGGGTGCCGGCATTGTCGGTGTTCAGCTCCCAGCGACTGCGGGTGGTGTTGAAATAGAACACCAGCCACGAAGCGCCCCCCCACACTTGGACAACGTCGGCGGAGACGGCGTCAACTCCGCCTTGGAGGGTAGTCGTGCCGAAGAGGGTGAGCAGCGTGTCGGCGAGGACCAGTTCGTAAACATCGCCATTGGCGCCGGTCGCAATGCCTTGCTGGGCGAGGTCGAAGTTGTCGTTGAAGACGTTGAGCTGGGTCGCGGTGTTGGCCGTCGTCGTGACCATGAAGAGGCGGCCGGCGGCGGTGCCGGAAATGATGCGCAGGTAGTAAGGATTGGCGGGATCGGAGAACGCCCCGGCGGTCCAACCGGCAGTCGGCACATTGATGGCGCCGGTGGCGAGCGAGTCGATGCGGCCGCGAATCGCGCCCGGCCCAACCGCCGCGTGGAGGAGCGGCAGCGAGACGTGTTGCGTCAAACCGGTCGGCACCGTGACGGTCACGCCGCCGGCCGGCGGCGAATATGAAACCGAAGCCGACAGGCTTGCGAGGGCGCTGAGCAACGGGAGGAGCAGGAGGGGATTTTTCATGGGTCGGGTCCGGTTAGTCGACTTGGATGGAGGCGGCGGCCTGAGTGACGCGCAGCCGGACGAAGAGCCGGGGGTTGCCGGCCGCGGGGAAGCGGGCGCGCCACGTCTCGGTGGTCGTCGTGGACGAAACGGGCTCCAGGGCGGAAACGCCGGTCGTCGTCCACCCGGCGAGATTCGTCAGGTCGGTGTTCACCTCGACGGCGTAGTCGAGGTCGGTCGTCGTCTTCGGGCGCGTGAAGGTGTAGATCCAGTTCGTGCCGTCGTTCGTCAGCGTCGGCAGGCCCGCGACGGTGTCGGTCTTGGCCGGCAATCCGAGCGCGTATTTGACGAGGTTGGTGAGGCCGTCGAAGCCGAAGACGGCCGTGGCACCGCTCCTGGTGGCATTGGCGAGTTCGGGGGTGTCGAAGTTCGCCGTGCGATAGGCTTCGAAGCCGTCGATCACCGTCAGTGTCGCCGAATTGCTCGGGGTCGAGCCGTTGACATTGGTGATGAGCACCGAGTAGCCGCCGGCGTCGGAGAACTGCGCGTTGGTGATCGTCAGGGTCGAGGCGGTCTGACCGGAGAGGTCCACCCCGCCCTTGCGCCACTGGAAGGTGAAGGGGCCGATGCCGGTCGGCGCGACGGCGAAGGTCGCCGTGCCGCGGAAGACTACGGTCTGATCCGTCGGGTTCGCCCCGATGGCGGGCGCGGGCGGGAACTCCACGCGGCTGACGGCGAAGGGCCAGCCCTCGACGCCGCGGCGATACTGGCCGAGGAGCCAGAAGGCGTTGCCGCCGGCCGGGACGAGATCGGTCGGCGTGGGCAGATAGTTGTAGTAGCTGACGCCGGCGAAGAAGGTCGGGTCGGGCGAGCCGTCGGCGTTGATGCGCGCGATGCCGGGCGCGGGTTTGCCGGCCCAGGTGTCGAACGAGCCCGTGACGAGAATTTTGCCGCTGGCCTGCACGAGGAATTTGTCCACGCGGGCCGGGGTGTTGGCGGTCCGCAGATTCTGCGGGCCGGCGCCGAGGGCGGTGGCGAAGGCGGTGCTCGGCGCGCCGGTGGCATCGAGCAGCGCCACGCCGCCGGGGGCGCTGACGGCGCCGTAGGCGCCAGTGCGGCCCGCGACGAGGATGCTGCCGTTGGCCAGCACCGTCGCCGCCGTGAAGGGAGCGGAGGCGACGCCCAGCGTGGTGATAAAGTTGATCGAGTTGTTCGTCGGAGCGACTGGCACGTTGCTGATCGTCGGGCCAACGAACGTGGCATCGTAAGTGCCGCCCAGATTTAGTTTTTTCAATGTCACGTTTAGCGTCGTCTGCGTGACGGCGAACGGGCCGTCGGAGGTGACGATCAGGAACCCGCCGCCGGGCAAAGCGGCAATTGGGTCGAACGGCGCGAGCAGGGCCTGCGACAAATTTAGGTCCGTCGCCCCCAACGCTCCGGCCGGCGCACTGAAAGTGTTGTCAGTAGTTCCGTCGGTATTGAAGCGCACGGCGAAGGCCCGACCAGCTTGAATGTCAGAGGCCGAATTGCGGAACAGATAGGCTTGGTTGCCTTGCACACGAAGACTCGTCCCCGACAAGTCGCCAAACGCGGACGCCGAGACCGCGAAACCAGTGTCCAGCGAGCCGTCGGCATTGTATCGCACCACTGCGCTGGTCGGAATATCGGTCAGGAATTCGTCCTTGGTGGTGCCGCTGACGAGCGCGTAGATCTTGCCGTCGCTGGCGAGCCCGCCAGCGAGCAGGGTGTCCAATCCGGCAGGCGCAACGGCGTTGAAGCCTGCGTCCACCGCCCCGCTCGCGAGAATCCGTGCCAAGCCGGCCCGAGCCACGCCGCCGACGCGATTAAAGCCGCCAGCAGCGAGTTGTCCGCCTGCAAACAGGCCGCCGCCGCCCACGATCACGGCTCCGTCAGGCTGGGGCAAGGCGATGGTCGGGAACGACTGCCGCGAGAATTCCGGCGCTGTGAAAGCGGGGTCGAATGATCCATCGGGGTTGATCCGAAACACGGACGCACGAGTCACGTTTCCTTGGGTGGCGGGCACGCCCAACGCAGTAAAGATCGTGCCATCCTCCAGTGTCGCCAACTGTGTGAAGACGTGAAACGAGGGGCCCACCACGCGAGTAAAGCTGTTGTCCATCGTGCCATCGTCGAAGAAGCGGATGATCTGATTTTCGGTGGCCGTATAGAACCGGCCCCCGGGCAGCGTCGCGATATTGCGGGTGTTATTAGAGGACGTGGTGGCGAAACCAAAACTGAGAGGCGATACCAGCGTGAAGGTCGGGTCGAGCGAACCGTTGGCATTGAGCCGGGCGACCGCAAAGTGAGTGCCGCCGATGTCAAGGCGCCGGCCGCCGATCAGGACCTTGTCGCCTGCGACGGGGACGGCGGAGCGAAAGCCTTGCGACACCGAATCAACGACGAAACCGCTCGGCACAAAGGTTGAATCCAGCGATCCGTCGGGGAGCAGGCGGGCGATGCTGTTGCGGGCGACACTGTTCACCGTCGTGAACTTGCCGGCGATGATGATGCGGCCCTGACTGTCCACTTTGGGCTCGTTGTTCACGAAGGCTCCGGCGCTCAGCACCGGCGGGGTGAACGTGGCGTCTCTGGTGCCGTCGGGGAGGAAGCGGTTGACGACAGAGATGTCGACCGCACCAGGCTCCGTATTTTCCGGGGCGCTCGCAAAAGCGGCCGTGATCAAGAGCCGTCCATCCGGCAAACGAGTGATGAACCGGGCGAAATTGCTGACGATCGCACCGCGGTAATTCGGATCAAGCGTGCCATCGGCGCGATAGCGGAACAAACGGTAACGCGGCGTGGCTCCCGCGAGGTCGCCCTCGGCGGAACCAGCCACGATGGTCGTCCCGTCCGGTTGCGGGACTGCCGCGGTGGCCACGGCCAACTGCGGGAAGCGAGCAAACGCCGAATCAGCCGCGCCGGTCGCGGCGTCGAGCCGCAGCAAGGCGTCGAGGCGTTGTCCGTTCACGGTGTTCGCGCTCGCAAGGTTGAACGGATCGGCGACAAGCAAGCGACCTTGCCCGTCAAGATAGACCCGGCTTGGTTGCTGCACTAGGCTGAACTCAGCCGTCGGCTGGCTGCTGGCGAGACGCAACACGTTCGGGTCGTCGGTGAGGGCGAGCAGCGCGGGGCGCGTGGTCAGCGTGGTCGTGCCGTCGGAGACCGTCGCGGTGTAGTAACCCTCGTCGGTGGTCGCGGCGGCGGCGATGACCAGGGTCGCCGTCTGCGCACTCGCCGGAGTGGCGCCGAGCGAGACGCCGTTGCGGAACCATTGGAAGGTGAACGAACCGGTGCCGGCGGTCGTGACGGCCAGGGTCGCGGTCGCGCCGGCCGCGACGGTCTGGTGGGTGGGCGCGGTGGTGAGCTCGAATTGGTTCACCTCGAGATTCGCCGTCGCGCTGGTGACGCTGCCGGTGGCGGTCGTGACGAGCACGGTGTAGGCGCCGGCATCGGCACCGCTGAGGCCGGTCAGGTTGAGCGCGGCGGTGGTGGCGGTCGCATTGTTGGTCACGGCGGTGCCGTCGCGGAACCACTGGAACGCGGTCGCGCCGGTCGCGGCGACCGAGAGCGTGACGTCGCTGCCGCGGCTGGCGACCCGGCTGGCGGGCTGGGCGGTGATGACCTGCGGCGTGATGACGGCCCCGAAATCATCCGCGAACACCGTGCCGGGCGTCACGGCCAGGCGCGCGGAGAATGCGCGGACGACGACGCGCAGCGACTGCGAACGGTTGAGGCCCCAGGCGCTGATCACGTTGGCCGAGGCGAGCGGCGTGAAGCCGGTGGCGCCGGCGGCGGACGAGGTGATCTGGCCGGTGGCGGCGTGGTAGTCGAGGCGCACGAGCACGTTGGTCTGCGTCGCGCCGAGGGCGCTGCCGGTCGAGGTGCCGCCGCCGCCTTGGTCGAAGTCGGCGAAGAACTGGCGCACGACGGTGCCGGAGCCGTCGTTGGCGATGCGCGCGCCGACGTTCAGCGCGTCGAGGGAGTTGGCGGGGCTGAAGACGCCGAGCGAGAGGCCGGCGCGGCGCGGGAGACCCGAGCCCGCGATGCCGTTGAACTGGGCTTGCGTGCCGAGGCCGAGGCGGGTGACGACCGACCAGTCGCGGTCGAGCGGCAGGCGGGTGGCGTTCTCCAGCGCGCGGTCGATCGGGATCGCCGGCGTGCTGGCGGTGGTGAACTGCAACTGGTCGCTGACGGAGTAGCCGGCCTCGGTGGAGGGCAGGAAGATCAGCGGATTCGGCAGCCAGTTGGCGCTGATGGCGAGGCCGTCGAAGCGGTCGAGCTGCGTCGTGCTGCCGGTGTCGCCGACGAGGAGATAGGCCGGCTGGCTGAAGGCGTAGTTGGGCGCGCTGAGACTCTGCGTGAGGCCCGCGAGATAGACGCCGGTGTCGGCGCCGGTGGCCGCCGGGAGGCTGAACGTGGCCGAGGTCGCGCCGCCGAGATCGCCGCCGTTGCGGCTCCATTGCGCGCCGAAGGTGTTCTGCGCGGGATCGAGCGTGATGGCGAACGTCGCCGGCTGGCCGGCGATGACGACCGCAGCCGAGGGCGCGGGCAATACGGCGACGGAGAAGTTCAGCACGATACTTCCGCGTAGACCGGAATTTGTGCCGGCTTGGATGAAGTAAGCGACTCCAGCGGTTACTGGAATCGTTATCTTGCTTTGCAGTGTGCCTTCAGCGTCGTTGTTTGCGGCAACAAAGGTCAGGTCGGCGAAGCTCGTGCCGGTATAAACTGTGATTGCAGTATCGTTATTATTAAGAGAACCAAAAGTGTCGAACGTAGCGAGTCCACTAACCACTGGGACAAACTGATACCAGAGAGAAGCATTGGTGGCGTTCGCACTAAAATTCGTGGGCTCGCCTGGCTCACTGGTCGCGCCTGCCGTGGAAAAGACGACCGCGTTGGAATTTTGGATTGCTCCATTAAGACCTATGAGCTGCGCCGCATTGGCGAAATTATCATTTACGGCCTGCGCTTGCAGTGTCAGCCCGGCTTGGTTTGAAACAATGGTGCCAACAGAATTGGAGACTTTAACGGTGTAAGGGGCGGCATCGGATCCTTGGACGTTAGTCAGCGAGAGGGTCGCGGACGTTTGTCCGGAAATATCAACGCCGTTTCTCTGCCACTGGAATGTGATTCCCGTTCCCGTCGCGGCGACGGTGAATGATACATTGGCTCCGGGAATGACATTTTGACTAATCGGTTGCGTGGTGATCGCGAGCGCGGCGGAACTAAAGCCGCGGCGAATAGTGCTGTTCTGGGTATCCACAACAAAAAGGACTCCATTGCTATCGACTGAAAGCTGAGTCGGAGCGTTAAACCGCGCGACTGAGCCTGTGCTATCAATGTTGTTCACTAGATTGACGCCACCCGCGAGGCTCGTAACGGTGCCACTTGACGTGATCCGGCGGACGACGTTGCCCGATTCCGTCGTGTAGAAGTTCTGCGTCGTCGGATCGAAGACGATACCGCGTGGCGAGTTGAACCGCGCCGTGGTGCCCGTGCCATCGGTAACCGAGAACTGACTATTCGCGCCTGCAAACGTCGTCACGACGCCGGCATCGGCAACGGAGCCCGAAACGACCTTGCGAATCGTCGCGTTGCTGGTGTCGGCGACGAAGACATTGCCGGAAGAATCAACCGCGATGCCGCGTGGAGAGTTGAAGCGCGCGGCGTTGCCCGTGCCGTTGGTGTTTCCCTGGGTATTCGTGCCGGCGACCGTGATGACGTCGCCGCGCACAAAAGGTGATACGACGGAGGAGAGGAACACCCGACGGATCGTGTGATTGCTCGTGTCGGCGACGTAGAGACTGTTGGTCGTCGAATCAAAGACGATGCCGCCGGGGAAGTTCAATCGCGCATTGATTCCGTTGGCGTCTACCAATCCGGATTGGAAGCCCGCGCCGCCGCCGGCGATGGTCGTGACTGCCGCGTTGGTAAGATCGATCTGGCGGATCGTGTGGTTGCCGTCGGCGACGAAGAGGAGATTGTTCGTCGCGTCGATGGCCAACGCCTGCGGGAAACTAAAGCTCGCTGCGGTGCCCGTGCCATCGGCTCGGCCGCCGCTACCAGCCGTGCCCGCGAAGGTCGAGACGACGTTGGCCGTGGTGATCTTGCGAATGGTGCTGCCGAGGGTGTCGGCGACGTAGAGATTGCCCGAGCTATCGCGCGCCATGCCGAGCGGTTGATAGAATTTGGCTCCCGTGCCCGTGCCATCGGCGGTGCCGGGCGAAACACCCGCCAGCGTCGACGAAGTGAAGGTCGTGGTGACGACAGTGACTTTGCGGATCGTGTTGTTGGAGGTGTCGCTGATGTAGAGATTGCCCGAGGCGTCGGTGGAGATCGCCTGCGGCGAGTTGAAGCGCACGGCCGTGCCGACACCGTCGGTGCTGTTGATCTGGAAGGACGAGCCAACAACTGTGGTCACGTCCGCCGTGCCCGCGGCAATCTTGCGGATCGTCTGCGAGTTGGTGTCGGCGACGTAGAGCGTGCCATCCGGAGCAGCCGCGATACCCCTCGGAGCGTTGAAGCGCGCGACGGCGCCTGTGCCGTCCGTCGTGTTGAAAGAATTCACCGTGCCGACCGGCGTAGTGACTACAGCTCCAGGGATCGTGACCTGGCGGATGACCGAGTTGCTCGTGTCGGCAATGAAGAGATTGCTGCCGAGGGCGGCGATACCGTTCGGATTATTGAACCGAGCCGAGGTGCCGGTCGCATCCGTGGTGCCAGAGTTGTTGGCCAAGCCAGCGAAGGTGGAAACTACGCCACCCAGTGTGACCTGGCGGACGATGTTCTGGCCTTCGACGACGTAGAGGTTACCGTCGTTGGACGCGAAGGTGATGGCGCGGGGGGTGTTAAAGCGGGCCGCGGAGCCGGTGCCATCGGTCGAGCCACCGGAATTGGCGGTGCCCGCCAGCGTTGTGACGACGCCACTGGTGGTGACTTTGCGGATCGTCTGGGAATTCGTATCGGCGACGTAAAGATTGCCGTCGGAGGCGAGCGCGATGCTGCTCGGATTGTTGAAACGAGCCACGTTACCCGTGCCGTCGGTGGTGCCAGCGCTGCCGGCACTACCAGCCAGCGTCGTGACCACGCCACCAGAGGTGATCTTGCGGATGGTGTGGTTGGCCGTATCGGCAACATAGACGTTGCCCGAGCCGTCAACGACGGAGCCCAACGGTGCACGGAAGCGAGCGCCGGTGCCCGTGCCGTCGTTGAAACCCGGCGACAATAGGCCCGCGATGGTGAAGAAGCTGTAGCCGAGTTCGGGTGTGAGCGTCGCGACATTGCTGCCGGTCGCGGCGCCGTTCGAGCCGATG